>JAHFGN010000014.1:0-23144 GCA_023247415.1 Candidatus Omnitrophota bacterium
TAGCCATGATAATGTCCTTTCCAGCCATAATGCCCTCCTTTGCTAAGAGACATTATAGCAACTTTGGCATAGGACATTTCTAAATTGGTTAAATAGGACATTATCATTTTGGGATTACAGCTATTTTCACGGGCAGTATATGACGCCATTTTTTAGAGAATATCCCGCAGTTCCGCTTCAGGAGACCGTAATCGTCCCGCACCAGGTCCTTATACTCCCGGGTCCTCCTGGTCATCCCGCCGTTGCCTATATGCATCGCCTCAACCTTGACCACCACATTCTTGAAACCTGCCTCGATGCCCTGGAGCGATATATCCAGGTCATAACAGTGCATATATCCATAAGTTTCATCAAAGCCTTTTACTTTATCCAACATGGCCCGCCGCATGACAAAACACAGGCCGTCCACCACCGCTACGCCGGCCGTATCTTCTGCCATAGGCTCGTTCAGATCCTCATTCTGGAGATTATGCTTCAGGGTATCTTCATTGACGCAGCCTGTCTTATATATCTCCCTCCTGCCGGCAAGGCCCGCGATACCTATATTGGGGTCGCTCTCCATCACGGAGATTATCTTCCCCAGCCAGTCTCTTTCGAAGATTATGACGTCATTGTGGATCGAGCAGATATAATCATGCCTTGCAGAGGCTATTCCCTGATTCAAGGCTTTAATGGGACCGAGGTTCGTCTCGTTCCTTATATACTTTATATCCGCCTTGCCCTTCAAAGCGTCGAAGTAGGCGCGGGTATCGGGTTTTGAGCCGTTGTCTACAATCACAAACTCAAAAGGCGTCGAGGTATTCTCCAGAACATAGCGGACGGCAAGCCTGGTGTATCCAAGCTGATCCCACACCGCCATGATTATGCTGCAAGGTTTAATTTCGTCCATATCACCTGTGTATAAGTAGGGCATACTTAAGTATGCCCTACCCCTGTGGCTAACTTTCCAATTTTCCAATCGTAGTGGTCAATGTCATAAAATCTATCTTGACAGGGACCATCTCCCCCATTAGGTTGTCATGCCCATTCAGGAGCACCTTTATATAATTATTGGAATATCCCTCCAACATGCCTGTTGAGTAATCCCGCTTAGTCTCTACGAGGACATCGAGTTCCCGGGATACGAAGCCCATCCTATAAAGGTAAGACGTCTCGAGGGCCAGGGCCCACATCGCCGTGCGCCTCCTCCTGATATTTTCATGCTTCACCACATCTTTATACCTTGCCGCTTTTGTCCCCTCGCGCCTTGAGTAGCCAAAGACGTGGATCCTCATCGGCAGGATATCCCTCACCAGGTTCAGGGTATTCCTGAAATTCTCCTCTGTCTCGCCGGGAAAACCAACCAGCACATCGGTTGTAATCGCGATATCGGGGATAACAGTTCTTATACGCTCTATGAGGCCTTTATATTCATCCCTTGCGTAAGGCCTGTTCATCCTCTTTAGCACATCATCATCGCCGGACTGCAGGGGTATGTGCAGATGGCGGCAGATCCTCCGGTTTGACGCTATATAATTTATCAACTCGTCGGTCACATACTTCGGCTCTATTGAACTCAGGCGTATCCTGAAAATACCATCTAAGCCCTCCAGCGCCTTTAGGATGTCGAGGAGGCCCGCGTTAGGGCTTAAATCTTCACCCCATGCGCCGAGGCATATGCCGGTGAGGACGATCTCTTTGAAACCGCCCTCTACAAGAGATTGCGCCTCTTCAATAATATACTTGATGGGCCTGCTCTTAGGCTGGCCTCTTACGAGCGGGACCTTGCAGTACGCGCAATAGTTATCGCACCCGTCCTGGACCTTGACAAAGGCCTTGACGTGGTCCTTAAAATCGGAGATCTGCTGGCAGGCGGAGCTCAAACGGCTTCTGGGGCTGCCTCCAAGGATCGAAGCTATGTTATGCTTCTCTTCGTTTCGGACTATATGTTCCACCCCTGGCAGGAATGAGATATCCCGCGCGTTTTTTTCCACGTAACAGCCGGTAACGACTATCCTCGCGCTTGGATTGGCCCTGCGGATCAGGCCTACTATATGCCGCGATTCCGAGTCAGCTTTATGCGTAACCGTGCACGTGTTGACGATATAGGTATCGGCAAGGCCCATTGATCCGCACTCGAGAAATCCGCTTTTTAACATGTTCTCCCTTATAAGCTGGCTTTCGTACTGATTGACTTTGCAGCCGAGGGTTTTTATGTAAAACTTATTTATGCCAGTTGTCATACTCATAGTTTATCACAGCAAGAGCGGCAAGGCCCGCTGTATCGCTTTTGAGGACAGAGCCGCCCAGGCTGATGAGCCTTGCGCCGCCGGAGGATGCCTTCCTGATCTCGTCTTCGGTGAAATCCCCTTCCGGGCCTATGAATATAAGCGCGCTCTTCGCTTTATTCGCGCGCAGCACGTCTTTTAGACTTTCTGCATCCGGACCCAGGCATGCCATCAACTTTAAATCATAATCTTTTAACCTTGCAACGGCGTCGTCAAAACCTGATATATCCTCAATGACCGGGATTTTTTGGGCCCCGCATTGCTTGGCAGCCTCTTTGGATATCTTTCGCCACCTCTCTACGCGCGTTGGCGCCTTCTTCGCGTCAAGCCTGACGATAGAACGCGTCGTCTGAATTGGAATTATCGAATGGACGCCCAGCTCTGTCGCCTTTTCGACTATATAATCCATCTTGTCTTTCTTCGGGATCGCCTGGGCCAGGGTGACAACCATAGCTTTCTTAAGCGGGATATCGCGAGCCTCGGTGATGGCTACGATGAGATTGGCCTTGCCTGTGGCTTCTATCTTACCCATATATTCCATGCCGGTCCCGTCGAAGGCCGTAACTTCGTCGCCAATCCCAAGCCGCATGACATCCAATATATGATGCGCCTCCGGACCATCAATGATGACCTTATTTCCGCGAACCGCCCCTTTCGGAACGAAGAATCTGCTCATATCATTAGTTCAGGGACGGTTCTGTCCGCAATCCCAGACCTGTCCCTCTTGCAACCCCAGACCTGTCCCTATTGCAATCTCAAGACCATTGTCCTAATTTTAGCCTATAACCTACTCACTAAATACTTCTGCGGTGAAAATGTATATGTCGGCCTTTGGGTCTTTCCAGGCATCGGGAGGCAGGCCTGCCTTGTGGCTGCACAGATTAGAGAGGAATTCTTCTTTGGACCAACCTGTTTCGTCTGCAACTTGAGGAAGGAAGACGCCGCCGCGGGCTCCTTTTTTAACCATGACGCCATGACCCGGTATTTTTACATCATCGGCGCTTTTTACCTTTTTCATCTCTGAGAGCACGGAGATTTCAATATCAACTTTATCTATCTCGGCTGGCGAAAGGGCGGAGAATCGCGGATCGCCCGTTGCTGACTCTATCGCCATATCAGCAACGGTCTGGTAGAGCGGCCCGCGTCCTACCATGTTCCCAATACAGCCTCGAAGCTCATCCTTTTCATGAAGTGTGACAAACGCGCCCATGGGTTTATTTAAAACCGGGTCCGACTCCTGAAATTTCTTTCTCTTGCCTTCCCGAACGTAGCCTATAATCGATTCTCTCGCAATCTCTAATAATCGCTTTCTCTCGGCGTCGTTTAATATCGACCCCTCGTTTTCTGTTCTCTGTTCTCTGTTTTTTGTTATCTGTTTTCTGTTCTCTGTTTTCTGTTCTCTGTATACAACAGCGCTCAAATATCCTACCACCCTGCTTTTATCTCCAAACGTATCGCCTGAATTCGCGTATTTCAAGACCTTGAATTTGCTGAATCCCAACTTCTCCGCCGTTAAAAGCGCCGCTGTAACGCTCATTAAACCGCACAGCTCGCACACACCGACGGTCCCGTCCTTGTAGAACTCCTTGGCCTTCAATCCCTTCAGCGCGCCTATCGTGTGCTTGTCTATGGAATTGGCTTCCGCATACGGATGGTAATGCGAAAGGTCCGTGGAAGCGACCAGAAGAATGTCTTTTCTGTTCTTTAGAACGCTGGCGAGCGCCTGAGCCAGAATCTCGGCATCTTCATAATTTTGGGTGCCGAACGCGATCGGAACTATCTTCACATCTTTGAGGGCTGCCTGGATGAATGGTATCTGCATCTCAACCGAGTTCTCTCCCTCAAATATGGTCTTTTCAAATCGCAGCCTCTTATTCTTAGAGATAATCTCCTTGGCCAGCACTTCGTCTATCGTAATATCACCGAGCGGCGTTCTAAAAGACCCTCTATCGTAAATCGAGATGCCCTCAAAATGTTGCCTGTGGCTGAAACCGAGCACTATGGCAGTCTTAAAGCCCCTATCTTTTACCGCGTTGAATCCGTAGGCAGCGACCGGTCCGGAGAATTGATACCCGGCATGAGGTGAGATAATAGCCAGGATATCGCCTTCGACTTTTTCCGGCTCGGACTGTTTAAGATATCCGTCGAGCATAGCCTGAAGCGCGGCCTTCGAGCCCGGATACCAGCTCCCGGCTAGGTCAGCTTCTTTAATTTCTTGGGAAAATGATGGATGTGCCATCGCTATCAATAGAGTGGCGAGTAAGATGCTATTCAATCCTGCTCTTTGCCAAAACCAATATCTCCTCGGCATAAGAGATAGCCTCTTTTGCCTCCTCAGGACCATATTCCTCATAGGGCACAGCAGGCGCGGGTAGGGCATCGGGATACCTGGTAAGTATATAATATTTATCTAATCTCATAGCGGCATTCTTCAAACTTTGGAAGGACCTGTCTCTTTTTGAGCACTCAGATACTAACGCCGTCAACGAATGTATCAGGATATGCGCCCTTTCTCCTTTAAAATACAGATATGCCTTGAGGGCCTTTTGCGAGGCTTGTTCCGCCATAAAACAGGTGTCTGAGTAGAACTTATCCTTCAGGTTTCTTTTGGCATTTTCTAAATCGTGCAGGGCTTGCTTAAGCCACCTTTGGGCGTTTTGGAGACTGTTTTTCATAGATGACCTTTCCCTCTTTCAGGATCTTCTTCATAAAATCACTATCCTGATCCAACATCCTTTGAACCTCGTCCGGAGTGTAGGCTAAGATATCTACAGGTTCATCAAGACTGCACAGAGTGGCGAGGTCTTTTAACCTTTTCAAAAAAGTCTTGTTGGTATTTTTTATAACTACAATATCAATATCGCTGTATCTATCCGTCTCGCCCTTACTCGCAGAACCGAATAGTATGATCTTCTCCGGATCATAACCTTTGAGGTCGTTGACGATAATATCTAATTTTTCTTGGAGCCTCATCTTTTTCATTCATATTATCCTATCGGAATCAAAATTTGTCAATTGAAAATGCGCTCAAATGGGCGCGGTCAATCAAACCGATTAACGGCAGAGGTCTTTTCCTCGCTTCGCTCGGCGCTCGCTCGTTTCAACCCCCTACATTTTACTATCTGTAAGATGGTGGAGCATCTACTACTTTGTTCGAACTTAGTTCACGGGTTTTCTTGAAGTAAACCCTAAAAATTGCCTTGTCTTGAGCTGGTTTTGCTACACGAACAATGTTTGAAATTTTTTCAAAGAGTTGCAAGCCATAATATAGCATAATAACCTATGAGCCTCAAGGACTTTTAACGCTGGCTCGGCATAGCGCCACCTACTCACTGATACTAAACAAGGTAAAACAACATCTCCTCGAGGCGCTCTCGCGTCCCAGCCATACTCGCTGAAGCTTAAAATGTATGTAAACCAGATACGGGCTCGTCCGCTCCCGCCTGCTACATGCTAAAAACCCCACAGACGGCGGGACTGCCGAGCCACCAACACCCCTATTAATCAGTAGCAAGAACCCATAGGAAAAGGTAATAACAAGATTTATACGATAACTCAAAATTACGCGGCTATTAAGGCTTGTTTCGCGTGTTCGTATATCTGTCTTAACCTTTCTGCGTCTATCGGTGTGATTGGTAGGAGTTTTATAAGCTTCTTTAAGGCATTGATGATATCATTTATTGTACCTGTGGCAAGAGCTATGATATCGTCTGGGGTAAGATTGAAATTTTTTAAATCATCAGTATCGCATACATTCTTAAGTTGTTCTAATATTTCCAATTGTATTTTATCTTTAAACGCCTGATCTTTGGTTATACCAATTCCTTTTTCTTTGATTTGTCTTGCTATATCCATCATCTTTAATCCCAAGATGGTTGCCCTTATTAATCCTGCGGAGTCATGTTGTAATCCTATTGGTGAAAGAATAGTATCTTGAGGAGTTAGATCAAGGCTTCCGAATCTTGAAACAATAGTAGCTTGATTAATTTCTTCGCCCTTAAGCGCAGGGAATAACGTCACGGTATTTTCTCTTGTTCTTTTGAAGTCTTTGGGTAAGGGTTTCTTTTGTAATCCATATTTTTGGTACATGCTTTCGCTTACCTCTCCTATGCCTGATGTGTAATATAATTCAACGTATCCATTAGGAACCTCTTGAAATATTGCAAGAAAGTCTTTGATGTTGTTTATACCTATAGATCCTATAGCTTCGATGGGAATTCGCAAAACGATATTGTGCCTTTCTCTTAACACCGTAATGAGCATATTTTCATTAGTGCTTATATATGTCTTTATTTCTTCTATTCTAAAAGATAATGGTGAAATATTATGTTCAACGCCATTCTCTGCATTCCTAAAAAAGCTCTTTTTTTCGCGTAGTTTTTTTGTAGCATCGGATACGGCATCGTCGAGCGCTATTCCTGAACCGTTGGGGACGCGAATGACGAGGCCTTGTTTATAATATTTTTCCACTAAAGGAATATCTACTTCTTCATGTTGTTTTATCCTTGCATCGATTCTTTTCAAATCCGTTGCTCTTTGACGCCCCACTAACCGTTCTTGGGCGGTTTGGGCATCAACATCTACATAAATAACTGTTGAAAGATATAAGTTATGCTTATCAAAAAATTCTTGAGATAACTCTATCGGTCCCGCATATCTCGCATTCCAATCGATGATCACACCCCGTGACAGATCTATCTGATTTTCCTCAATATACCTACTTATCATCTCAACAGCTTGACTTGGGATATCTTTAATATCGGGATATTTTTTATGCATGTCTCTTAAAACATCCCCTTTTGATATGTGAGGAACTCCCAACCTTTCAGCCATTAAACTGCTAATAGAACTCTTGCCTGCTCCTGGATAACCCATAACAAGAACTATGGGGAAACGCGAGGTAATATTAGCTGGGGGCGTGAATAGCTCGTTAATCGTAGTTAACGCCTTTCTTTCATATTCTGCCAATTTATCTTCTTGTTTAGGATGTGCTTTTTTCAATCCTGAAAAGTAATTTTTAAATACTTCTGTTACTAATTCTTTACAACCAGCGTCTAATACAGTTTGCATTTGTCCTTTGATGCGTTCAATATATAATTGTGCGTATTTCTCCGCTATATCCGAAGAAGGTAGGTTCCGGCATAATGCTACAAATCTTCCCTGTTCCTCCTTGTTCTTATTCACTCGGCTTTGTATATCTTTTAGAATAGCCGCCTTTTGTTCTTCAGATTCAAATCGTTGTTTATCAAAATATCCTCTGTAGTTGCTCGAGGCATCTAAAAACCTTGCCATATTTTTAGTGGTACCAGGGAGTTCGTTAAACCAACTCGCAATAATTTCGGCCTTATCTTCTTCCCGCACCGTTTCAAGCACTCTCTTGCAGTTATCTTTTATCCTCTCATAGTACAATTCTTCCATTTTTTTAAATAAAACATTTTTATTAGCTTCTACGCCACTCCATAATTTCATATAACCCTTCACATACATCGTCACTGCTCTTGACCAGGCGGTAAGATTTGTTTCGGATACGTCGGCAGTTAATAAATTTTTACCACCTGTAAACATAACTAAATCGCTCAGTAGGCGACATGGATCTTTTCCCTGGAATTCTGAAAGCCTACGCCAAAACTCATCAAGTTGAAAAAGCCAATCATAGTCTACGAGCGATAGGACTGGCTTGCCGTCCTTATAACAAACTACAAACTGTCCACCCAGAGGGGGTTCTTTGTCTCCCAATTTTTTCAAAGTAACTACTCTATCATACAAAGCAAACAAATCTACAAACGCATTGTTCATGCCCGCATTAAATAAAAATTCTTGGGCCAAATTAGCATCACCAGAGCCTATCCCTGTATTAATACCATCTATAACGGCAATATAATCCTGCCCTCCCGACTCGGATATCAAAAATAGATTGTCTGAATATGCTTGAGGCATATGCAAACCATATTTTTGACTTACGTAATTTGTAAAGGGCGCGTGTGATATACTAAATCTTTCTTCGTTAATATATCCGCGCATTCCGCTATTTTCATAACGGCTGCCAAAATCATTGATACATTGCCAGCTATCGATTTTAATAAACAGGGTTGTAGGTTTATTATTTGATACGAGGGGATGTCTAAGGTTTAATTTGATGACACAATTAGTCCCGTAATCCTGTATATTAAAAGAGACTATCTCTCCACCTGTACTTAAAAAATCACTAACATTTAACCCTAGAAAAGTAATAATCGCTTTTTCCAAACCACTATACTTAAATTTGATCTTAAAAAGAGTTGCCAACACATGTTTAGGAGGGTTAGGAATTGCATATTTTGAATTTGGCCTGCTCGCACCTTTCTTGTACCTATATGCAATCCGAAGATCGGGATTATGCGGATCTAACAGATAGTCTATACCGGAAGCCTTAACAATCTCATACACTAACCGTTTATCTTCTTCTGTTTTCGCCCTATCATTCTTTTTCCTGTGGCGCGTTGCTTCTTCTTCCATAAAAGCCGCCGGATTTTTTATACCAAGAGACGATAATAAAGATTCTCTATCTGCTTCAGTGCGTTCATTAAAGGGCTTTTTGAAATAGTCGAGCAATCTCTTGCTTATTGCCTCAATGCTTGGCTCTCTCTGGTCTATCAGGATTCCAAGAGCACCAGCTTCTACGAAATCAAAATTGAGATTATCGATAAGCCAGCTTGTAGCTTCAGGGCCTTCTATGCCTTTCGCCAATTTTACTGAAATCTGATACTGACTTTTAGAATTGTATTCTCTGACTGAAAAACTTGCTCGATCATCAAAAGAACTATCATTTCCACCCACATTTAACTCATCGCCTATTTTAGCAATTTCCGTAGTTTTGATCCCAAGAAATTCGGCAATTGCCTCAACGCCTGACATCTTTGAGCTATTTGCATTATTCGCATCAATCCTGTGTTTTGATTTGATAACACGTAACGACATCTTTTGTTCCGAAAAATACTTATTTAAGCTTTGTGCAATCTTATCGGAATTTTCATATTTTTTACCAGCTAGTTTAATTTGAACTTTATTTTGTGTTATCAGGATATCTTCGCTCGCCAATAATCCTTCGTCTAAAAAAGGCTTCAAAGGATTATTACATACTTTATCGCGCAGTGCATCTGGCTCAAGACCTAGTTCTGAATCTACTATTTTTTTCGATTTTTGTGTAAACTCTAAGTAATTAAATACACTCGATCCATTATCTCCACAAATAAATATTCTTCTGTATAGATCTTCTAAAAGATCTGTACCAATTTCCTTTAGTCGACCAAAAAATACCCTGTCTACACTATCTCGATCTCTTCTTGTTGCAAGAATCAAAATACCGCCATTGCGTACATATTCAATAAGTTTGCGCAATATAGATTCGTCTATAGGAAGAGATGATTTTTTTATTGTTCCATCGATATCTAACGCAATGGCTTTGTATTTTCTTTCAAGCGCTTGACTCAACCTTTCTTTATGAATTTGTTTTTCTGCGTCATTTCCTAGCGCCTTAGTTCTATAAATAATTTGCCGTAATAACTTGCCATTAATGATTTTTGTACGAAGTTTTGAAATATTGCTGAATGGTGTTACTACATTAGCGTTGCGAGGATCAAAATATCTTACCGCCATTCCTTCACCGGGAATATCGACAATTACTTCATGCGGCAATATTGTTATAGAGACATTGCGGTAGCTTCTCTTGAGTGCTTCTAGTTTGGGGAATATATTATCTATACAAGAATTACTATCGAGGTTTCCTTGTTCAATAGTTCTACAAATACTTGCTGCAGTATAGAATTCTTTAAATTCAGGAGTGGCCGTTCGTAGTTCTGGAGCTAACCCGTAGCAGCACGTATTAACAACAAATGATAAGAACAAAACTAAATAAACTACCCGTAACATAAGTTTTCTAAACTTTAAAATGAATCTCCGCGGGCTTACACCCGCAGTCTCATTTGATTCGGGCTTCGCCCGAGCCGCTGCGCGGCACCCTGCTCTCATCCCCACCCTTACAGGCGGGGAATTCCCGCGGGGATTAAAAAACCAAGCTAAATTTAATTTCCAATTAGCTTGGCTTTTTGAAATAAAATCTTCAATTCCTAGCCGCTTAAGTATGCACTTATTCATCATATCGCCTAAACCATATGAGTATATCACATAATCTTATTAAGACAATAGAACGACAGCTACCTTTTTTTATTCTAACCATCGTCCGTTTGTCATTACCTTTTCCTATGGGTTCTTGCTACTGATTAATAGGGGTGTTGGTGGCTCGGCAGTACCTTGAACGAGAGAAGTCATACTATCGATGAGGGAAATTTAGAATCCCAGAAGAATTTCTTAGAAAAGATTGGTTCGAACTTTATTTTAAAAGAGTGCCGCCTGATTTTTTCGTCGGACGAGCCATATTACTTGTTTTCAAAATCGGCGCCGTTTAACGATTGGTGGAGCCGACGGGAATCGAACCCGTGACTCAGCGTTGCGAACGCTGCGTAATCCCTCTTTACTACGGCCCCGGAATTTTTCGAAGCCCCGCCCTTTTGGCGAGTCTTCTTAGTATGCCCGCCCAAAAGGGCGGGACGAAGCGAATTTCATCTTTTATATCCGATCGGCAGGATATAGATAGGCTTCGATTCGCGCGGCAAATTCAGAAGTCGCGAAACCGCGTTTTCGTCGAACGCGCCGACCGGCACGCCGGAAAGGCCAAGCGCCTCGGCTTGCAGAAATACATTCTGCGCGGCGTGGCCTGCCTCCATGTCGGTCCAGCGGATACCATTTTTGCCGTATTTGGCGGTCACTCTATCGTAAACCGCGCAGATGATTATGTCAAGGCCGGCGTCCTGTATAAAGACCTGCCCCCAGGCAGCAGCCGCCAATTCAGCTTTTAGATTTTTATCGGAGATGGCCTCCAGCTTGTGCCCTGTCGGCATGTAATGAAACACACCGTCATCCTTAACAATATACACCTCTAACGGATAGAGGGCGCCCGGCGACGGCGCCGCCCTGAATCTTCCGCGCGGATCAGTAATACCCTGGCACGCCCACAAAATCTGCGAAACATCTTCAAGCGAAACCGTCTTCGAGGCATAGTTCCTCACAGAACGCCTCTTATAAATAGATTCTTCAACCGATACCGCACCTTTCAATTTCGGCTTTGGCAGCGCTTGCTCTTTCATACCATCACCTCGGCCCTCTAATGGTAAAAAAACAACCACGATAAAAATTATGACCCGGAGGCTACACAGCATTATCCGATATCCATTTCAAATAATTTTTATTGCCGGCGGCGATCGGCAGCGCGATTATCTCCGGGACTTCGTAACTGTGGAGGCGATTTATCGCCTTCTCAATCTTGACAAAATTATCTTTTTTCGTTTTCAAGATAAGGAGCGTCTCTTTGGCGGAATCCATCCTTCCCTTCCACCAGAATTTCGATTCCACCAAATCTATTATATTGGCGCAGGCAGCAAGGCGCCGCGCAAGGAGCGCGCCGGCGATGTCTCGAGCCTCTTTCTTAGAGGCGCACATTGTTAAGATTATGACGTAATCCATAGATTTTGCGTTGTTGGGGACGCACACCCCGCGCGTACTATGCGTTGGCGCGGAAGCCGGGGACAGCTCCTGCCACTTTTTTTATGAGATTATACTTTGCGGTGGGGAATACGTGGCTGCCAATATCGATAAGATAGTCTTTCGAATATACCAGCCTTAAATCGCGTCTATTACTGACCCGCTCGAAGGCTAGCTCAATTCTCCGATCGCCTCCTCGACAGCGTTGCGGATGAGCTCCCAGTCCTCCTGATTATGGATGGCGAACTTTTGCTTCCTCTTCCAGCCGCCTTCTTCGCGCTTCTGCCAGAGATAGAAGCATACCTGCTTTCTGCCGTAGCTCTCCAAAAGAACAACAGCGGACCACCATCCGAATCTCTTGTTAATAGTGCGCTGAGATATGACCTTCAGCGGCGCGATTATAGGAACCTTCTCGTCGTCTCTACCCGGCCTTTTAGCAGTTTCAACCATATAGCCTCCCCTGTAAAGCTCTGTGTTAGTTTAAAGTTTAAAGTGCAAAGTGTAAAGCTTAGGTGTCGCTAAAGCGACCTTGTATTGTTCAGGTCCGAAGGACTCCACAACTTTGAACTTTGAGCTTTGAACTTTAAATTTCACCTATCGTCCCCTATCGCCTAAGATATACTTCATAGTTTGGGCTCGCGCCTTCAACAACTACATGTCCTTCTCTCGCAAGCCAGCCTATGCTCATCAGGACAGTATCATGCCCTTTAGATATGCCGCGCGTAATATCTTTAAGGGAGCTCTTTCCATGCACGTCAAGATAGTGCCATATATCGCCTGCTGTTATCCCTATCTCTGTGATCATTTCGCCACCCCCTTTTTATTGTAGCTGCCGCAGACCGGGCAGACCGATATCTCCTCCCCGCTGGAATCTATATAATCGTGGAGGCATATCCCGCATTTCCAGATATACGCGTCTTCCCCGCGGCCAAGTTTCAGTCTTGGGCCGCGTGGTCTGGAAAATATCCACAATAGCATGAACGCCACAAGGCCGGCGCATACATAGCAGAATATAACACTTTGTATATCTAATTTTATCATGATATTATAGCAAATACAAATTTTTATTCAGAAAAGTTGGCCGGAGGAGCCGTCTTTTCACGGGCAATAGAATTGGACATCAGGCTGGAATGTTCCTCATCCGTTAAGGTGAAGAAGTCTTTCGCGAAATCGTCGCCTCTGGCCACAACAGGTATTGGAGCTAATTCACCGGTATATTTCGCCAGCCTTTTCTCTAAAGACGAGCGCGGCCTAAGCGTTGTCCTGATCTCTAACACCCTCCCGCCTATAACAGGCCCCAAGAACGATATCTTTGGAAACTTCACAACCTTTAGGTCTTCGGGAATGATCACAACCTTTATGGCGGATATCCAGAATAGGTGCCATATGGCCGCCGCGACAATCGATATAACCAAAACCCTGTTCCTGGGCATCACTCGAAGGACCTACTTTTCTTTAGACGCGGCCAGACTGACCTGCGAAAGGCCTTCCAGCCTGCAGATGTCAAGAATCTGGACTATCTTTCCCAAAGACGAGTCTCGATCAGCCTTTATCAGGAGCGGGCGCTTATCTTTGGCCAGGAGGCGGATGTTTGAGATGAGCTCCTCCGCGTTTATCGGCCTGTCGTTGAGATAGACAACATTATCGTTGGTCACTATGAGCACGGCATTCTCCTGAGATACAACCTCCGCGGTGACCGCCTTTGGCAGACTCACATTCATGCCGGACTGAAATATGAAGCTCGACGAGAACATAAAGAATATAAGGAGGACGAAGAAGATATTCACGAACGGTATGAGATCCAGTTCGCCCATCTTTACCTTATAGCGGCTTTGATCAAACCTCATATGTATCTCTTCTTGATGTCAATATATTTACAAGATCCGTCGCGCTCGCCTCCATGTCATGGACCAATGTCTCAACCTGGCTGACCAGATAATTATACGCGACGTATGTTGGGATCGCGACCGCCAGACCGGCTGTTGTGGCCAGAAGCGATTCCCAGATGCCGCCGGCCAGGTCCCCCGGGTTGACAGGCACCATGGAGATGGCGTTCTTCTGGATGACCTGAAACGCCCTGATCATGCCGGTCACAGTCCCCAGAAGCCCCAATAGAGGTGTGATGTGCGCGATTGTAGCCAGGACCCCAAGATTCTTCTCGAAGCGCGGGATCTCGAGCGAGGCCGCCTCCTCGACCGCCTCTTTTATTTCCGGGCGTGACCTGTCGTGCTTCAGGATTCCGGCCTTTACTATATGCGCGATCGGCCCTGGAGTATTATTGCACATCTCTAGCCCCTCAACGATCTTGTTCCGTTTTATCACGTTTATGATGGAATCCATGAACTTCTGCGTATCGATCTTCGCGCGATTCAAGTTATAGAGCCTCTCTATGATCACGCCGAATGAAGCGATCGAGCACAGCAGTATCAGATACATTATAGGCCCGCCCTTTTGAAATATCTCCCACATCTTTACCCCCTTGTAATAGCATAAGAAACCAGAAACCAGAGTACAGAAACCAGGTTCTGGTTACTGGTTACTGGTTTCTCTATTTTTTATGAATTCTATCCTCTCCTTCGCGAACTTTGATTCTTCTACATTCAATTCCGATAATTCTTCATACAGCCGAAGCGCCTCGCTAAGCCTTCCCATGGTTTCCAAAATCTTTGCCGCGGCAAGACGCCCGCGTATAGACCAGAACGCGGCCTTCGGATAGGCAAGCGGGACCTTGAGGTACTCTTCCAGCGCCTGGGCATACCTGCCGGCATGCTCGAGGCATTCGCCTATCTCATACTGTATCTGGCCATTTAATTCATCGGAGTCAGGAACATACGCCTTTTTGAAATTATCTATAGCCTCATAATATTTCCCCTTCCCTTTAAGTATGGAGCCCATCTTCCTGTGGGCAAGCCCGGCCAGGTCAGAGTCCGGAAAACGCTTTAGAAAATCCACGAGATGCCTTTCCGCTATGTTCATCCTTCCTTTATTATAGGAATATTCCCCAAGCCAATATAGTCCGTCGCGGCCTGCGCTCGAGTTTGGATATCTCTTTACTATTGACTCGAATAGGCCCAGGGCCCTGCCTTCGTCACCGGTATTGTACCAACACCACGCCTGCGCATATCGCGCAAGCGCTGATATTTCCTCTTTGGGTCCGGATTCTATTACCAGACCGTATACCTTTGCGGCGTCCCCAAAACACTCCATGTTATACAGCGAATTCGCCAAACATAACAACGCGGATACCTTAAGATTACTCGACGGGTATAGACTGATGAATCTATCGAATTCCACCGCGGCTGATTGAAAGTCCTCTTTTCCTAAATACGCCGCGGCAAGCATATAATGGGCTTCTTCTTTTACGCCGGATTCAGGAAAATTAACGAGGCAGCTCTGAAATGCCATGGCTGCCTCTTCAGCGCGGCCCATAGATAACAGCGCCTCGCCAATTCTATACTGCGCGTAGGACGCCAACTGAGGTTTCGTCAGCTGATCCTTTAACACGCTGTCGAACGATTCTATGGCGCGCCTGTAATCGCCTCCGGAGGCGTAGGCCTCTCCGATCGCGCACAATCCATTCGCCTTGAGATCAATATCGCCCGTCTTCACAACATGTTCAAATTCGGCCATTCCCTCGGCTTTCTTCCCAAGTCTGATATATATATCCCCAAGGACGAGATGGAATCTTTCCTTTAAATTCGATTCCTTGAATTTCTCAAGCGCCTCATCGATGAGATACTCCGCGCCCTTAAGATCGGGCTTCTTGAAGAGGGCCTCCGCCTTTCCGTAATACACCCTGTCGGCATCTCTGCTTCCCTTGAACAGGAGCGCCTCATCATATTTCGCGATTGCCTTATCGAACAGGCCAAGCTCAACCAAAGATTCCGCCTCCCCCAACATGGCGCTCGTCCTTAGATGATCGTCCGCCGAGCCCTGCTGGATGCGCGAAAATCGCTCGAGGCTCGAGTTGTAATCTCCCATCCTGTACAGCGCTCTGGCCGTGTCGTATGAGGCGAGATCCATCCATTTGGCGTTCTGTCCAAGCTCCATGGCGCGCCTGAGGTGGAGAGCCGCCTCCCTGAAATCGCCCATCCGGAAATACGCCTCGCCGCACAAAAAGAGCGCCGCACCGACCCTGTCAGAGACAGGGAATTCATCCAGATATTTTTTAAATTCATTGACGGCATCGTTGTATTTTCCGGTAAGATATAACGCCTCGCCTGTCTTAAGCCGAGATTCGATCGCCAGAGCGTCGTTCGGAAATCTCCGCACAAGATCCCTGAACGCCTCTTTTGCGGCGTCCAGGGACCCGAGCATATAATACACCCAGCCCTTTGAATACTGAGCGAATGTAATAAATTTTGACGACGGGAAACCCTCTATTATCCTCTCGTAGCAGGCGAGCGCCTGTTTATAATCACGCGTCGCGTAATAGACCTCGCCCATCCAGTATACGGCGTCGTCCTGCAGCGCGCTGTTGGGCTCCTCCGCCACAGCGCCAAGTTCGTATATGGCGCGGGAAAATCTGCGCTGATAAAAGAAACATTCCCCGAGAAGCATGCGGAGCTCGTCCATATGGCTGGTGTAAGGATATCTCTCTAAAAATCTTTCGATCCTGCTCTCCGTCAGATTGTACATGCCGTCGCCAAACGCCTTTTTCAAAACCGCAAGATCGACTTCCTCGTTCCCTACGGCCATAATCGCCCGCGGCACCGCAAAACAACAAAAGGCAGCCACCATCAATATTAAAGCTCGATATCTCATCTTTTTTTACTAAGTACTATGTACTAAGTACTATGTACTGCTTTTTATCCAACACACCTCTCAAATAATGCCCCGTATAAGATTCCGGATTCTTCGCGATATCTTCTGGCGAGCCGCGGGCAACCAGACGTCCGCCTTCATCTCCCCCCTCAGGACCAAGATCTATTATATGATCCGCGGTCTTTATAACATCCAGGTTATGCTCTATCACGAGGACTGTATTCCCCTGGTTCACGAGGGCCTGGAGGACGCCCAGCAGCTTGTCGATGTCCGCGAAATGCAGCCCTGTCGTCGGCTCATCGAGTATGTAGAATGTCCTCCCGGTCGCGCTCTTGGAGAGTTCGCTCGACAGTTTTATCCTCTGCGCCTCTCCGCCGGACAATGTCGTCGCGCTCTGGCCAAGTTTGATATAACTTAAGCCTACATCGAACATCGTCTTCAGTTTATTTCTTATACGCGGGATATTCGCGAATAGCCCCAATGCCTTCTCCACGCTCATGTCAAGCACATCGGATATAGAGTGCCCCTTGTATTTCACGTCCAGCGTCTGCTCATTAAACCTCTTTGCCCCGCAGACCTCGCATTCCACATAGACATCGGGCAGGAAGTGCATCTCTATCTTCCTTGTGCCGTCCCCCATGCATGATTCGCACCTGCCTCCTTTCACATTGAAGCTGAAACGGCCGGACTTAAAACCCCTTACTTTTGACTCAGGCAATTTTGAGAAGAGGTCTCTTACGTGGCTCCAGGCGCCTGTGTAAGTCGCGGGGTTGGAGCGCGGGGTCCTGCCGATGGGAGACTGGTCTATCACAATGACCTTGTCGATCAACCCTGCTCCCTCTATAGCCTTGTGCGCCCCAGGCCTTTCCTTGGACCGGTATATCTTCTTTGCCAGCGCCCTGTAGAGTATCTCATCCACAAGCGTGCTCTTTCCGGAACCCGACACGCCTGTAACGCATACGAAGAGGCCGAGCGGGATTTCGATGTCTATATTTTTCAGGTTATGCTCTCTGGCTCCGATTATCCTGATAACCTTCTTGTGGTCCGCCTGCCTCCTATTTTTTGGCACATCTATCGCCAGCTCTCCCCTAAGATATTTGGCTGTGAGAGATTCTTTCGAGTTGAGCATCTCCTCTAATGGGCCGCTGGCGACTACATGGCCTCCCGCGTCGCCCGCGGCCGGGCCAAGGTCTACCAAAAAATCCGCTTTTCTTATCGTGGCCTCGTCATGCTCCACCACAATCAGGGTATTGCCAAGATCTCTCAAGCGCGTGAGGGTATCCAAGAGTTTTGAATTGTCCTTTTGATGCAATCCGATGCTCGGCTCATCCATGACGTATAATACGCCTACTAAGCCCGCCCCTATCTGCGTCGCGAGGGCTATCCTCTCCGACTCTCCGCCTGACAGCGTTGAGCTCCTGCGGCTTAAGGTGAGATAGTCAAGGCCCACATTGATCATAAAATCCAGCCGGGAATCTATCTCCTTCAGAACCTGACGCGCTATCTTCTTCTGGACTGCCTTTAATTCAAGTTTCAAAAAGAAGCCCTTGATATCTTTTATCGACATGTCAGTCAATTCTATTATGTTAGCGCCTGCGATCCGCACGGACAGGCTTTCAGGTTTTAATCTCGCGCCTTTGCAGGCCGGACACGGCAGGACAGACATGTATCTGTTTATCTCGGTCTTTATGAATTCGCTGTCGGTCTGGCTGAAACGCCGCTCGAGGTTTGGGATGACGCCCTCGAATGAACCCCAGCCCTTGTCCTCTTCACCGTAGAGGACTAGTCCTTTGATATCCTTTGGAAGATCCTTGAAAGGTGTTTCAACATCAAAACCGTGCCGGTGCGCCAGAGAGCGCAAGATTCTCCTGTAATACAGGTATAGCCCTTTACCTCCCTTGCGCCACGCCTCGACAGCCGAGATGACCGGCTTAGATTTGTCCGGGATGACAAGGTCTGAGTCTATCTCCATCTTGTTGCCCAGGCCGCCGCATGTCGGGCACGCGCCATACGGCGAATTGAATGAGAATACCCTCGGGGTAAGTTCTTCGAAACTTATCTCGCACCGCGGACAGGCGTAGAGTTCGCTGTAAAGCCTTTCTCCGTCCTTACCGGCGATAATCACAAGCCCCTTACCGGTCTTTAAGGCTGTTTCCACAGAGTCCCCTAATCTCTTGGCGATATCGCCGTCTAATGTGAGTCTGTCGACGACCGCCTCGATATTATGTTTTTTATCCTTGTCGAGCCTTATCTCTTCGTCGAGACGGAGCGTCTTCCCGTCAACCCTTACCCTTATGAATCCCTCTTTTTTCATATTCCGCAGTATCTGGTTGTGTTCGCCTTTCTTTAGCCTGACAAGAGGGGCCAGGATCTGGATATCGGCGCTCCGGGGGAGCTTCAGTATCTGTTCTATTATTTCCTGGGAGCTCTGCCGCGAGATGGCCTTAGAGCATTTCGGACAATGAGGCGCGCCAATCCTGGCGTATAGGAGGCGGAGGTAATCATAAACTTCTGTCTGCGTGCCGACTGTGGAGCGTGGATTAGACCCAGCTGTCCTCTGTTCGATGGCTATTGCCGGGGATAGGCCTTCGATATATTCGACATCCGGCTTCTGCAGCTGTTCTAAGAACTGCCTTGCGTAGCTGGAGAGGCTTTCCACAAACCTGCGCTGGCCTTCCGCGTAGATGGTGTCGAAGGCGAGCGACGATTTGCCGGAGCCTGACAGGCCTGTTATTACGATAAGCGCGTTGCGCGGGAGACGAACATCTATATTCTTTAGATTATGTTCTCTTGCGCCTTTTATGAATATAAAATCTTTTTGCATAAGTCCAGGACACGAACGGGACACCCTATAGCCTTGCCAACGGGACACCCTGCGTCTGAAATCATTCGCTAATCATGGCAGGGTGTCCCGATGTGAGGGTGCCCCGATGCCTGTCCCATTCGTGTTGTTATCTCTTCTTCCTGCCCCTAAGCATCTTAGCCTTGGAGACATCGCCTTTCTTATCTATGAAGTAGAGATACCCCTTTTGTTTCTTCACGCCGCATTTGCAGATGACCTTGCCGCCGCCGCCTTTAGATTTACCTCTGGCCATTTTTGTCTCTACTACATCGCCCTTCTTGCTGACATAATACAGATACCCCTTCTTCCTCTTGATACCGCACTTCACCACCTTTTCCGCCATTGCAATTCACCTCCCCTCTTTACGTTATGAAATTTTACGTTCCTACCCTAAAATTATTCGCGATCCCCTCAAGCGCCGCTATGGCCGATAGAATCGCCAGATAGCTGGTCTTGGGATTGGCCTCGGACGGGATGTTTTCCGTCCGCGTCATAATCGCGCCGAAATCGCCCTCTATTTCTACCTCGTGGACATTTTTTAAATAGTCAGGTGATGTCACGATCCTCACCTTCACATTCTCTTCTCCTATACCGGTTAGGCTTAAAGTCGCCGCGACATTTATATTCTGCGGAAACGCCTCAACGGCCTCCTTCGCCGTCCCCTCGAAAAGCGTCGTCTCTTTTGTTACACTGTTTAAGTCTATTCTTTTTTCCATGATATAAGGAGCCCCTTCAAACGCCCCTGGCGGTTTTCTGGTCGTCATCCGCGCAGAGCCTATCCTGCCAATAGACGCGGCCTTAAGGCCGTCTATACCACATATAGCGCCGCTTGGCAGGTATACCTTGGAATCTGCCCTAAGAATTGAATTGAGGAGCCCGCGCCTGCCCAATAGTCCGCCGGCGCTCATGACCAAGACATTTCTCTTTGCTTTAAGACATTCCTTTACAATATCTGCCGAAACCTTCGCGCTTGCAGCCTCCACTACAAGATCAAGATTGCCTCTTTTAATCAATTCCAGCCGGTCCATCACTTTCGGCTGTGGCTTCAAGCGGTTTTTTAAAGCCTCGCACCTTACCTTATCTGTATCGCATATACCGACGAGCTCTATTCTTTTTTTCAACCGGCCTTGACAGGCCAGGGCTATCTCGCCCCCTATCGCCCCGCACCCGATTATCCCAACCCTTAATCGTTTCTTCATATCCTAAGTCGCTTTTGCGACTCCACAACTTTACACTTTGCACTTTAAACTTTAAACTTTTTTAATACCCCGCGATCGCGGCCCCCTGTTTCTCGCCTGTTACCTGAAGCATCTCCTCAAGCGTCTTCTTCGCCTTTTCTGCCACTTCCGGCGGGACCTTGATCTCATATACCATATTTTCCAGGGCGTGGGCGACCCATCCAAGCGTAGTCAGCTTCATGCTCGCGCAGACAAGATGCGTTGTCGGCAGATAAAATCTCTTGCCGGGATTGTCCTTCTGAAGCTTATACAACATGCCCGACTCCGTGCAGATGATGAACTCGTCGGATTTTGAGGTCTTCACATATTTGAACATCCCTCCGGTTGAGCATGTATGATCCGCGAGTTCAAGAACGTCCGGATTGCACTCCGGGTGGGCTACAACCTCTGCTTCGGGATGAAGAAGTTTGCATCTTATCACATCCTCCTCCTGAAGCCTGATATGGGTCGGACAGAAACCTTCCCAGAGTATCATCTCTTTTTCCGGAACCTGCGCCTGAACGTACCTTCCGAGGTTCTTGTCAGGCACAAATATGATCTGAGCCTTGCTCAAAGAACGGACAACCTCTATCGCGTTCGATGACGTACAGCTTATATCGCTTTCCGCCTTGACTCCAGCGCTGGAATTTACATAACATACTACGGCAGCCTCCGGATATTCCTTCTTCTTCGCCCTCAGCTTTTCAACGGTTATCATGTCTGCCAGGGGGCAGCCCGCCTCTAAAACCGGAAGGAGCACGGTCTTTGTAGGGTTTAAGATAGAGGCACTCTCGGCCATGAAGGTAACGCCGCAGAAGACTATCACGTCCGCGTCTGTCCTTATGGCTGCCTGGGACAGGGCGAGAGAGTCTCCGCTTATATCGGCGATATCCTGGATCTCATCGCGCTGGTAATTGTGCGCGATTATACAGGCATTCCTCTTCTTCTTAAGCTTTTCTATCTTCTTCTTGAGCATCTCATTATACTTCAGATCGCTATGACCGATTTCTGCCATCTCTACCTCACCTATGCCTTTAGAATTACGTTGTCGACCAGACGGGTATTTCCCGCGAAGACCGCAAGCGCCGCGAGAACCTCGCCTGATATCGCATCAACCTCTTTTAAGGTTTTCGCCTCTACTATCGAGATGTAGTCTACCCTCATCGACGGTTTTGTCTTTATCATGTCCGACATGGCATTTATTACTTTTTTAGGGTCGCGCTCTCCGCCTTCAATCATCTCCCCGGCCTTCTTCAAAGATTCATACAGAACTGCCGCGTCCGCGCGCTCAACTTTGGAGAGATAGACATTCCTCGAACTCATGGCCAGGCCGTCTTTCTCTCGAACTATCGGCAGGATCTTTACATCTATGCCCATATTCAGGTCCTCGACCATCCTCTTTATGACAATCGCCTGCTGGGCGTCTTTCTGCCCGAAATAGGCCATGTCAGGCTTCACTATCAAAAACAACTTCGCCACTACCGTTGTCACGCCCCTGAAGTGCCCGGGTCTCGACGCGCCGCATAGGCCGCTGGCCAGGCCTTCCACATCAACATACGTGCAATAACGGGCCGGGTACATTTCCTCTTTCTTCGGATAGAATATGATGTCTACGCCTGCCCGGCGGGCAATATCCTCATCCCTGGCAAAATCCCTTGGATACCTGTTAAAATCTTCAGACGGGCCGAACTGCAGAGGGTTCACGAATATGCTCATGACAACCACATCGGTATGCGCCCTGGCCGATCGCGCCAGGGACGCGTGCCCGTCATGGAGGTATCCCATCGTCGGGACAAATCCTATTGACTTGCCCTCCTTCTTTATGATCTTGACCATTGTCTGCATCCGGGAGATGCCATCGATTATCTTCAAGGCGCGCTTTCCTTCCCCAATTCCCTTAACCCCTTTAGCGCAAATTCACGCTCTTTTATCCTGGGATGCGGAATGACCAGGTCCGCGTCATTTATCTCTTCATCGCCATAAAATAGGATATCGAGATCTATCGTCCTTGGAGAGTCTTTTGCGCCCCTACGCCGGCCGAGAGATTCTTCTATCCCATTTAATTCTTTCAACAGACCTTTTGGGCTTAAATCTGTTTCTATCTCCAGGACGCCGTTCAAAAATCTTCCCTGGGGGATATCGCTGACAGGCTCTGTCTCATAAATCGAAGATGACCTTTTCAGCCTTATATCTTTATTCACGCTTAATCTCTCAATGGCTAAATCTATATTTTTTCGCCTATCGCCTAAGTTTGACCCAATGCCGATGTAGCAAATCTTTGAAGTTTTAAGTTTTGAATTGTAACTTTGAACTTTGAACTTTGAACTTTGAACTAACATAGCTATCCCAATCGTTTCTTGATTCGATCCACCGCTTCGCGCAGCCTGGGGGTGTCGACTGTAAGCGCCATCCTGATATATCCCTCTCCATGTTCGCCAAAACCGTTTCCGGGCGTGACGATGATATCGCACTTCTCCA
>JAHFGN010000014.1:23154-28703 GCA_023247415.1 Candidatus Omnitrophota bacterium
AGGTAAATCTCCCCTTCGCCTTTGCCCAGATGTAGAATGTCGCCTTTGGCTTTATCAGGTTCCATCCAATCGAATTCAGGCCGTCTACCAGCGCGTCTCTCCTCTGGCTGTATATCTTGTTTATCGGATCGATGTGCCGGTTGTAATTCTCAAGCGCCGCAATGGCCGCGCGCTGAATCGCGGTGAATATGCCGGAATCTATATTAGATTTTACCTTGGCCAAACCAGCGATCAAGGCGCTATTGCCGCACGCGAAACCTACGCGCCATCCCGTCATATTGAACGTCTTTGAGAGGGAGTGGAACTCTATCGCGAGGCCTTTCGCGCCTTTCGATTCTAAGATGCTCGGCGAGCGATATCCGTCGAATGCAATCTCGCTGTATGCCGCGTCATGACATACTATGATGTTGTGTCTTGCGGCGAAACTGATAACTTCGTCGAAGAAGCCGCCTGTCGCAACAGCGCCTGTCGGATTATTTGGGTAACTCAAGAACATCATCTTGACTTTATGCAGGAGGTGGCCCTTTATGGCCCTTAGATCCGGAAGGAAGTGGTATGATTCTAGAAGCGGCATGGGAAGGACCTCGCCGCCGGCGAATATGGTCCCGCTTCTATACGGCGGATAACACGGATCCGGAATCAAAACCAGATCGCCGGGATTTATGAATGCGAGAGGAATATGGGCGATCCCTTCTTTTGAGCCTATTAGAGGCAGGACCTCTGTCTCCGGATCCAGTTCTATCCCAAACCGCGCCTGGTACCACTTCGCAAAGGCCCGACGCAGTTCCGGCAACCCCTGATCAAGCGCGTATCTGTGGGTCTTCGGGTCATCGACAGCCCTCTTCAGGGCATCAACGATAAACCGCGGTGTCGGCATGTCTGGATCTCCTACGCCAAGATCTATAATGTCTCTTTTTTCATCGAGCGCTTTTTTCTTCGCCTTATCTATCTCAACGAACAGATAGGCGGGGAGTTTCTTCAGGGTCTCTGATACCTCAATCTTCATCATGTAAGCCTCTGGTCTTGGGGACGTTCTTACAAAACATCTTTCATCGTGAAGAGACCGCGCTTTTTCCCCGCTGTAAACTTCGCCGCGACAAGGGCGCCTTTAGCGAATATGTCACGCGTCTTCGCGCTGTGCGCGATCTCGATCTTATCGAACGGGCTTTCGAATGTAATCGTATGGTCCCCCACAATCTCGTCTTCTCTGACAGATTCTATCGGAATATCGCCGCGGCCAGTTTCTTTTATTATACGCGCCAATTCCTTTGCCGTGCCGCTCGGGGCGTCCTTCTTATGAGCATGGTGCGCCTCTTTAATCCGCGCGCTGTAGCCGGGATCTAAAACCTTAGCGGCTTCTTCCGTTAATTTGAATACCAGGTTTACCCCAACCGACATATTCGGCGAAAAGAGTATCGGTATTTTACGGGACGATCTTTTTATCTTGCCCTTCTCGGCATCAGACAACCCCGTAGTGCCAATGACCATAGCCTTTTTGTATTTTTCGCAAAGGGCGAGGTGCTCGATTGTGGCCTTTGGCGTAGTGAACTCTATAAGGCAATCGCAGCGCCTTACGGCATCTTCCGGATTGCCATCGACATCAAACGCGCCGCTTAAGGCAACTTCCGGATCCCTGTCTGCCAGCTCTATGATCCTCGCGCCCATCTTCCCTTTTGAACCGCTTACACAGATCTTTATCATATTACCTCTTTAGGGACGGTTCTCGTTGCAATCTCAGACCTGTCCCCCAAACAATCTCAGACCTGTCCCTTGTCCGATAAATTAAAGCTAAAATAAGCGGGACAGGTCTAAGATTGGAGAGAGAACCGCTCTAAGATTGTCACCAGAACCGTCCCTAAATCAGTTTATAGTCTTTTAGCGCTTTAACAAGTTTTTCCTTGTTTTCGGGCAGCATCTCGCACAGCGGCAGTCTTAGTTCCGGATCGATCATCTTCATCAGGCCCATCGCTGTCTTGACAGGGATCGGGTTGGTCTCTATAAACAGGGCCTTTGTTAAGCCCAGAAGCCTGTAATGGAGCCTTCGCGCCTCTTCGTTCTTGCCTTTCTCAAAGAAGTCGACCATGTCTACCACGTCTCTCGGGACTATATTCGCGACTACCGATATGACGCCTCTTCCGCCTATCGACATTATAGGCAGTGTGAGCGAATCATCGCCAGATAAGAGCGTGAAGTTTTTCGGGCATAGCGATATTATCCTCGACATCTGGTCAAGCGAACCGCTTGCCTCTTTTACGCCGACGATATTTTTTATTTCAGCCAGCCTTGCAATCGTCTCCGGCTCGATATTCACGCCTGTCCTGGAGGCGATATTGTAGAGTATTATCGGAATATCAACAGCCTCGGCGATCGCCTTGAAATGAAGATACAACCCCTTCTGCGTGGGCCTGTTGTAATAAGGGCTCACCTGAAGCGAACCATCGGCTCCGGCTTTCCTGGCATGTCTGGTCATCATGATCGCCTCTTCAGTCGAATTAGACCCTGTCCCGGCTATGACCGGGATCCTGCCTTTCGCGAACTTTATGACCAGCTCTATCACCCTATCGTGCTCCTCATAGGATATCGTCGCGGACTCGCCTGTTGTGCCGCATGGGACCAGGGCGCTCGTCCTATTTTCAATATGAAATTCTACCAATCTCTCGATGGCCTTCTCATCCACACTGCCGTTTTTGAACGGCGTAACAAGAGCTGCCATGGAACCTTTAAACATGCCTCTCCCCCTCACAATAACAATTTTCCTTCATATGACAGCTTGACCCTGCCCTCCAGATGGACATTCCTGAAATGTCCATCGACGAGGTCGAAATATACGCTCAAAAGCTCCCCGCCCTTTGTCTCGACTGTTATGGGAGACTCGAGCTTATCGGCTTCCGCGGCGATCACGGCGCTGGCCACAACGCCTGTCCCGCAGGCATACGTCTCATCCTCCACGCCCCGCTCGTACGTTCTCACCTTTATCGTATGCTTGTCCACGACCTGGACAAAGTCGACATTTGTGCCGTGAGGCGAGAATTCCTTGTGATATCTTATAGACTCGCCTATGGCCTTCACATCTATATCGTCTATATCATTCACGAAATGCACGACGTGCGGCACGCCGGTATCCGCGAAACTCACCTTGTACGGGCACTTATGAATAGTCAGGCAAAAGTTCCACTTTATATCCTTTGGATCTGTCAGCTTGACCTTGACTATATCATCCTCTTTCACTACCGCCTTGATCACGCCGGCGCCTGTCTCTATGCGGACGGTATCTTTTTTAATGAGGCCCTCGCGCCTTGCGTAAAGCGCGACACACCGGGAGCCATTGCCGCACATGGCGACCTCAGAGCCGTCAGGGTTGAATACGCGCATCCTAAGGTCGCCTTTCTTTGAAGGCTCTACCACAAGCAGGCCGTCAGCCCCGACAGATCGTTTTCGTTCACACAGCTCTCTTGCCAAAATAGAAAAATCCTCTTCAGGTTTTGGGCGGGATTTAAACCTGTCAATGATCACGAAATCATTACCGGTGGCAACAGCCTTTGTAAATTCTATACCCTTCATCTTAATGCCTTCGGGATCGTCTCTCCGCGGACCAGATCCTTATAAGCCTCGCGGCGCCGCACAATGTGGAACCTGGCGCCGATCACCATGACTTCGGCCCCGCGCGGCCGGGAGTTATAATTCGATGACATAGTAAATCCGTAAGCCCCGGCCCCCATGACGGCCAGAAGGTCGCCGCTTTTGGCTTGAGAAAGAAGCCTGTCCTTCGCCAGGAAATCCCCTGTCTCGCATATAGGCCCGACCACATCGACACGTTCGAGATCGCTGGAATCGTATTCCGCGCTCTTCACCGGGACAATCTTATGATATGCCGCGTACAGGCTCGGCCTCAGGAGATCATTCATGCCGCTGTCGACTATCAAAAAATTCCTGCGGGGAGTCCTCTTGGTATAGATGACCCTGGTAACCAATATCCCCGATGGCCCTGATATGAACCGGCCCGGTTCAAGTATTATCTTTAGGCGCGTCTTTTTCAAAATCGGCAGGATGTTCTTCGCGAAGTGGTCCGCTGTCTGCGGATGCTCCATCGCGTATACGATCCCCAGGCCGCCTCCTATATTCAGATATTCCGCCTCGATATGGTTCTGTTTAAGGAAACTCAAAACTTTCCCAATCGCCTCCTGAAAAGGTCTTGCGTCGAGGATCTGGGAGCCTATATGGATGTGAAGGCCTTTTATATCAAGATTAGGATATTGCCATCTCGAGTTGAATATCTTGTGGGCCGTCTCAAAGTCCAGGCCAAATTTCGTATCTCCCTTGCCTGTCGCTATGTGGCTGTGCGTTTTTGGGATAACATCCGGATTTATCCTGATCGCGACATTGACCTTTTTATTTAGCTCTCGCGCTATGCCCTGAATGGCCCTTATCTCCTCTTCGCTCTCTACATTGAAGAAGTGTATGCCGAATTTTATCGCGTCTCGAATTTCTCCCTGTTTCTTTCCAACACCGGCATAGACTATTCGTTTTGGATTGGCGCCGGCGAGTGAGGCCCTGTAAAGCTCTCCGCCTGATACAATGTCAAGGCCTGCGTCTTTTTTTACCAGCGCGCGCAATACGGCGAGATTGGAGTTGCTCTTGACAGAAAAACATATAAGGGGTTTAATGGATCGGAATGCCGCCTTGAGCTTCATGTAATGATCGATGAGCGTCTTGTGGCTGTATAGATAGAACGGCGTATCGACATTCTTGGCGATATCGCTCACCCTTACACGCTCGCAGCATAACTCGTTGTCTATGAATTTAAATTCGTGCATGTTTGATCGATTTCTTCGAACGGACTGAAACTGCCGGATCGAAGAGTTTAAGCACTTCCCTCTTCACAAATTTCCCAGAGAATCTCTTCAAGAGGCTCTCGGGCATATCTTTTATGGCGATTGAACTGTCGAGCGAATACTTAATAAGCTCACCGACGATTGTGTGCGCCGTCTTAAACGGCATCTTCCTGTCGACGAGATAATAAACGAGGTCTGTCGCATATAAAGATTCGTCTTTTAAGAGCTCTTTGATCCTGCCTTTATTGAGTTCAAGCGTCTTGAGCAGGCCCTGCAGAACTTCCAGCTCGCTGGATACAATTTCGAAAGATTCAAATAGCGGCTCTTTATCGAGCTGCATATCCCTATTATAGGAAAGCGGCAGGGCCTTCATCATCACAAGGACGCTTACAAGATTTCCGTAAATCCTGCCCGCGTAGCCCCTTATAAGTTCCAGTACGTCCGGATTCTTCTTCTGCGGCATCAGGGAACTGCCTGTGCAAAAGGAGTCGTCTACTTCAATAAAACCGAACTCCTTCGTCGACCATATCACAAAATCCTCCGACATCCTCGACAGATGCATCGCCAGGATCGCGAGCGCGCTTATGGTCTCGATGACGAAGTCCCTGTCGCTCACGGCATCCAGCGAATTGATAGTCGCGCCAACTCCAGACTTCTTATATGCGCTGACCTCAATGGGCGTCCCGGCTAACGCGCCCGCGCCCATCGCAGGCTTTA
>JAHFGN010000015.1 GCA_023247415.1 Candidatus Omnitrophota bacterium
TTGCGCGAAGGACGGCTATTTTATCTCTCTCTTCGCTTGAGAGATGTGTATATTTATTTTCCATAACGCATAGATTAACATATATATCCTATGCGTTGCACTTCCTCATTGAACTGAGGTATTTGATATAACCTATGTTGCAAGGCATCATGCCTTCATCCCCTGCAGCCTCAGCCTCTTATCCGCCCCTTTCAGAGTGTCTACCAACTCCTGCAGATCCCCTTCCAATATATTCTCCAGGTTGTGCATGGTAAGCCCTATCCTGTGATCGGTAATCCGCCTGTCGGGAAAGTTATAGGTCCTTATCTTCTCGGATCTGTCTCCGGTTCCGACCTGCTCCTTCCTGTCGCGCGATATCTTCTTCGTTTGCTCAAGCTTCATCATATCGTAGAGTCTCGCCCTCAACACCCTCATCGCTTTTTCTTTGTTCTTATATTGCGATCGTTCATCCTGACAGCCCACTACCAGGCCTGTGGGCAGATGCGTTATCCTGACAGCGGATTCAGTCTTGTTGACATGTTGTCCGCCTTTTCCTCCGGCCCTGAATACGTCTATCTTAAGGTCATCCGGTTTTATAGAGACATCGACATCCTCCGCCTCGGGCAGTACAGCAACTGTGGCTGCCGATGTGTGTATCCTGCCGCTCGCTTCGGTCTCGGGAACGCGCTGGACCCTGTGCGTCCCGATCTCATACTTAAGGGTGCCGTAGACATCCTTGCCGGAAATGGAGAATATCGCCTCTTTATAGCCGCCCTTCTCGCTCATATTAGAATCGATCGGTTCAATCTTCCATCCCTTTTTGGCCGCGAATTTTGTATACATCCTGTAGAGATCGGCCGCGAACAGGCCTGCCTCTAAGCCCCCCGTGCCGGCCCTTATCTCCATAATGATGTCCCTGTCCAGCCCCTCTTCCTTGGCGAACAAGAGATTATCCAGTTCAGACTCTGCCCTGGAGACCTTTTCCATGATAGAGAGCCTCTCCTCATCTATCATATGGACGAACTCTCTGTCATGTCCCTTTTCCTTCGCAATAGCCTCGAGTTCCTTTTCATCCCGAGAAAGTCCGCAGTATTCATTATACTTCTCGATGATGGGCCGCAGGATAGAGAGCTCTTTTGCCAGTTTCTTGTACTCCAGATTGTTGGCTATTACCTTTGGATCCGAGACAAGCCTCTCTAACTCTTCAAACCTTCTCTTCTTCGCTTCCAGGCCCTCGAACATCTTCTTTTGTTTCCTCTTTTTTCTTCTTCGCCGGCTTCTTTTTAGCCAACCTCTGCGCGAAACGTTCAACCCTGCCGGCCGAGTCAACCAGCTTCTGCTTTCCCGTGAAGAACGGATGGCAGCTCGAGCATATCTCGACATGCACATTCTGCCTGGTGGAGCGTGTGTGTATCACATTCCCGCATGCGCAGGTGATAGCAGCCTCTTTGTACTCCGGATGAATCTTCTCCTTCACATTTCCCTCCTTTACTGATTCATGCTCATCAGGAATTCCGCGTTGGATTTTGTCTTGGACAGCTTCTCTACCAAAAGCTGCATCGCCTCGTCGGAATTCATCTCATTGAGCACCTTCCTCAATAACCAGATCTTCTTCAGCTCATCCGGGTGGACAAGCAGTTCCTCTTTTCTGGTATTCGACCGTTTTATGTCTATCGCCGGATATATGCGCTTCTGGAACATATTCCTGTCCATCTGCAGCTCCATGTTCCCCGTGCCCTTAAACTCCTCAAATATGACCTCATCCATGCGGCTTCCCGTATCAACCAGGGCTGTGGCGATGATGGTCAGGCTGCCGCCTTCTTCAAGGTTGCGGGCCGCGCCGAAGAAACGCTTCGGTTTCTGGAGGGCGTTTGAATCAACACCTCCCGAGAGGATTTTCCCGGAGTGCGGGACGACCGCGTTGTATGCCCTCGCGAGTCTCGTTATTGAGTCCAGCAGTATCACAACGTCCTTCTTGGATTCTACAAGGCGTTTCGCCTTCTCCAGGACAATCTCCGCCACCTGTATGTGCCGCTCAGCCGGTTCATCAAAGGTGGAGCTTATGACTTCGCCTTTTACTGAACGCTGCATATCCGTAACCTCTTCAGGACGCTCGTCTATCAACAGGACTATGAGCACGGCGTCCGGATAGTTGGTGGTGAGGCTATTCGCGAACTTCTGCAGAAGCACAGTCTTACCGCTGTATGGCGGAGCGACTATTAAACCCCTCTGACCCTTGCCCACCGGCGTCAGGAGGTCCATGATGCGCGTCGAGACCTCATCCGATTTCGATTCCAGCAGGAAACGCTCATTTGGATACAGGGGGGTGAGATTGTCGAAAAGGGTTTTGACCTTAGCCTCATCAGGGTTCTCAAAATTGACAGCCTCCACCTTCAAGAGCGCGAAGTACCTCTCGCCCTCTTTCGGGGGCCTCACCTGCCCGCTTACAGTGTCACCTGTCCTGAGACTGAACTTTCGTATCTGCGATGGAGATACGTATATGTCGTCCGGGCCAGGGAGGTAATTGTAGTCCGGGCTCCTTAAGAAGCCGAAGCCGTCAGGCAGTATCTCAAGCACCCCCTCGCCGAAGATGAGCCCCTCCTTCTCTGTCTTGGCCTGAAGCAGTTTGAATATGAGGTCCTGCTTTTTCAGTCCGCTTATGCCGTTTACATTCAACTCCTTCGCGAGTTTTGTAAGCTCAACTATGCTCAACGTCTTCAATTCAGCTATGTCCATAAAATCCGCCTCCATGCATTCTCAACCTGTTTACGCGTCTTCTCCAACTCACCATTATTGTATATAACAAAATCCGCTTTCGCCATCTTCGCCTTAAGCGGCATCTGACTCTCTATCCTTCGGCGGACATCGCTTGAGCTCATCCTGAATTTTGCCACGCAGCGCCTGACCTGATTCTTTCGGGCCGCGCTGACCACGACAAGTGAGTCCGCCATCTGGTCCAAGCCGGCCTCTATCAAAAGCGGCGCGTCTATGACTATGACCCTGCTGCCCGGCGTCTTTTTTATCTCGAGTCTTATTCTGTCAATCACATACGGATGGATTATGCCGCAAAGTCTCTTTAATTGCCGTCTGTCCTTGAATACGATTCCGGCAAGCCGCCTCCGGTCTATGTTTCGGCGAGAATCCAATAACGAGTCTCCGAACGCCTTCAGGGCCTTCTCGTACGCGGGCTCTCCCTTCTCAAGCGCCTCGCGCGCCAGGAGATCAGCGTCAATGACCCTGGCTCCCAGTTTGCGGAACATCCCCGCTACTGTTGTCTTCCCTGTTCCAAACGAACCGGTCAGCCCTATTATCACGATTGTTCGCGCGCCCTTTCGTAAAGATCGACGTAGTCTTCGGCTGACCTCTTCCAGGAGTAGTCATAGCCCATAATCTTTTTTGTGAGGGCCTCCCAGGCATTTTTATTTCCATATGCCGACACAGCTTTCTTTATCGCCGCTAAGAGCCTGCCTGATTCATAGGAGGTGAATGTGAACCCGCTCCCTTCGCCGGTCGAGGGGTCAAACTCATCAACTGAGTCTTTCAAGCCCCCTGTCTGCCTGACGATCGGGACAGTCCCGTATTTGAAGCTTATCAGCTGGCCCAAACCGCAGGGCTCATACCTTGACGGCATCAGGAACATGTCAGAACCGGCGTATATCTTCTGCGCGAGGATAGCGTCGAACTTGAGATAGATAGCGGCGTTCTTGCTGTATGTCTTTTGAATCTTTTCAAACAGGACATGGTACTTATGCTCCCCTGTGCCTAACAGTATAAATTGTAAGTCCATCGCCAGAACCTTATCTATGATATCAGCCACCAGATCAAACCCCTTTTGGTCCGCAAGCCGCGAGATCACCCCGATCAACGGAATCCTGCTATTGACCTTCAGACCGGCCTCTTCCTGGAGCCTGGCTTTATCGGTATATTTATCAGCAAAATTATTAATGGAATATTTTTTGAATATCTTGTTGTCGAAGGCCGGATTCCAGATCTTATAGTCGATCCCGTTCAATATGCCGACAAGACGGTCGCGCCTCTCGGCTATTACCCCCTCAAGGCCGCAGCCGAATTCTTTTGTCTGGATCTCCTCGGCGTAGGTAGGGCTTACGGTGTTTATCATGTCCGCGTACACGATTCCGGCCTTCATGAGATTTACCTTGCCGTAGAACTCGAAAAGGTGCATGTTGAAGAGCGACCAGTCCAGGCCTATCTTTGGGAACTCCTCTTTCGGGAACAGCCCCTGATAAGCGAGGTTATGTATCGTGAAGACGGTTTTGGTCTTGGAAAAGAACGGGTCGTACTTATATAAGGTATTCAGATACACTGGGACGAGCGCGGTCTGCCAGTCGTTGCAGTGGATGACATCCGGCTTGAAATTGTCCTTTTTGAGGATATTGAATATCGCTTTTGAAAAGAAGGTGAAACGGTCAAGATTGTCCTTGTAGTCTCCGAATTTATCGCCGTATAACTCGGGACGCGAGAAGTATTCGTCGCTAGCGGCAAAATAGACCTTCACATTTTTACCTATCGCGGCGCTTTCGCCGACGGCTTTGATGGAGCCGTATCTTGGCATGATTACCCGCACATCCACGCCGAGGGCCTCCAAGACAAGCGGCAGCGCGCCAGCCACATCAGCCAGACCCCCTGTCTTCGCGAACGGAACGACCTCGCTGGATGCCAATAGAACCTTCAACTTACCCATCATGAACCCTTTCTAGCTCCAACCAGTTATCCCCGGCCTCGAGATGCGCCTCGATTGGAACAGTCAATTTTATCACATGCTCCATCTTGTCTTTGACGAGCCCAGACACTTCCTTTAGCTCGCCTTTTGCCACATTGAAAACAAGTTCGTCGTGGACCTGCATTATCATCCTGGACCCGAACCTATTCGCGGCGAGCGCGTCATGGATCGCGATCATGGCTACTTTTATGACATCCGCGGCCGAGCCCTGCACAGGCGTGTTTATGGCTGTCCTTTCAGCGAAGGCCTTTATCCTCGCGTCCTGACTTGTGATCTCCGGTATATATCGCCGCCTGCCGAGTATCGTGGTAACGAAACCGGCCGTGCGCGCATTCTCTATCAGCTGCTCCAGATATGACTTTACCTCTGGATATCTTTCAAAATAGGCGTCTATGAACTCCTTGGCCTTGTCCACTTCTATGCCCAGGCTCTGCGACAGGCCGTATGGGCTCATCCCATAGACTATCCCGAAGTTTACCGTCTTGGCCATATTTCTCATCTGGAGAGACACATCCTTCTCCGGCACTCCGAATACAAGCGAGGCGGTATACGCATGGATATCGAGCCCCTCCCCGAACGCCTTTATCAGGGCCTTGTCCCCTGACAGGTGGGCAAGGATGCGCAGCTCTATCTGTGAATAGTCGGCTGAGAGCATGGAGTCTCCTTTTTCATACGGGATGAACGCCTTTCGCGTCTTTTTGCCCTCTTCGGTCTTTATCGGGATATTCTGCAGATTGGGTTCGCTTGAAGACAGCCTCCCAGTCGCTGTTACCGTCTGGTTGAATGAGGTGTGCAGTCTGCCTGTCTTAGGGTTGATAAGATTGGGCAGGGCGTCTACATATGTTGACTTCAGCTTTGAAAATTCCCTGTATTCTAAAAGCGTCTTCGGCAGTTCGTGTTTCGCGGCTAACTTTGTCAGGACCTCTTCATCGGTTGAGATGCCGGTCTTGGTCTTCTTCACAACGGGGAGTTTCAATTTGTCGAAGAGGATGACCGAGAGCTGTTTTGGGGAATTTATATTGAACTCGCCTCCGGCAAGCTCATATATCTTCTTGGAGAGCCCCTCGAGCTTGCGCGCCATCTCCCCGGAAAGCCCTTTCAGATATTCTGTGTCTATCGATACGCCGGTCAATTCCATTTCTGCCAGGACTTCGACTAAGGGTATCTCGACGTCATAGAAAAGGTTGTCCAGCCCTTTATCCGCAATCTCCCTGGCCAGGACACTTTTCAGCCTGAACGCAACATCGCTGTCCTCGCACGAATATCGCGATATCTTATCGAGGTCGACCTTGTCCATCGTTATGGCGGATTTTCCTTTTCCTATGAGGTCCTGGATCGGCGTAGTCATCCTATGGTTCAGATATTCCAGCGAGATGTCCTCTAAATTATGGTTAAATTTTGAGGGGTTTAAGAGATATGAGGCCACCATCGTATCAAAGCCGATACCCTTTAAACGAATGCCGTAGTTGGCAAGTACGATATACTCATATTTTATATTCTGCCCGATCTTTTTTATCTTTGGATCTTCTAATATGGGCTTTAGCCTGCGCAGCACAAATTCCCTATCGAGTTTTTTCTGGTTTCTGGTTTCTGGTTTCTGGTTTCCCTCGCATACCCCTACATAACACGCCTTGCCTTCCTTGAATGAGAATGATATGCCTACGGGTTCTGCCTTCATCGGGTCCTCGCTCGTAGTCTCAAAGTCGAATGCGAACTCTTTCACTGCCTCAAGAGAGGACATAAGCCTTTTAAATCCCTTATCGTCAGTCAAGAGTTCATAATCGGAATCCAGCTTATCCTGCGGCGCAGCCTCTTTCAGAAGATTCTTAAACTCTAACTCTTTAAACAGCTCGACGAGCCTTTCCCTGTTGGGTTCTTTAAGCTCAAGGTCCTTCTGGTTCCATTCTATCTGGACCTCTCTATCCAATATGGCCAGTTCCTTGGACAATATGGCTGTCTTCTCATTGGCTTTTAACATCTTCTTCCTGGCCTCTTGTTTTACCGCATCTATATTCTTTAGCAGGTTCTCGAGACTGCCGAATTCCGAGATGAGTTCGATCGCCGTCTTCTCTCCGATGCCCATGACGCCCGGAATGTTGTCTGAGGCATCGCCCATCAGGCTCATTATATCCGGCATGGCCTCCGGGGCTACTTTGAACCTCTCCTTGACCTTATCTATCGTATAGACGAGCCCTTCCTGATGAGTGCTCAAGACTTTTATCCTGTCAGAGACGAGCTGAAGGGCGTCTTTGTCTCCTGTCACGATGTAGACATTTATTTCTTTGGAAGCCGCCTTTGTCGCAATCGTCGCCAGAAGGTCGTCGGCCTCATAACCTTCTTTCTCATATATAGGTATGTTATAGGCCCTCACAACCTCTTTGATAATCGGCAGTTGGCCAACCAGTTCGTCCGGCATGGGCTTGCGGTGTATCTTATATTCTTCGTACTTTTCATGCCTGAAAGTCGGGCCCTTCAGGTCAAAGGCAACTGCGAGCATCTCGGGCTTATTCTCTTTTACTATCTTATTAAGCATCGTCACGAAGCCGTATACGGCATTCGTCGGCTGGCCTTTTGAATTCGCGAGCTGCCTTATCGCGTAAAAAGCCCTGTAGCAAAATGAATTTCCGTCTATCAGGAAAAGGGTCTTCCCAGACATGTATCTAGCAGATTATCTTGTGGATTATTTATGACCTTGGCCTTGCATCAATTCCAGATATGCCTTTTATGCGGGTCAAATTATACTATAATTATAATATAGCTTTTCCCTTTGTCAACAACATTCTTAGCAACATTCTTAGAGACGCTTTCCAACCCAATCGGGAAAGTGTCTCCTGCTCCGCTTGGACAGTGTCTTACTACGCGTCGGCGGAAACTTGGTTTCGATTCCCTGCCTACAAGGGAAGGGATACATTAAAGGGAAACCGTGGGTTTCCCTTTAAGAACGTTCGGGCGCTAGCCCCGCCCTCGATCCGCATGAGGCGGGCCGGAGGGCGACGCTTCCTATGGCGTCGGCCCGAAGGCCGAACGTTCTAGTGGAGCGAGCGAGGGGAATCCCCTCCGTCCGCCAGAGGCGGACTTCGGGCCGGCCAAATTGCTGACGGCCAAAGGCCTATTCTTCCTAGTCGTCGGCGCAATTTGGCTTCGATTCCCTACGATATCTTGGAGCGAGCGAGGGGAATCGAACCCCCGTGGCCAGCTTGGGAAGCTGGTATTCTACCATTGAACTACGCTCGCTTTCCCCCGATTTCAACATGGTTGATTAGAATCTGGTCAATGAGCGAAAGGCCTTAAGCCTTGCTTCTATTTCAGGCCTCTTCAGCCTCAAGAGCCGATTGACGCTGAAATCCTCTACTGTGAATGACGCCGCTATCGTGCCGTAAATAACCGCGCGCCGCAGGCTTGCGGCGTTTATTCTCCTCGCCCGGCTCAAAAACCCCATGGTGCCGCCGGCGAATGAATCACCGGCGCCTGTTGGGTCATTTACCCGTTCCAAAAGGTATGCCGGGGCCATGAAGCGGACATTTCTCGAGTAGAGTATGAGGCCGTGCTCGCCTTTTTTAATTACGACTATCTTTGGCCCCATCCTGATAATCTCTTTTGCCGCCTTGAGAAGATTAGATTCTGATGAAAGCTGCCGCGCCTCGCTGTCATTCACGAACAGCATATCGACTTTTTTGATCAACTTGTCCAATTCGCGCGGCTTCTCTGTGATCCAATGGTTCATTGTATCGCATCCCACAAATTCCGGCCGCTTGACCTGCCTTAAGACATCGTCCTGCAGGCCGGGATCTATATTTGCCAGGAATAGATATTGCGACCCTCTCAAGAGGGCGGGTATCTTTGGGATAAACCCTTTGAAGACATTTAAATGGGTTGCTAACGTATGCGCCTGGTTCATATCGCCGGAGTATCTCGCCTCCCACCTGAATGTCTTCCCTTTTAGAACCTCCAAGCCGCTTGTTCCTATGCGCCGCGCCTTCAGCATCGCGATAAATTCTTTTGGAAAATCTTCTCCCACACAGGCGACTATGTCAACCACGTTGAAGAATCTCGCGGATAAAGAAAAGTATATGGCGGAGCCGCCCAATACATCTTTATGCCTGCCGTACGGGGTCTCAACCGAATCGAACGCGACAGAGCCTATAACCAATATCCCCATTCACTCACCTTTTAAAACATTTTTCCGAGGTTTTTATCGAACAATAGTCGCTGCACATTGTGCAGACATCTTCGGCGCCGGGCGTAGACAACTTTCTATAACGCCTTGGCTTATCACCATCCAACGCGAGGTTGAACTGCTTCTTCCAATCCCTCGCCTTTCTCGCTTTTGAAATCTCCCGATCGAGCTCCGCGGCCCCATGGACGCCTTTTGCTATATCAGCGGCGTGGGCAGCGAGCTTGGCCGCTACAACCCCTTCCCTCACATCGTCGAGCGTGGGCAGTCTTACATGCTCCGCCGGTGTGACATAGCACAGAAAATCCGCTCCTGCGGCGGCCGCGATGGCCCCGCCTATAGCGCTCGTTATGTGGTCATAACCCGGGGCTGCATCCGTTACCAGAGGCCCCAATACGTAGAATGGGGCGCCGCCGCATAATGTCTTCTCGAGGATGACACTTGCCTCTATCTCATTCATCGGGACATGCCCCGGCCCTTCTATCATAACCTGTACACCGGCTGAAACCGCTATTTTTCGCAAGCCGGCTAATGTCATCAGCTCAAAAATCTGAGGCCTGTCCGTGGCGTCGATTATCGAACCCGGCCTTAAACCGTCGCCAAGGCTCAATGTAACATCATGCCTTTTGGCGATCTCCAGGACCCTATCGAAATATTCATAGAAAGGATTTTCCCTGTTGTTTTCTATCATCCACTCGGCCAGAAAGGCGCCGCCCCTCGACACGATGTCGAGAACGCGCCCGTCATGCCTCAACAGCTCTATGGCCTTGCGGGTCACGCCAGCGTGTATGGTAAAAAAATCTACGCCGGATTCAGCCTGCTCTTCGAGGCAGGCAAACATCTCATCAGGTTTTATCGCGGCTGCCCTGCCGTATCTCGCAAGGGCCTTTATGACAATCTCGTAGATCGGAACCGTCCCGAAAGGCACATCGCACCTCGATAACAACTTCTTACGCGTCGAGACAAGACCCGGACCTGTAGATAGGTCCATTATCGCGTCCGCGCCCAGACCTATCGCCGCGTCCATCTTTTTTAGTTCCAGGCTTACGCTGTGCGAATCTTTGGAGGTGCCTATATTGACGTTGATCTTCGTTTTTAGACCTTCACCGATGCCGCAGGGTTTGGCGCAAGCGCGCCGGTTTATGTTATGCGGGATGACTATCGTGCCCTTGGCAACGCGGTCGCGGACCAATTCAGGCTTTACATTCTCTTCCCTGGCGACGCGGCGCGCGGCTTCGGAGACTCTCCCCAATTTTGCCAATTCCAATTGCGTCATCTTGTCATTATCCCTTTCAAGGTCCTTGCCGCTTTATATGGGCTTCGCGAGCTCACAACGGCCCTTATAACCGCTATACGCGGATGAGATTTTTCAGCCAGGGGTCCGGCGTTCTTTAAATTTATGCCGCCTATAAAGATGATGGGGATATCGAATTTCATCAGCTTATTTATAAGTTCGGATTTCAGCGGCTTTTTCTTATTTTTAATCGGTGTCCTGAATACCGGGCCACACCCAACGTAATCGCACCCGACATCTTCCGCCTTCCTGACATCGTCAATCCTGGAGGCTGACACACCGAGTATTTTATTTTTTCCCAGGAGACGCCTTGCCAGGGCCCAGCTCATATCAGACTTGCTTATATGCAGTCCATCGGCGCCGATTGCCAATGCCGCCTCTATCCTGTCGTTAATTAAAAGCGGCACGCCGGCTCTTTTGCATATATCTTTCAGGCGGCGGCCAAGCCTTATCATATTCAGAATCTTGGCGCCCTTATATCTCAGCTGCAGGGCGTCCGCGCCTCCGCGTATAGCCTCTTTCGCTATCCTGATGAGCCTTGAATCGCTTGATACCATGGCCCTATCTAATATAACGTAGAGACGCCATGATTTTGGATGAGCGTTTCTCGATTTCATAAAGCTTATACCGCAGCGATTTGAAGACCTCGCTTAAGTCTTTGTCGATAAGTTTGGAAAATTCCTCCAGGACCCTTAGCGACTCTTTTGCCCTTTCTAAATTGGCATATAAGAGATCCGAATAGTCCCGACGCTTGATCTCGAATTTACGCGTGGGACGGCCGACATCCGTAGAGATAGACCGCGCCGGATGCAGCCTCTTCGCGATAGCCGGACGGGATTCTATGAGTTTCGATACTGCGTGTCTTGCGGATTTAAGGCTGCGGACGAGCGCCGCGGAATCCAGGATATATCGCGTTATATCTTCGGAGACCCTGAGGGCTTCCTGTAACCGATTAAGATTTGCGTCTACTACACGGTAAAATCTTTTATCTACAGCCACTTCTTATCTTTTTTATAAGCGAGGTTGTTGAATACCCTTTGACTATCGGGATCGTAACCACATTTCCGCTTTTTGAGCGGACAAAATCGGCCCCGACTATCGCGTCTTCCTGCCAATCCCCACCCTTGACCAGTATATCCGGAGATATAATCTTTATAATCCGTTCCGGCGTCTCTTCATTGAAGATCGTCACATAATCGACTGCCTCGAGAGCGGCTAATATGCCGGCGCGCTCTCCCTGTCGCCTGATCGGCCTGAGACAGCCCTTTATCTTCTTTACGGACGAATCGCTGTTCATCCCTACGATCAGGACATCCCCAAGCCTTTTTGCGTCCTGAAGCAATCTGACGTGTCCATAGTGCAGAATATCAAAGCACCCGTTGGTGAAGACGATCGTCTTCCCGGACTTCCTGAGCCGTTTAAGCGCCGCCCTTAACGCTGTTATGCTTATAATCTTTCGCATATTGCTGATTCGACGAGCTCGCAGATGATATGGCCGATCATTATGTGCAACTCCTGGATACGCGCTGTCACCCTTGACGGGACGACAATACTAATATCCGCAAGCTTGGCAAGGCCGCCGCCATCGCCGCCTGATAGACCGATGACGACCAGACCAAGTTTCTTTGCCAGTGCGACAGCCTCCAAAACATTCTTCGCCCTGCCGCTTGTCGATATCGCCAGGACGATGTCGCCTTTCCTGGCGAGGGCTTCTACCTGTCTGGAAAACGTTATGTCGTAGCCGTAGTCATTGGCGATCGCGGTCAGTGTGGACGTATTTGTGGTGAGCGCTATGGCGGCCAAGGCCTTCCGCTCCCGCTGGAATCGTCCCACGAGTTCAGCCGCTATATGCTGGCTGTCCGCTGCGCTGCCGCCGTTCCCAAAAACGATGAGCTTGCCGCCTTTGGCTAGGGCGCCGCTGATCCGGCTGGCAGCTCTGGTTATATTCTCCACCTGGCCGTCTAAAAGGGCCCTCTTCGCCGCGATGCTCGATTCTATTATCTGTCTCGCCTTATCCAAAGAAGACTTTTGCGATATCATATAGTTTCATGTCAACTGTTTTAAGCTCGCCCACAGCCTTCTCTATGGGCGCGTCAACTACCTGATTGCCTGACAGGCTCGCCATGCGGCCGAATTTTTTGTTCACAACGAGTTCGAACGCCTTCACGCCAAATCTGGTGGCCAGGACCCTGTCAAACGCCGTAGGCGTGCCGCCTCTTTGTATGTGCCCTAACACGACGTATCGGGTTTCGAACCCGATCTTTTCTTCGATCTTTTTACTCAATATCTCCGCTATGCCACCCAACCGCACGTGGCCGAAAGCGTCTAACTTCTCCTCCTGGAGGACCATGTCGCTATCCTTGAACTTCGCGCCTTCTGAGACGACTACGATGCTGAAGCCCTTGCCTCTGGCCTGCCGCTTTTTAAGCAGGACGCACACCTCCTCCAGGTCGATCGGAAGTTCCGGGATAAGTATGATATCAGCCCCTGAGGCAATCCCGGAATATATGGCTATCCATCCTGCGTGCCTGCCCATGACCTCGGCGACCATTACCCTGTGATGGCTCTCCGCAGTGGTGTGGAGCCTGTCGATCGCTTCTGTCGCGATATTGACTGCCGTGTCGAAACCGAACGTAAAGTCTGTGGCCGAGAGGTCATTATCTATCGTCTTCGGGACGCCGACAATATTTGGGATAGATTTATCTTTTATCAGTTTATTGGCGGCGCCGAGGGTGTCCTCTCCGCCTATGGCTATCAACGCATCGAGCCCCAGCGCTTTGAAATTCTCAATAACCTTTTTCAGATCTTCGGGGTCTTTGTAGGGATTCGTCCGGGAGGTCCCGAGTATTGTCCCTCCGCGCGGGAGTATCCCCGACACGGAATCCATCTTCAGTTCGACGGTATCCTTCTCGATCAATCCCTTCCACCCGTTCTTTATGCCTATTACCTTAATATCATTTTTGGAGGCGGCCCTCACCACAGCCCTTATGACAGCGTTCAGTCCAGGACAGTCGCCCCCTCCGGTCAGCACACCTATTCTTTCCATATCACACACCTCCGTCTTGCTCACGGGACACTCTACGTCCAACTTGCCTACGGGACACTCTACGGCTAACTTGCCTACGGGACACTCTACGGCTTGCATTTATACTATTCATGGTAGGGTGTCCCGATGCTCGGTGTCCCGATGCTTGCGATGCTTGTCTAATCGCCTCCGTAGCGTATCCCGGTAAACGGCGCTGCGCCGTCTTCCTTTTTCTGAAGCGGCGACTCCTCTTTATGCGCTATCTTCACGACATGAACCCGTATATTTATCGGCTCGTCAATCCCTAACATGTCCTGGACGCGCCTCTTCACGATATTCTGGATCTTTTCGGTTATCTCCGGAATATTCACATCCGAATATAACGTCACCCTGTTTATTATCGACACACCCTTCTTTCCGGCCCTTACGTTGGGCCGCAGCTCCTTGACTTCGGGGAGCTGCTTCATGGCGCGTTTTATGAAGTCTTCGACGGCTGTAAGGGATATCGTAACCTGGCCGTCTGGATTGTCGAACGCGATGGTCTTCTCCCTCTGGACTTTTCCCATGACAAGCTGCGCCACGATCAGGCTGATGAATATAAGCAGTATGCCGGTTACCCCTAACGTGAGTCTTATATTTGTCGAAGCGTAGACATAGCCAAGGACGCTGGTGATGGAATCAAGCGGAACCAACCCTAATGACACAGCGATAAAGACTCCCCCAACCAAGAAGAATACCAAAGTGTAAAAGAACAGCGTTAAACCGCTTATGATCTTCATCCTGACACCTCCTTTTGATGCCCTGCGCCATAATGCACGCCCTCCACATCCACGTTGACCTCGTGGAGCATAAGGCCTGTCATCTTCTCGACCTGCCGCTTTATGTTCTCCTGCACTTCATCCGCTACGCGCGGTATATTCACGCCGTATTCCACGATTATTGACACCGCCAGCCTCACATCGTTTTCCTGTGATACGACCCTCACGCCCTTGATAGAACCCTTCGTCGTCAGGAGGTCGTAGATATTTTTGGCAAAATTCCCCCCGAGCTTGTAGACGCCTTTTATCTCTGTAGACGCTATGGCGGCTATCGAGCTTATCACGTCGTTATGCAGCCTGATGGTGCCTAAATCCGTCGTCCTGCCCCTCTGGATAATAGAATTTCCTGCCATCGCCTAATAACCTCCTTGTAACAGCATATTTAGGAACTCCTCCCCTAGGGGGACAGTCCCTATCCTCCTATTCTCTTTTTTCGAACAATTTCTCCACAAAATCGGTTGAAAATATACCCCTAAGGAAGGCGGGGTCATTCAGCACCCGTTTGTGAAATCCGATGGTCGTCTTAATGGGCTCTATTATAAGCTCGTCCAGCGACCTTTGCATAACCTTAATCGCCTCCAGCCTGCTGTTTCCGTATGTGATGAGCTTGCCTATCATGGAATCGTAGTACGGCGATATCTCGCACCCGGAATATATATGCGTATCGAATCTCACCCCCGGCCCGCCTGGAATATGATATGTCGCTATCCTGCCAGGAGACGGACGAAAGTCATTCTCCGGATCCTCGGCGTATATCCTGCACTCTATGCTGGCGCCTTTATGGACAATATCTTCCTGTTTATACGAAAGCCGCTGGCCGCTTGCGATGCGCAGCTGTTCCTTTATCAGGTCTATTCCGGTGACCATCTCGGTAACAGGGTGCTCCACCTGAATCCTGGTATTCATCTCCATAAAATAGAAATTATTATTTTCGTCCAGAAGAAATTCTATGGTCCCAGCGTTTACATACCCAACCGACTTCGCGCCTTTAACAGCCAGCTCGCCCATCCTCTTGCGAAGTTTTGAATCCAGCGCGGGCGACGGCGATTCCTCGATCAGTTTCTGATGGCGCCTCTGAATAGTGCAGTCCCTCTCGCCGAGATGGAGTATATGTCCGCTCTCATCCCCCAATATCTGGAATTCCACATGGCGCGGTTTATCGACATATTTTTCGATATATACGTCCGGATTGCCGAACGCGGCTTCAGCCTCGCTCTGCGCGGTGAGGAGCGCGCTGATCAGCCTGACATCATTATGGCATACCCGCATCCCCTTACCGCCTCCTCCGGCGGCCGCTTTTATTATTACCGGGTACTTTATCTCTTTCGCTGTCCTGAGCGCCTCTTCCTTGGTCTTCACGACCGCCCTTGAACCCGTAATAACAGGCAGGCCGGCCTTTCTGACAGTCTCCTTCGCTGTCATCTTATCGCCCATGAGGCGTATATTGTCCGGGGTCGGACCTATGAATTTTATATTGCAGGAGGCGCATATCTCGGCAAAATGCGCGTCCTCCGCCAGAAAGCCATAGCCGGGGTGTATGGCCTCGACATCCGTTATTTCGGCCGCGCTTATTATGCTTGGTATATTCAGATAGCTCGACTGGCTCTGGGCGCCGCCAATGCATATTGCCTCATCCGCGAACCTAACATGTATAGAATGCGCGTCGGCTTGAGAGTAGACCGCGACCGTCTTTATCCCCAACTCTTTGCAGGCCCGAATGATCCGCAGGGCCACTTCGCCCCGATTCGCTATTAAAATCTTCGAGAACATACTCTCCTACAACGGCTCGATTACAAACAGGTCCTGGCCGTATTCGATCGGCTCGGCGTTGTCGACCGGGATGTCTACAATCTTCCCCTTTACTTCAGACTTTATCTCGTTCATCAACTTCATCGCCTCGATGACGCATATGACCTGGCCTGGTTCTATCACATCGCCGATATTGACATATGGCGGCGCCTCCGGAGACGGCGACCGGTAAAATGTCCCTACCATAGGCGATTTTATCTCCACGGTATTCTTCTCAAGAGCGCCTTTCGCGGCCGGTTGAGACGCCTCAGCGGCATGGCCCCTGGGAACCGCTTCTATGGTATTCTCGAATTCTCCGCCGCGGCCCTTCTTGAGCCGGATGCGCATGCCGTCTTTCTCTATCTCCAATTCCGTGAGGCTGTTTTCGTTCATGAGGACTATCATATCCTTGATTTCTTTTATATTCACCCCGCACCTCCTGTGATTACCTCGCATCCTCCCCGGGTAACGAGGACCATGTCCTCCAACCTTACGCCCAGAAGGCTGGGGATGTATATCGCCGGCTCTACGGTGAAGACCATCCCCTCTCTTAGCAGTGCATGACTATGTCCGGATATCGACGGCCATTCATGCACATCCAAGCCTACACCGTGCCCGACGCTGTGGCCGAAGAATCTGCCGAATCCTTTGGACTCTATATACCCCCTGGCAGCAGAATCTATGCTGGAGGCCTTGACGCCGGGCGCAACGGCCTTTATGGCCAGCTCCTGCGCCCGTTTCACTATATCATATATCTTTTTTGCCTTCGCGCTGACCTTGCCAAATAATGTTGTCCTCGTCATATCCGAATTATATCCATTCAACCTGGCCCCCAGATCCGCCATAAAGACGCAATCCTTTTTAATCTTATCGCTTCCGGGAATGGCGTGCGGCAGGGCGGCATTGCCGTCAGAGGCGACTATGGGGTCAAACGCCGCCGATGCGCCTTTTTCTATAAACGCGATCTTCAGCCTTGAGGCCAGATCCGCCTCTGTCCGTCCGAATTCTATAGATTTAAAAAATTCCTTGCATATCGAGCTTGTGAGCTTCGCGGCCCTCTTTATGGCCTCAATCTCCTGCCGGTCTTTTATCTCGCGCATGGCCTCTACCATATCTTGTAGGCCGGCGAGCCTGGTCTTTTTCAGCATGGTCTTCAATCTCTTATAAACTTCGTAGTGCAGGTTCATGGATTCAAATCCAAGTTTCTTCAAGCGCGCCTTCGCGGCTATATCCTGTATCGTATCGTAGGTAGAACCCCGGACCAGCGTTATCTCGCACCCCTCTATATTACGTCTGGCCTCCTCCAGATACCTGGAATCCGTAAGGAAAAAGACCTTCTTCCTGGTAAGAAGAAGAATAGAGTCCTCGCCTCTAAAGCCTGTGAGATAGGCGACATTCTTGTCAGTCGTTACCAGAAACGAGTCCAGAGATTTTTCGTCTAACTTTTTTATTAGCCGCTGGATACGGCCCTTAAATTCCATGCTTAACTCTGCCGGTGCGCTGTCAGGTATATCGCCGCCTCCAGCCCCAAGATATAGCTCATCGCCCCAAAGCCGGAGACCTGCCCTTTCGCGACAGGCGCTATCAGAGACTTCTGCCTGAAGTCCTCCCTGCCGTAGATATTAGACAGATGGACTTCTACAACAGGTATGTCGATGGCGGCGATAGCGTCTCTTATCGCGACGCTCGTATGCGTGTAGGCCGCTGGATTTATCACGACGGCATCGAATTTGGCGGGGGAGGCGCCTATCAGCTCTACAATCTCCCCCTCATGGTCTGACTGTCTTATCTCTAACGCCACGCCCTTGGACTTGGCAATTGCCTTCAGGTCTTTATTGATCTCGCTTATCGTGACCTTGCCGTATACATCGACCTGGCGCTTTCCAAGAAGGCCGAGGTTCGGGCCGTGTATTACAAGCATCCTCTTCATTGCGCCTTCCCCTTTTCGCCGCCTTCTGGCAGCTCCGCCTCGTCGATCAGCATTATCGGTATGTCGTCTTTTATCGGATAACGCCTTCCGCATTTTACGCAGACTATCTTGTCGGCCTCCAATTTTACATCCGCCTTGCACAGCGGGCATGCCAGGATATCGAGCAGCTCTTTATCTATCATGTTATTGCCCTCCTTTGTCTAAACTGCGGGCTCACCGCGTAAATGATACCGCCGATCAGGCTTATTATCATAAGCGTTGCCAGCATTAGGATGCTGACAGCAAACGCGCTTTCTCTGCCAATAAGCGGCGCGAACAAGAGGACTATCGCCCCTTCCCTCACGCCAAGGCCGTTTATGGAGGGAAGAAGCGACAGCACCGCCACAATCGGCACCCTCAAGAACAACTCTTTCATATGCACACTTGCGCCTACACTTAGGGCAAGAAGCGACACGCTGGAGAAATACATGACCTGGCTTAAGATGGATAGAAGCATCGCCTGCGCTAACAGCAGTTTATGATTTTTATAGTTATGGATTGTCTCGTATAGCTTTTTAAGCTTATCCTCCAGAGGCTTGACCATCTTAAACAGGCCGGAGAATTTTGAGGCGAACCCTTTATGAAATATAAAAATAGAGAAGAGGGCCGCAGCAGCCAAACACGCGTAAACCATCCTGGACGTCGTCTTATATTTTCCGAAACCTCCGACTGCTACCAGCGCCAGAGCGGCCATGGCTATCATAGTGACCAGCCCCAGGAACCTGTCCATGAATATAGACGCGAAGGCGCCCGTCTTGTCCTGGCCTGCCCTTGCTACGTAGTACGCCTTGACAACATCTCCTCCGATCGAGGTGGGCAGGAAATTGTTGAAGAATATCCCTATAAAGCTTAAGTTTATCGCCTCCATGAATGACAGGGCCAGCCCCTGGGTCAATATGATCATCCTGACCCTGAGAGAAGTTACCAAAAGGGTGCCGATGTAGGTTAATACGCTGAACGCGAAGATTTCCCCTTTAATATGATTAAATATCAGGATAATCTTATTGTAATTCCCGCGCATCATGTAGAGCAGCAGGGCTATCAGGCCTACGCTGATCGCGGCGCGCAGGAAACCGTAGAGTATCCTTTTCATAGACTTAATAATTTATCACAAAACGCGTTCTAAGTAAAGGATTTTTCGACAATTACAGCGGGGTCTTGCGGTGCGGGAACGCTTCTTTGGGATGATTCTATCTGTTTTATCGAACTTCTGATCGAGCTTAAGTTCAGCCGGTAGTCGCCCGCGGCATTCTCGATCATGGCCTTGGCGCGCATGATCTTGTTCTCTAACACATCCTCCATCAGATCGAGGCTGCGTTTTACGTCCAGGAGGTAATGCTGCAGGTTTTCGATGTCGATGCTTGAGGCGAATTGGAGATGCAGGTTAAAAAATATCAAAAGGTAGGGTAAGACCATGCTGTATGGTATCAGCACAACGCCTCTTCTATAAGCGCTGGCGTGGGCGTTCCTGCATATCGTATACGCGGCATCCGGCACAGCGGCTATGGCCAGCGACGACGTGACAGTGGTATCTATGTATTGGGCGACTTCGCTTATCCTCCTGGTGACCTCCCTCTCGACAGCCTGCGCTATGGTCTCTTTCTTAGATTCGTCCTCCTCCGCAGCCAGCGAGGCCAGCAGGTCTGTAGCTACCCATTTCGAGTCTATGGGCACCACCTTCTTATTGGCAAGGAGCATGCCGAATTCGACCTCCTTACCCCTGACCCTGAATCCGCTCACTATCATATCCTGCGGCAGGAGTTTGAATATCTCCCTCAGCACATTCTCGCCGGCCATCCCTTTGGCCTTCGACCCGGCGATGATGTTCTCCAGCCTCTTTATAGACTCGCGGGTCATCTCATCAACCTTTTTGCGCGCGTCGTAATCGGTCTTGATATTGTCTAATGTTCTCTGCGCCTCGAAGAGGCCTTTTGTGAGCGCCTTCTGGTCGATATCCAATCCGTCGAGCGCCTTTTTGACCGAGCCGATGTTTGCGTATAGATCGGAGAGTTCCTTAGGGATAGTCGGCTGAGCCTTCATCGAGTTGAGCGTCTTCAAGAGAAGAAACAGCATAATAAGAAACAACGCGGCAAGCAGGGCGCAAAAAATTGATACGACAAGAATCGTGTTCATAACCTACTACCCTTTGGCGTTGGCCTTCGGTATATATTTCATCCTGAGCTCGTACAGAATTCCGTCTAACAGATTCGATTCATCGCCGGAGAGGTTGTTTCCGGTCTTTTCCTTCAGCATCGAGAGTGTATCGATTATAAATTTGGCCTGGATGAGGTTTGTCTCTTTCTTGTGAGTGACGGGATTCTCGACCTCGCCAAGCGCGACCAGGGCCTCCATCATCAAACCGGTTATGAAGATCCCGAAATTTGGTTCTGGCAGCGCCTGCGTGTCCTCTCCTTTAGCAGCCTCTTTCGCGACGGCGTCCTTCCACGCATCGTCGACTTTTTTTTGAGCTTCTTGCCCCTCAGGGTTTTCCGCCATATCTCTCACCCCCTATACGCGCCATCCCCCTAATCGCCGAGGATGGCCCTTAGATAGTCGAGGCCGCGTCTTATCTGCTTTGCTGTAGCCGGCTGATGCGCCTCTATGACCTTTATGGTATCGGCCTTCACATATGGGGCGATCTTTTTAAAGTCGAATGTCCCGCACAATGGGGCCTGATGGTCGCATAAAAATCCTGTTATATCATGAAGGTGGACGCCTATCAGGCGGCCGCCATACCTGTCCAAGAGCTCTGTATGTTTAGCGAGCCCGAGCCTCTCAAAGACTTCAGCGTGTCCGACGTCATGCCAATACCAGACATCTTTCACCTTATTGAATATGTATTCGAATTCATCGGCAAGCGGGATATCCCTGTAGGAGTACCTGGTCTCAATCGCTATTTTTACGCCGTGCTTTTTGGCGGCGGGGACAAGGTCAATGAGGCTCTTTACAACATTGTCGAGATAGCCGTCTATGTGCGCCTCTCTCTCAGCTGACATTTCGCGTTTTATCTTCTCGTGGGCCTGACTATCCTCGAAGGCGTCCGCGAGTTCTTTCATCCTGTCTTTTATCGGCAGCTTTCCTGTATGCAGGATGACAGCCCTGGCGCCTAGTTTTTCGGCACAGGCAATCGTATTCCGGGCGGCGTCAATTGCCTCGAGCCTCTCTCTCTCATCGGCGGAGGCCAGGCTGTAATAATCAGGGGAGGCCTCATCCACTCCGGTGCCTATCGGTATCGGGCATATGTTGTGGACGCTCGTGACCTTTATGAGGCCTTTCTCCACAAGAGAGGTGATCGCCCCAACCACTTTAGAATTCAGGGCGAATCCCAATTCGATAGATTCAAAGCCTACGGCCCTTAGCTCATTTACCATCTCGAGGCCGTTCTTATGGCGCGACGAATTCCATGAGGTCGATATGCTGTACATTATCGGTTGGAATTAAAACTTCCACGTCGAACGACCGCCGCTTCTCCGCTTCCTGCGCTTTTTCTCGCTCGGCTTTTCGTAGTGCTTGATCTCCTTCAGGGTCCTCAATATCCCCTCTCGCTCTATCTTCTTCTTGAACCGCCTGAGGGCCTTTTCCAGGGATTCATTCTCGCCAATCGTCACTTTTGACAATCTATATCACCCCTTCTTGAATAAGATTATTTTTCTAGTGAGAAAATTATATCAATAATTCAATTATCTGTCCACACCTTTCGCAGGGCCTCGGTTATGGCCGCGGCCTCGCCGGCATCCAGGCCTTTTTCGTCAATGGCTTCAGGCGTTCGGACGCCGCGTTGGATCAACCGCAGGAAATCCGAGCAGGCAATGACATCAGCGCCATAGGCCCGGGCGTGATTTGTGACATAGTTATCATCAGAGACAACGCTTATCCTGCGCCCAACGGCATATTTCTCCAACAGCCGCCGTATGACCTCATCGGCAGATTCGCCGCGCGTGGAAAATATGACTGACGCGCTGCCGTCTCGATCTGGATGGCTGTCAATGTCACCTTTGCCGTCGAAAACGACCATGATCGCGCCATAGGTGTGATTCTTTCTGCTGAATTTTTTTACCATCTCCAGAAACGCGCGTCTGGCTCGCTCCAGTGAGGCGTCAAGCTCCTTTTCGAAGGCCCTTGTCCTTTTCATGCAATTGTAGCCGTCGATCACAAGGAGGTTCTCCATCGACCCTATCCTCTCTTCCATCATTACATTCTTTATACCCGTCTTCGCCCTCTCATCCGAACAGCTTCCCTCCGCATGCCCAATTCTCGGCGCTCGTTTCTTCTATCACGATATAGGTATATTCTTTAGGTTTGTTGGCGACCTTCTCCAGCGTATCCGAAAACTGCGCCGCTATATCTTCTTTCTGCTTCTTCGTCAGCTTCCCGATCAACTTCAGATTCACATACGGCATATCACTTCACCTCCTCAACCATCCGCGTGTAGTCTCTGTTTACCCTGGCTATGCTCTTTAAAAGGTTTGTCTTCACGTAACGGCAATCCTTCTCAACCGTCTTTATCAGGTCCTTCATCATGCGCCTCTTTGACGTGACGGAGTTGGGACAAGCGCACAGATGGTGAGGAAATTTTGATTCCAGCGCGAACGCCCTTATTTTATCTTCTTCCACGTAGCAGAGAGGCCGTATGATGGTGACCGCGCCGCCGAACAGCTCCTGGGACGGATTCATGGCAGAGGTCTCGCCGTGATAAAACATATTCAGGAGCAGGGTCTCGATTATATCGTCCTTATGGTGGCCGAACGCGATCTTGCTGCAGTGAAGCTCCTCGGCGGACTCGAAAAGCGCCTTTCGCCTGTTCCAGGAGCACCAGAAGCATGAAACCTTCCTGTTGAGTCCCCCGCGCATGCGCGAGGACGAAATCCTGCAAGCGTTGTGGCACGAGGGGTTGAGTCCCCCGTGCTTGCGCGGGGACGAAACCCTGCCAGTGTCGTTTTGGCATGAGGGGTCGGCGTCCAGGATCTTTATGTCTTTGAAGTGGTATTCGATATTCATCTGTAGAAATATCTTCTCCAGCACATCGGTATGGACGCAGCCTTGGCATCTGTAATCCGATTCGATATGCATCGCTACCAGTTCATATTCTATTGGCGCCCATCTCCGCCTCTCATTCAGGAGGCGCAGCATCGTGAGGCTGTCCTTGCCGCCGGATACCGCGACGAGGATCCTGTCCTTATCCTCGATCAGGTTATAGTCCGCGATCGCCCTGCCTATCCTGTTAGAAATATATGAACCCAGCCTGGTAAGATTTCGCATATCTTTAGGCCGCTTTCGCTATTATGGAAAAGGCGTCTGGCACCACGTATATCTTCGGCTTGTTCGGAGATTCGCGCCTTATGTACCGCATGGCCTCTTCAACTCCCCTGAAAGCAATGAATGGCAGGCCTCTTGTTATCTCCGGCGCCCCCTGGCCTGCTATGATTACCCTCACCCGCAGCATGGCCCTGGCTATCATATATGCCCTGTGTTCCCCTCCCCGGCACCCTTTAGATTTTATATCTTCCACAAATTCTTTCAGGCACTTTTTCCTTCTAAGGGCCTCGAAACACCTCTTTTCAGCCAGGCCGGATCCGAGCCCGTCCCTCAATCTCGCCGAGACTACAAGAAAACCCCCATCCTTCAATATGGAAGGCCTTGAGTCTGCTATGTAGTTTATGGCGCGGGAGGCCTGATAGAGGTTTATGTCCTTTGGACAAGCGACGTTCGCGATAACGACATCGGCGCGTCCTTTTACCTCTTTTTCGTATATACGCCTTGCGAACGCGGCGCCTTTTTCAAAAACCTCTTTTGGCTTTCCGAAAAATAATTTTACAGCGCGTCCCGAAGAGTCATTTATAACGTTTATCGAAAAGATATAAGGTATCGGCTTTACAATCTCCCAGAGCGTTCTTTGAAACGCATTCCTTCGAATACTGCCTATCGACACGCCTTGTCGATCCAAAAAGGACGGATGGTGCGTCCGGTTTATGATATCCTCTCCGGCCAGGCCGATGGCTATGGTCTTCGCGCCCCCGCTGTATCCGGCGTATAGATGCGGCTCTATAACCCCGATTGAGATTATGCCGTCGTATCTTTTAAGATTTTTATTCAAGCATATAGGGATCCCGCTCTTTGTAACGCCAAAACTGGCGAGATTGGACTTCGCGTAGTTATGGCTGTAGACACGATTGACGCGGGCGAATACGCTATGCCCGACTAATTCCTCCAGCTCTTTGCCGGAATGCGGCTTGTGCAGGCCTGTGGCAGCCACTATATCAACTTTGCATGATCCGGTTAGTATCCGAAGGAGATGGGGAAGAATTTTATCGAGGTGCGCCTTTCTTGTAGAATCCGGAACGACAAGGAGAAGCCGTTTTTTATCTTTCACAAGACCTTCTCATAGCTCTTCGGCGAGCTTCGCGGGAAATATATTGTCGGGACCAAGAATCCACGCTGGATCAAGGGCCTTCTTTATCCTGGCCATCTCGAGCACGCCCTCTCTGCCATAGAGCTCCTCAAGATAGGCGTGTTTTATCTTTCCTATCCCGTGTTCCGCCGATACCGTTCCACCCAGCAAGACGGCCTTGCGGACAAACTGGAGCGCAAGCGCCTTGGCCGCCGCGACCTCCTCATCTTGAGGAAGTATATTGACATGGACATGGCATTCGCCGATGTGGCCGAATATAACGTGCTCGAGGAGCGCCTTTCCAAGAGATTCAACATAGAAGTTCATCATCTCCGGAAATCTATCCCGCGGGAGGGCCGAATCAATCGAAATCTTCTCGCATCCGGCCCTTCTAATTCTCGCATTTACCATGTCCGGTATGGAATGCCTCAATTCTATAAACTTTCCAGATTCCCCCTCCCCTATCTCGGCCCAAGCGTCCTCTTCGCGAGCCCCGTATTCTTTAAATAGGGCGCGCCACTCTTCGATCGCCTCATCAGTTTTCCCGCTCTTGGTATCTTTTTCAAAAAATATGGCGGCCTTCGCGTATCTTGGGATATTCAATCCCTTAGACATCAGCATGACGATGGCGTTGTGATCAAAATATTCCATCGAAAGCGGGTCCAGCGCCAGGGCGTCCTGCGAAAAACTCCAGCTTTTTTCCTCGCTTGAAAAAAACGCGAAGCAGCTGAATATCTCCTCCGGTCTTTTTTCAAGCTCAAGTGAAACCTCAGCTATGACGCACAATGTCCCCTCCTGCCCGACAAACAGGTCTATCAAGTCCATGCCGTCTTTGGCGTAGTAGCCCGCGGAGTTCTTGACCGCCGGCATCTTATATGAAGGGATCGGTATCAGGATCTTTCTTCCGCTTTTCAGGACCACAGTAGAGTCTTTTTTTGAAATAAACCTGCTGCCGCGCTTTATATAAAGTATGTCCCCGGCAGACAGTACGACTTTCAGCGCTCTGACGAATCTTCTTGTAGGCCCGTATCGCAGAGACCTCGCCCCGGAGGCGTTGGTGGCCACTGTCCCTCCCAAGGCGGCGGTCTTTTCAGTAGGATGACAGGCGTAGAATAATCCTTCTGACTCCGCTTTCTTCTTCAGGTCTTCAACCAGAACGCCTGCCTGGCACCTGGCGAGCCAGATGCCCTGTGAAACGTCCCTCGATATATCAATGTCCTGATTCATCCTCTCCAGAGAGAGGACGATACCGCCCCTTGGAACCCTCGCGCCTACAGCACCGGTGCCTCCGCCGGATACAGTGACAGGCCTCCCCGCGCGGCTTGCCCTAATCAGAATTTCGCTTATCTCCTCCGGGCTTTGCGGAAATACCGCCTCTTCAGCCCAGCCGCCTTTAAGGTTGGAGCTGTCTTCGAGATAACTCTTTATCGCGTCCTGGTCAGTCTTTACAATCACTTTAATCCATAAACGGCTTTTAGCTCATCCAACCTTTTAATAAAGTCGAGATATATCCTGCCTGAAACGATCACAAGCCATATTGTAAGCCCTATAACCAGCACGGTGATGGCAGCCTTCCATAGGAGAGTGAATCTCGGACTCGAAAATAGAAGCGGCAGGGCCAGAGGCCCGAGGCAAAAAAGCGCGATTACAACCATATCTCGCCTATAAAACCATTTATCCTCTTTAGGATTTCCCATAATTATCTCCGCCTTTCATGAAATATAAGAGGTTGAACCCCAGCCTTTCGAACATATCGCAGAGTTTAGACATCGGAAGGCCTAGTATATTGAAATAACACCCCTCGATACGCGGAAACAGTATCGAGCCGGGCCCTTCTATAGAAAAACCTCCAGCCCTGTCGAATGGGCCAATAAATTTAAGCCACAGATTCAAATCCTGTTCACCTATCCTCTTCATTTTTATCTTCGTCTTCACGTAATCCTTTAGGCACCGTCCCGATCCGACATCTATTATCGCGAGCCCTGTATATACATACGAGACCTTCTCGCTTAAACGCCTCAAGGTTCGCTTAACAGCTTCTTTTTTCTTCAATTTGCCTATTATACGCCCATCCAGAAAGACTATCGTGTCAGCGCCTATCACTATCCCTTTTTTAAGCCGGCCGGCAACGGCCCCTGCTTTTTTGCAGGCGTTCTTCAATACGCAGTCTTTGGGTCTTGCGCCGAACCCCTTATCCTCACGAACATTGCTTATCATAATCCTGTGCGGGATCCTGCACATAGAGAGCAGGCTCGATCTTCTCTTGGAACGCGACGCGAGGATTATCTCGGGAAGGCGTGTCTTTGCCATAAATCATTGGGATATCAATTCACGTATCGCCGGCAGGAACTTTTTGGCTTCTTCTTCCCCTCTTGCGACTGCCTTATCTCCAAAGAAGAACTCGTACCAGTCCAGGGCATAGGCCACCGGGTGCATAAGTATGTCCGCGTTTTGACCGGACATCTGGGCCAATATATATTCGCTTGCCTGAACGCTGTTTACGATGATATCGAATATGTTGGTTACCTTCTTCTTGGACCTGACTATGTCTTCCGGGCTGGGCAGGACATTGACGGCTATTATCTTATTCGCGCCCATCTTCGACAAAACATTTGTGGGAAGGGGGTTGACTATGCCTCCGTCCACCAATATCCTGCCGTCTATATTAACCGGCTCGAATACCCCTGGAACAGAGACGCTCGCGAGGACGGCCTCAGCAACGCTTCCTGTATCCAGGATCACCTCCTGGCGCGTCTGTATATCGCAGGCGACAATCTTAAACGGGAGCTTCATGTCCTGAAATGTCTTATCGCCCAACTCCGAGCGAAGAAATTTCCTGACCTCCCCCCCCTTTATGATGCCGCGCCTCGGGAATGTGAAGTCCATCAACTTCACATTTGTTATTTTACTCTTATAGTGCGCGACTATCTCCTCTATCTCTTTTATAGTCTTTCCTGATGCCCATAGCGCCCCGATCAGGGCTCCCATGCTTGTCCCGACAAGCATATCTATGGGAATATTCTCTCTTTCCAGCACCTTTAAGACCCCTACATGCGCTATCCCCATAGCCGCGCCGCTGCCAAGGGCAAGCCCTACGAGGACCTCCCCCATTTGTCTCGCTATCCGCCGCATGACATTGTGGTTATCCCCGGAATTTGAAAGTGTCGCGAATATGCCGTGCTTCAGCACATCGGTCTTTTCGCTGCAGCGCATGATAGACGATTTCGCGTCTTCCACTGTTACCACCCTGATCTTTTCTGTTGACTCGCCAAAATATTTTCCGAGCTCTTCCACAAGCCTTGAGGTCGATTCAATGTCCGCGCGGCGGCCCGGGGTCAGTATATGAACGAAATCGGATTGTTTCATCACCTCAAACAGTGTCTTGTCAATGTGGATTGGCAGATCGGCTATAATATAGTGGTAGTCGCTGGTGAGATAGCTCAAAAGATGCACGAGACGCGATATGTCCTGGGTGTCGGCGCCTTCGAAATTTATCTTTAACGTATCAAATCCCAGCTCGTGTTTCGATATGCTCGACGCGACCTCATCTTTTGTGAAGAATGAAGAACGCAGAATAAAAGGTCTCTTATGGGACTCAGGCGATGAGGCTTGCGGCGCGGGCTCTCTATGCCTGTTTATCTCGACCAGGATGGCTGCCTTATTTGTCTCCTGTTTCAGGGCCTGGGCCAGGTCTATCGCGTATCTTGAGCCGTCTATCGCTGCCGAGACGGCATGGATAGACACTATGGTGCTTTCGAATATACGCTTCTCTTCCGCGTCTTTGCCTTTCAACCTCCGGGACAAGGTTTGACCGACATGCAGCATTAGTTGAGGGATTGAACCCATTATCTTGCCGAACGACAACTTATCTATCTTGAGTATTATGGAATCGTTGAACGCCTTGGCGCAGACAGAGTGGGGTTCCTTTGTAAGCAGGGATATTATTCCGAAGTACTTTCCCCTCTTCAGGTACTCGAGGGGCTCCTCGCGGCCTTCGCGCCTCTCACCGGAGTATATCTTTACCCTCCCGGCCACGACGCAGTAAAACGCGTCGGATTCGTCACCCTGCCTGTATATAATCTGGCCCTTCTTGTACTCTGCCAATACGCTCGAGGCGGCTATAATCCTTTTCTCGCGGCTGGACAGACCGCTGAATATAGGCAGCTGATCTATTATAAACAGCTTATCCTGAAGTCTTGGATCATCGCTCATGGTATAAAATAAAAGACGGTCTTCTTCTCTTCAAAATTCGAAAACCGTCCATTCATACTACAAATTATATACTATACTATGCAAGATTTCAAGTCATTTATTATCGCTTGTCAAGCCAAATTAGAAATGTCCTATGGTTACCAAAGTAGAAATGTCCGGTTTTTAGGTTTAAACCGTTAGTAGCAGCCCTTTTTCTTTTGGGGCGACCTTTTCTTTTTGTTGATACTGT
>JAHFGN010000016.1 GCA_023247415.1 Candidatus Omnitrophota bacterium
TTGCGCGAAGGACGGCTATTTTATCTCTCTCTTCGCTTGAGAGATGTGTATATTTATTTTCCATAACGCATAGATTAACATATATATCCTATGCGTTGCACTTCCTCATTGAACTGAGGAATGTCAAAAGAAGACTTAGAAAAAGTATTAGATAATTTTATAGAAAAGCATTTGAAAGAGTTTCCGGAGTCCGGAAAAGACTATTGGAGTAAAGAAAAGAATGCGTACAGACGATATTTTGTAGAAGGTAAAGGTGTAGACGAAGCAATAAAGCTGTGTGGATGGGGACATTCTATTCCCACGCCGAAACTAACACTAAAGTTTCACAGGAATATTTTAATGTGGTGGAAAGCAAGTTGCCTATAAAGACGAAAAAGTTATTGACGAACAAATTCAAAACTGACAATTCTAACCAGGATAGGAAATTGATAAAATGACAAAAAATATTTATATAATCGCCGGGCCGAAAGGATGAAGAAAAGGATACCTTTACAAGATAAAGCCGAAGCTGCATTAAAGAAAGCGGTGCGGCAAGTTGTGGAACGGCATAAAAATACCGGCCGCTCACTTGCCGTATGGCAGAACGGTAAAGTCGTCCGCATTTCTCCAAATACCGTTAAGTAGTCGGGTCAGCATTCCTGTAACAGATTAGCGTAGAGAAGTATCCCGACGATGTCGTAGGGGACATTTAAATGTCCCCTACGACGGAAGCACTTCTTTTGGCTAATCTATTACGCATTCCTGTTGTTGTTAGAGTAAGAAAAGTTAGAAATTCTAACTTGACATACTTTCCTACTTATGGTATACTTCCATTGGAGGTGAGAAAAATGACTATCACAAAGTTAAAAGCCAAGAATCAGCTGACTATTCCAAGCGCAATAGTAAAACGGCTGCATTTAAAGATGGATGAGTTGTTTGCCGTGGATATCGAAGATAATTATATAAAGCTCATTCCTGTGAAGGTCGAGCCGCGTTATACCGCAGAAGACCTTAAAGCGATTGATCATATCGTAGAAAATGAGAAGGGTAAGGCTAAGGTCGTAAGGCCGGGGAAGGAATTCTCTCGCTATATTAAAAAGGTAACTAAGTGAAGAGAATTTTAATCCTGCCATCTTTTGAGCGCTCAGTTAAAAAGCTAACTCGTCAGGATAAGGATAATTTTGCTGAAAGCTTGGAAGATTTTAATTTATTCTTGCTCCCGGGAGAAGCGCCTGCCGGATTCGGCTTTAAGAAGATAGATCACGATAAATACGAGTTTCGCGTTGATATACGGTTACGTGTGGTCGTCAAGGTAGAAGGCGATAATTATTATTTGGTGTTAGCCGGAAACCATGACGAGGTAAAGAGGTATTTGCACCATCACAGGGCGTAGAGACGAAATAGCGGAGAAAACTTTAAGTTTTAAAGGGGATGTCGAGGGACTCTTCGACGAGGGGCCCTGAGCTTGTCGAAGGGTGCCCGGGGATGACTGGCACAACGCTTGCAGGATTTCGTCCCGGCGCGTTACGCTGGGGACTCAACAAAATGTCTTTCGATATTATAATATCGCGCCAAGAACGCCAACAGGAGGGGGTATTTCATGTTTTTTAAATTTCTTCCCAAAGATTTTAATTTTTTTGATCTGTTCGAAAAACAGGCCGGGTATGTTGTGGAGGCTGCCGGTTATTTCAAGGAGTTGATATCAAGAGGCGCCATCGATGAGCCATCGCTTGAAAAAATGCATAAGATCGAGCACGAGGGGGACGAGGTCGCGCACAAGATCCTAGAGCAGCTGGACAAGACTTTCATCACCCCCTTTGACCGGGAAGACATCCATGCGCTGGCAAAGGAATTGGATGACGTTACCGACATGATCTATACCATACTAAGCCGCCTAAAAACGTATAAGATCACAAAGGTAGATGGAAATCTTATGGAATTTGCCTCTATTATTGAGGAGTCCGCGCGTGGAGTTGCGCATGCGGTAGGGGGGCTGCGAAACACAAAGAATACAAAATCTGTTTCTGACGCGTGCATAGAGATAAATCGGCTGGAAAACATAGGTAATTCGATGAGAGACAGAATGCTCGGAGAGCTTTTTGAAAAAGAGAAAGACCCCATCGCCATAATCAAATGGAAGGACATCTACCAGTATGCCGAAACGGTCCTTGATATTTGTGAAGACGTCGCGCACATAGTCAGGTCCATACTTGTGAAACAGGCTTGAATATGACATTCGAGATCCTTCTGCTGGTCCTTCTCGCGCTTGCCTTCGATTTCCTGAACGGCTTTCATGATTCGGCTAATTCCATTGCCACGATCGTTTCAACCCGGGTGCTTTCGCCTCGCTATGCCGTTATCTGGGCCGCCTTTTTTAATTTCGTAGCGTTCCTCTTTTTCGGGCTGCACGTAGCTAATACCATCGGTAAAGGGATTATCGATATAGCGATTGTTGATAAAGGGGTCATCTTCGGAACGCTCGCGGGCGCCTGCGCGTGGAATATCATCACATGGTATTTCGGGCTTCCTGTCAGCTCTTCCCACGCGCTCATCGGCGGGATGATCGGCTCGGCGTTAGTCAAAGCAGGCTCTGGCGCGCTTATGTGGAAAGGCATATTAAGAACCGTTGGTTTTATATTTATTTCGCCGGCGCTGGGCCTTGTATTAGGTTTGGGTTTAGGCGTTGTGGTGTATTGGGCTTTTCGCAAAAGCGTTCCGCTGAAAATAGATCACATTTTTAGAAAAGGTCAACTCTTATCCGCGGCGCTATACAGTATGGGGCATGGCGGTAATGATGCGCAGAAGACGATGGGTATTATAGCGAGCCTTCTTTTTAGCGCGGGCCTTCTGGGCGGCAAGTTTTATGTGCCGTTCTGGGTTGTAATCGTATGTCACACAGCAATTGCGCTGGGCACAATGTTCGGCGGATGGCGCATTGTCAAGACGATGGGGCAAAAAGTCGCAAAATTAAAACCCGTTGATGGTTTCTGCGCGGAGTCCGGAGCTGCCATCATGCTCTTCGTTTCCTCAAGCCTTGGTATCCCGGTAAGCACTACGCATACTATCACCGGCGCCATAATGGGCATAGGATCCCTTAGGCGGCTAAGCGCGGTCAAGTGGGGTGTTGCGGGCAGGATCGTCTGGGCATGGATACTGACCATTCCTTGTTCGGCGGCTATATCCGCTCTAACCTATGCCTTGATCCGTAGATAGCGTGTCCGCCTTTGCGCTGAATTTATATTTTATTTCTTATCTGTTAAAGTTGTTATTATATCTGGACACAAGAAGGTCGGGATGCCGAATTACCGTAATATAGATCTTCATGCCATTGCCAGGAAAGCGATGGCTCAATATGGTTTTCAATTCCAGTTCCCAAAATTTGTGACTGAAGAAGTCAGGGCCATTAATGAAGAAGGGCTTCTAAAAAATAGACAGGGCGATCTCGCGGACTTGCGTTCTCTTCTATGGTCATCGATCGATAACACTGACTCGCTTGACCTTGATCAATTGGAATACTGTGAACGCGGTTTGAACCAGGGGATCAAGGTCTTCACAGCTATCGCCGATGTTGATTTGCTTGTCCCTAAACAGTCCCATGCGGACCAGTATGCGGCTCATAACGGGACATCGGTGTATACGGGAATCGAGACTTTTCCCATGCTGCCGCAGCGACTCTCAACGGATCTGACGTCTTTGCGAACCGGCCAAGATCGCCAGGCAATTATTGTTGAATTCACCGTTCTTGCCGACGGGAATATCCAGAAGGGAAGCGCGTACCGGGCCCTTGTACGCAATAAGGCAAAGCTTGCTTACGAAGAAATCGGCGATTGGCTTGAGGGCAAAGGTCCTATCCCATATCGGCTGCGTCAAATCGCTGGATTAGAAGAGCAGCTTCGGCTGCAGGATGAAGCTGCCCAGCGTCTAAAGAGCTTCCGGACGGAACAGGGGGCTCTGGAATTAGATACAATTGAAGCCAATCCAATTGTACGGGAAGAAAGGGTCGCGGCCCTGGAAGTCCCGCGTCGAAACCGGGCGCGATATTTAATTGAGAATTTTATGATTGCCGCTAACGGAACGATAACGGGCTTTTTAGAAAAGGCGGGCATTCCCATGATTCAGAGAGTTGTCCGCGTTCCTAAAAACTGGATGGGGATAAGAGAAGCGGCCGCCTCTTGTAACGAAACGCTGCCGGCTGAACCTGACTCAAGGGCGCTTTCACAATTTCTCCTGCGGCAGAAGGCGGTTGATCCGGAGCATTTTCCAGACCTGTCTTTAACAATCGTAAAATTGTTAGGCGCGGGCGAATATATGGTGCTTGAGCCGGGCAAGGCCCCTTGCGGTCATTTTGGTCTTGCCGTTATGGATTACACTCATGCTACGGCTCCAAACAGGCGTTATGCGGATGTGATTATTCAGCGGCTTCTCAAGGCTATTTTAGACAGGCAATCAAGCCCGTATACCCAAGAAGAGTTGACTGGACATGCCGCATTGTGCACAGACCGCGATAAGGCGGCAAAGAAGGTCGAACGTTTCATGCGTAAAGCAGCTGCAGCGGTCTTGTTAGGAGATAGGCTGGGGGAATCTTTTGACGCTATTGTCACAGGAGTTTCAGAAAAAGGGAATTACGCGCGGCTTATTTCACCGCCAGTTGAAGGGCGGGTTATACGCGGCGGGGAGGGGATGGTTGTCGGGCAAAAAGTTCATGTACGCTTGATATCCATGGATCCTTACAAAGGTTACATTGATTTCGAACGCATCAGCGGAGACATTGCCTATTCTGGACACGTATGATTTAGCAAGAGGAGGAAAAAAATGCACATACCGGATGGCTATTTAGGGCCGACAACGTGCGGTCTCTTCTATGCTGTCATGCTGCCGATATGGACAATTGCGTCAAGAATTGTTAAGAAGACGCTCAAGGCGAAGCAAGTCCCAATGCTCGCGATAGGCGCGGCATTCAGTTTTGTTGTTATGATGTTTAACATTCCGATACCGGGCGGCTCAACCGGCCATGCGGTAGGAGGGGTGTTGGTAGCTATACTATTAGGGCCCTGGGCAGCCTGCATCGCCATAACCGTTGCTTTGGTTGTTCAGGCGTTATTATTTGGCGATGGCGGTATTACCGCTATAGGGGCCAATTGTTTTAATATGGCATTTGTACTGCCTTTTGCAGGATATTACGCCTATAAGGCTATCAGTCATAACCCCCGCGTCGATTCCAACAGGAAGATGATCGCGGCTGGAGCGGCGGGCTATATCGGTATTAATGCGGCTGCTTTTTTAGCAGGCGTTGAATTTGGGATGCAGCCATTGCTGCATCATACTGCCAATGGCCAGGCGCTTTATTGCCCTTACGGTTTAAAGATTGCTATCTCCACGATGGCGGGCGAGCATCTTTTAATATTTGGATGGGTTGAAGCCATCGTGACAGCGCTGGTAGTCAAATATTTACAGAAACAGTCTCCGGAGCTTTTTTAAGGAAGAGGGGGCGGCTTAATGAAACTCGCCGCTAAATTATGGATTGGTGTCGCGATATTGATTGCTCTGTCTCCTATCGGATTAATACTCCCCGAGCGTTTTAAGGCTGGCAGCGCCTGGGGTGAATGGGGCGCTGGCGAAATGCGGAAACTCGCGGGCTATGTTCCAAAGGGGTTTGCCAAGCTATCATCCCTATGGAATGCGCCTATGCCCGATTATGCTTTTAGGGGCTGGGAGAAAAAAGGTTTGCCGCATTTGAGTCTAGCCTATATTGTATCAGCGGCTGCAGGCATAGCCGCAACAGTTATCGCGGCATTGCTTATCGGCAGGATACTGTCTAAGAAAGGCGATTAAAAAGTGCACAAGAATAATTTCGTAGAACGCTCGATTATGGGCGCTCTATCCTTCCTAAAAGAGTCTATCTTCGCGGATGAATATGCCCTGAGAAAAGGATTTCTGCAGTCATTGGACCCGAGAATAAAGACAGTAACTTTTATGTTATTCATTGTTCAGATAATCCTAGCAAAACATACCCTTATTTTATTATGCCTGTACGCGCTATGTTTATTGCTGACGCATATTTCTAAAATCAACCTGGGATTTTTCTTAAAACGGACATGGATATTCATCCCATTGTTTTCGCTTTTTATCGCGATCCCCGCCTTGTTCAGTATTTTTACTCCCGGTGAAGCATTGGCCGCGTTTAATTTGATAGGACTCAAATTTACCATTACCCGCCAAGGTTTATCAGGCGCGGCATTATTCGTTATGCGGGTCATCACTTCAGTATCGTTTGCCGTTCTTTTAAATATCACCACCAGGCATTTTGAGCTGCTTAAGGTTCTACGCATTTTAAAGATCCCCCAGATTTTCGTAATGACAGTCGGTATGTGTTACAGATATGTTTATCTCTTTGTAGAGATTATTGAGAATACTTATATCGCTGTCAAAAGCCGTGTGGGAACAAAAATTCATTACAAAAGCGGACAGCGTCTTGCTGCCTGGAATATGGCGTTTCTGTGGCAGCGCTCGCATCAGTTAAATGAAGAAGTATACAAGGCCATGCTTTCCAGGGGCTATCGCGGCGAGCCGGCTTCATTGGATGATTTTACGGTTAAAACAAAAGACTGGCTGTGGGCGTCTTTAGCCGTAATAATTTTTGTTTTGACAGCATATTTTGATTATTGGCTGAAAGCCTAAAGAGTAGATTATGGATAATCCGGCCTTTGAATTGAAGGGCGTGTATTTCTCATATCTTGGGAAGTTCCCCGCCCTGCGCGGTGTTGATATGCATATCGAACAAGGAAAAAAAATAACAGTTATTGGCGCAAATGGTTCCGGCAAGTCTACGCTCCTGCACATGCTGGATGGGCTTATTTTTCCGGACAAAGGCGTCTTTAAAGCTTTTGGCAGGGAATTCAAGGAAAATGATTTTAACGATGAGGAGTTCTCAGGGAATTTTAGGAAAAAGGTGGGTCTGGTTTTTCAGAATCCAGACGCCCAATTATTTTGTCCTACCGTTAAAGAGGATATCCTCTTTGGCCCTTTGCACCTTGGAGTCCAGAAAAAGGAAATTGAAAAGCGGCTGGAAGAAGTTTTAGGCATACTTGAAATTAAAGATCTGCTGGATAGATCGCCGCACCAGTTAAGCGTTGGTGAAAAACGAAAAGTCGCGATTGCTTCCAGCTTGATGATAAATCCGGATGTCCTTATATTGGATGAGCCAACCGCCGGGCTTGATCCCCTGACAACCAGGCGCATCATAGATCTGCTTATTCAGGCAAATGAGGCTGGGAAAACAATAATTACATCCACTCATGATTTACATATTGTTGAAGAGATATCTGACATTGTTTACGTCTTTAGTCAGGAGAAGAAAATAGTAAAATCCGGCCAACCGGATGTAATCCTGGAAGATACAGCGCTCCTTCAAGCCAATAACCTCGTACACATCCACAGTCATGGGCATAAAGGCAAAACCCACATCCATCCCCATTTGCATATTGAGCACCACCCGGAGCATTAAGCGCGCCTTTTCGTTTAAGGATTGGATTGTAAAAGGGACAGGTCCGAGATATAATAAGGGACAGGTCTGATATGGCTACGGGAACCGTCCCCGATGTACCCGATGTACATTTTCGCTATCTATGAAGATAGGGATAATAGGATTACCGCAGGTTGGAAAGAAGACGCTCTTCGAGGTCCTCACGAATCACAGGCCCACAGAATCAGAACTCGTTTCGGGTAAGCCGATAAAAGGCGTTGCCCAGATACGAGATCCGAGATTCGACGCCTTGGCCTCGGCCTACAAACCCAGGAAAGAGGCGAGGGCGAGGATAGATATTGAAACTCTCCCTAAGCTGGAGAAGGATACGATCGCCAAGGGTGAGATATTTACCGACATAGACTCTCTCGACGCGATATGCCATGTGGTGAGGGTATTCAAGGATGAGTCGGTCTACCACGCGGAAGGCTCCGTTGACCCGAAACGGGACATAGATTCGGTGAATTCCGAGCTTCTGCTGCATGACCTGATATTTATCGAAAAGAGGATGGAGAGACTCGATAAAAAGATAGCGCAGATAAAGGATGAGGCATCCATAAAAGAAAAGAATATACTCGCCAAATTGAAGGCGCATCTCGATGGCCCTTCACCCCTAAGGCTTCTTGAGCTCTCCGCGGACGAAAAGAAGGCGATCTCGGGCTACCCGTTTGTGACGCGTAAAACCATGTTCATAGCCCTGAACGTCTCGGAGGGCGATTTGAAAAATACCGGACCGGCGGAACAACTGAGGCGCGGCTGCCTGCCCTCAGGCATGGATATAATGCAGGTATCGGCTAAGGTGGAGTCTGAGATAGCCGGATTGGAATCCGAGGAAGAGAGAATGGAATTTTTAAAAGATCTCGGCATCGAAGAGCCGGCCATAAATCTGCTGACCCGGCTCTGTATAAAAGCGCTGAATCTTGTATCCTTCTTCACAGTTGGGCCGGATGAGGTGAGGCAATGGCTTATAAAGGCAGGTTCCGCGGCGCCTGAAGCCGCGGGCGCTATTCACTCCGACCTCCAGAAAGGCTTCATACGCGCGGAGGTGATGAAGTACGGCGATTTTGTGAATCTGGGCGGCGAGGATAAGGTCAGGGCCGCGGGAAGGTTATATCTTAAAGGCAGGGATTACCTCGTCGAGGACGGGGACGTAATAGATATAAGGTTCAACGTGTAACGCCCCGGGTCTGAAGCCTATTTGGTTACTGCGCCTCCGGGATAACGCGGATATTTATAGCGCGCGGGCCTTTTGGCGACTTCTCGACCTCAAACTCCACCTTCTGATCTTCGTTTAAACCGTCGAATTTAACATCTATCAGGCTGGACTGGTGAAAGAAGATCTCTCTTCCGTCCGTATCGTCGATGAAGCCAAATCCCCTGTCGCGAACCAATTTTTTTATCTTTCCTATATGCATTGCGCCTCCTCAAATTTTCGAAACTAATTTGAAATGATGAAGCCCGGCCTTTTAGACCGGGCTTGGCATCGTTTCGGTTCTTAAAGCCTGACTACGTTAGTGGCCTGCTCACCCTTAGGGCCTTTGGTGATCTCGAATTCTACATCTTGACCTTCCCTTAAGGACTTGAAACCGTCACCCTGAATTGCGCTGTGATGCACGAATACATCCTTGCCTGACTCAGGAGTAATAAATCCATAGCCTTTAGCGTCATTGAACCATTTCACTTTTCCTTTTGCCATTATCTTCTACCTCCTTTTCTGCAAAATTAATAGTAAATGTCAGCAAAGACAAAAAAGCCGCAAGGTTGGTGTTCTTAACCTCACGGCCTAAGACATTCACCTTCATCTACTACCGCAAAAAGCATATCATTATTTCAGTCGTTTGTCCAGCATTTTTTTAAAATTTTCATCCCTAGCACTTTCCCTTGACTTTTGCGGTAAGGATGTTGTAATATAGCCCTTGACAATTCGGTATATATAGGTGCAGGGAAGCCCGTTAGAATCGGGCGCGGTCCCGCCGCTGTAATCCCGCCCTTTTCTTTTTTAAGGAAGAGGGAACCCTTTTGACAGGAGTTAATGCCACTGTTCTTAAATCTTTAGGATGGGAAGGCAGTCAAAAGGGCGGGATAGTCAGAAGACCTGCCTATATAGTTAACGCCTCGAGGCAAGGGCCAAGTTAAAACAGGGTGCAACCCCGCGAAAATAGCGAAAAAAACGCTTTTTACGGGGTTTTTTATTATGGGAAGACTGATATTTATTACAGGCGGCGCGAGATCCGGAAAAAGCGCGTTCGCTGTTCGAACGGCTAAGGATATAAACGCCGGGAAGGCGGCGTTTGTGGCTACATGCGTCCCGGAAGACGATGAGATGAAGAGACGCGTCGCGCTGCACAAGAAAAATAGGCCGTCTTCCTGGAGGACTATCGAGGCCGGATGGGATTTATTAAAAGGACTTAGAACGATAGGGCCGGAAATAGAAGTAACTATTATAGACTGCCTGACGCTGTTTATCTCGGGCCTGCTTATGCGCGGACAAAAAGCGAATGAAATAAAAAGGCAGGTAAAGGCGGTTGCGAGATTCTTATCAAAGGCGCCGTATACGACTATCATGGTATCCAATGAAGTCGGCGCGGGAATAGTTCCGGATAACAGGTTGAGCAGGGAATTTAGGGATGCGGCCGGCATCGCGAACCAGTTTATCGCCAAGGCCGCGGATGAGGTATATTTTGTGGTATCGGGCATACCGGTGAAGATAAAAAATGTGGAGGCATTAGGAGATGGAGAAGTTAAAAAACACAATAGCGAAGATTGAGAAGGTGGATGAGGCTGTTAGAGAAAAAACCCAAAGGCGGCTTGATAATCTCACCAAACCGCAGGGGAGCCTGGGCAGATTGGAGGAGCTTGCCAAGCAGGTCGCCGCGGCCGCCGGAAACGAGAACCCTAAGATCAAAAACAAGGTCATATTCACGATGGCCGGAGATCACGGCGTCGTGGAGGAAGGCGTAAGCGCGTTTCCCAAGGAGGTCACGCCTCAGATGGTCTATAACTTTTTAAGAGGCGGGGCAGGCATAAATGTGCTGGCGCGCCACGTTGGGGCGAGGGTTATCGTAGTTGATATGGGTGTAGCATCAAAGTTCAAAGTTCAAAGTTCAAAGTTCAAAGTTCAAAGCGCAAAACTCAAAAATTTCGTAAATAAAAAAATAGCGTTTGGGACGAAGAATATGACAAAAGGTCCGGCGATGACGCGCGGCGAGGCGATAAGATCGATCGAGGCCGGTATAGAGGTATTTGAGGACGAACTCACAAGAGGTATAGACATAGCCGGAACAGGGGATATGGGAATAGGCAATACCACGCCGTCGAGCGCGATCGCGGCCGCTATAACAGGCGCGGGAGTGGAGGATGTTGTCGGAAGGGGCACAGGCCTCGATGACAAGGCCCTCGCCAATAAGATAGAAGTGATCAAGAAGGCGCTTGCTGTAAACAGGCCTGATCCGAAAGACCCGCTGGACGTATTATCAAAAGTGGGCGGATTTGAGATAGGCGGGCTTGCCGGAGTAATATTGGCGAGCGCGGCCAACAGAATCCCGGTAGTTATAGACGGGTTCATATCCGGCGCGGCGGCGCTTGTCGCGTATAGGCTGGAGCCAAAGGTTAAAGATTATATGATCGCCGCGCACTGCTCTGTTGAGAAAGGGCACAGGATTATATTGAATTTCATGGGTGTCAAGCCGCTTCTGGATTTTGACCTCCGGCTTGGCGAAGGCACCGGAGCCGCCTTGGGCATGGGGATAGCGGAGGCGAGCATAAAGATATTGACTGAGATGGCCACATTCGAGAGCGCGGGTGTGTCAGAAAAAGCGGATAACAAGAAGAGAGTAGAGACAAATATAGTTTAAGAATTTAGGGAGTTTAAAAGTTTTTGTTATGAATAATTTTTTTGTAGCCCTGCGATTTTTGACTATTCTGCCGATAGGGCCTAAGCAGGAGGCGGCGAAAGAAGACTTTGGAAAGTCGCTTATCTTCTTCATCCCTGTAGGCGCCATCATAGGGCTCTTTCTAGCCTCGCTCGTCTTTCTCTTTGGCGGGCTTCCTCAGCCTGTGGCAGCGGCGCTTATCATGATAGCGTCGATTATCCTGACCGGAGGTATACATCTGGATGGATTCGCGGATACGTGCGACGGCCTTTGTGGATTCACCTCAAGAGAAAAGGCTCTTGAGATCATGCGCGACAGCCGCATTGGGGCCATGGGCACAGCCGGGATGGCCGCGCTCTTATTGTTCAAATTCTCACTTCTTGCCAATATGCCGCGCGAAACCCTGTGGAAGTCATTGATATTGATGGCGGCGTTCGCGAGGTGGGCCCAGGTGCTGGCCTGCTGTTCCTCTAAATACGCGCGCGAAGACGGCAAGGCAAAATGGTTCATAGAAGGCGCTTCCCAGAAAGAGGCGCTCTCAGGCGGCCTCTTCACGCTCGCCCTATTTATCCTGCTCATGAATGTAGAGGGGATCGGCCTATTCCTTATTTTGACATTCCTGGCGTTTCTCTTCATAAGCTGGATAAATAAAAAACTGGGCGGAATGACCGGCGATACAATAGGCGCGACCAGCGAGCTGTCCGAGGCCCTGGCGCTGTTTCTGATTTTGGTCTTCGCGAGAATATAGATATGATGGATGGAAGGCATGGCGGGGATATCCGCCAATATCTGGAAAATGGCAAAGATATTTTGGATTTTAGCGCCAGCATAAATCCGCTGGGCCTATCAGCCAGGGCCAAAGCGGCCCTCGCGAAAGAGATTAGCCGCATAGTCCATTACCCCCAAGCGCGTTCAGAAAGTCTGAAAAATACCCTGGCGGGTCTTCATAATATAAGATATGATAATATCGCGCTGGGGAATGGTTCGATGGAGCTCGTCTATGATATTCCCAGGGCATTTGCCGCGAAGAAGGTACTGGTCATCACACCCACATTCAGCGAATACGAGTTTGCCGCAAAGTCAAGCGGCGCCAGGATCCTGTTCCACAATACGAGCGAGGGCAAGGATTTTAAAATAGACGTTTCTCGGGTATCGGCTGCCGCGTCGAAAGTCGATATCATTTTCATCTGCAACCCAAACAATCCGACCGGGTCATATCTTACCCGGTCAGAATGCGAATTGCTTGCGGATAGATGCGCGAAATATGGGGCCGTCCTCGTCCTCGACGAGGTCTTCATGGACTTTGTCGAAGGCGGAGATGAGCTGACTATGCTGCCGGGAACCCTCAAAAACAAGAATACGCTTGTCTTAAGGTCCATGACGAAATTCTTCGCCATGCCAGGATTGAGGCTCGGATACTGCCTCGGCCATCGCGAACTGATAAAAAAGATCCGCGATATTCAATATCCGTGGAACATCAATTCTATGGCGCAGGCTGCCGGCGAGGCGGTAATCAGGGACAGGTCTTATATAACCAGGAGCAGGAGCTGCGTGTTTAGCCAGAGGCAATTCCTGTTTGGCGAGCTGAACAGGATAAAGGGCTTGAAGACTTTTAAACCGGCCTCAAACTTCATCCTTTGCAAACTGGACCGATGCGCCATAAAAAGCGCGAAGGCCTTGAATAAAAGGCTTATTAAAAAAAGGATAATAGTGCGTGATTGCGGCAATTTTAGAGGGTTAGACTCAAGGTTCTTCAGGGTCGCGGTCAGGGCCAGAGCGGAAAATATTAAGCTCATCGCGGCGCTAAAAGAGGTCTTGTAATTATGGAGGCTAAGGCCATACAGATATGCGGGACAGGTTCGGGCGTGGGCAAGAGCGTGATAGCCGCCGGCCTGTGCCGAATATTCACCCAGGACGGATTCAGGGTCGCGCCGTTCAAGGCGCAGAACATGTCCCTCAATTCTTTTGTGACGGCCGGAGGCGGCGAGATGGGAAGGGCGCAGGTCCTGCAGGCCCAGGCCTGCCGTTTGGAACCATCCTGCGACATGAATCCGATATTGCTTAAACCCGCTACTGACACAGGCGCGCAGGTTATAGTAAGAGGAAAACCTGTCGGGAATATGACGGCCTGCGCATATCACGCTTATAAAGATAAAGCCTGGGGAGAGGTATTGAAAGCTTTCAGGGCCTTAAAGAAGAATTTCGAGGTGGTGGTGATTGAGGGCGCCGGAAGCCCCGCTGAAGTTAATCTGAAGCCGCATGATATCGTAAATCTGAGAATGGCTCAGGCCGCGGGGGCGCCTGTCGTCTTGGTCGGCGATATCGATAAAGGCGGCATATTCGCCTGGCTCATAGGAACTCTGGAGCTATTGACCGAAAAAGAGCGGCGGATGATAAGGGGTTTTATCATAAATAAATTCCGCGGGGACAAACGGCTCCTGAAGCCCGGGATAGGCTTTCTCGAGAAGAGGACAGGCGTAAAGGTGCTGGGGGTAGTCCCGTATTTTAAAGATATAAGACTGCCGGAGGAGGACTCGGTTGCGCTTGAGATGAGAAACCAGAAACCAGTAACCAGAAACCAGAAAAAAGATTTAATAGATATCGCGGTGATAAAACTGCCGCACATATCAAATTTCACGGATTTCGATTCTTTAGCGAACGAACCGGATGTGAGACTGCGCTATGTTCAGGAGCGGGGAGAATTGGAAGATGCGGACGCGATAATTATTCCCGGCACAAAGAATACCATCGCAGACCTTGCGTGGCTAAAGAGAAGCGGCTTGGCAGGCATCTTACTCACAACTCTCAACTCCCACCTCTCAACTCTTTTAATCGGCATCTGCGGCGGCTATCAGATGCTGGGCGAAAAAATCCGCGACTCGTATCGGATAGAATCTAAGACCAAAGAGGTCGCCGGCCTCGGGGTTTTGCCGATAGCGACAAGATTTGAAGAGGAGAAAGTCCTGGCGCAGGTGAAGGCGTTGGATCTTGATACCGGGTTGGAAGTTTCAGGCTATGAGATACACCACGGCAGAACCGAATATCTAAAACCTTCCAGGGCCGCTTTCGAGATCGTTGAACGGCAGGGAAAGAGAATCAAGGCCCCTGACGGGAACATGTCAGATGACGGCAGGACATGGGGCACATACATACACGGTGTATTTGATGAAGACATCTTCAGGAGAAATTTCTTAAACCGCCTGAGGGGGAAGAAAGGCCTGCCGCTGATCCATCGCCAGGCATCCCGCGATTCCGACAGAGAGCTCGATAAGCTGGCCAGACTTTTAAGGGATAACATAGATATAGATTCGTTATATAAAATCGGCGGGATAGTGTTATCGCGAGAAGGCATGAAGTATCGACGAAGCAATCGACCTCGTCATCGCGAGGAGCCTTGCGGTTTACTCTTAGGGCGACGAAGCGATCTTTAAGGGTCTGACAATGGAGCGCAGCGGTTATGTTTACTTATTGACGAATAGAACAAACAGCGTACTGTATACAGGCGTAACAAGCGATTTAAAGAAAAGAGTATATGAGCATAAAAATAAGCTTGTCGACGGTTTTACTAAAAAATACAAGGTAACTAAATTGGTCTATTGTGAAGTCTTCGATGCCATCGAAGAAGCGATAATGCGAGAAAAACAGATTAAAGCTGGTTCTCGAGCGAAAAAACTTAGACTTATCGCATCTATGAATCCAGAATTTAAAGATTTGTATGATGAGATATGAAAGTAGTGATTGCGGAGCCGGTCCCGAGCGAAGCGAAGGATCTCGCAACCTTCAGGATTGCTTCGTCGGCCTGCGGCCTCCTCGCAATGACAGGTGTTCGCAATGACGATATCCGTTCTCTTGGCGTATATCCTGGATCTGGTCTTCGGAGATCCGCCGTGGCTGCCGCATCCTGTTCGCGGCATAGGTTGGCTTGCCAAGAGATTAGAGAAGCCTCTGCGGCAGGCAGTCAAGGGCCAGCGGCTTGCCGGTCTAGTCTTTGCCGTAGTTGTCATAGGCACAGCGTGGGGGGCTGCTTTTATTATCACGCAACAAATAGGTTTTGCCGCCAGCGTATTTTTCATATATACATCATTGGCGATCAAGGATTTAAGACTCGAGGCCATGCGCGTGTACCGGGCCATTGAGAAAACAGATATAGATTTGGCAAGAAGAGATTTAAGCATGATCGTTGGAAGGGATACAGCGTCTCTGGATGAAAAGGAGATCGTTCGCGCTGTGGTGGAAACCGTCTCAGAAAATATAGTGGACGGAATAATCTCGCCTTTATTTTACGCGTTTTTGGGCGGCGCGCCGCTCGCCTTGGCCTATAAGGCCGTAAATACGCTGGACTCAATGGTAGGATATAAGAATGAAAGATATATGAATTTCGGATGGGCCTCCGCTAAACTGGATGATATCGCCAACTTCATCCCGGCGAGGATATCGGCGGTTATCCTGCCTCTCGCCGCATGGCTCGCGGGACTGGACGGCGCGGCCTCATTCAGGATGGCGCTGCGTGACGGCCTGAAGAACCCGAGTCCCAATAGCGGCATACCGGAGGCGGCTATGGCCGGCGCGCTCGGCGTCAGATTGGGGGGAATGAATTTTTATAACTCTGCTGCGGCGGCGAAACCCTTAATAGGAGAAGATAAGAACGTCTTGACTCTTGCGCATATAAAGGAGAGCATAAAGATCGCATATATCTCATCAGGGTTGTTTGTGATTACAGGCATATTTTTTCTCTTATTGACAGGAAGGGGGTGAGGAGAGTGCAGAAAAAATGCAGGAAGCAGAATGGTAAATGGACGCGCCCCGCCAAGCCAGGCGCAATTTCGTACCGCCTGAAATGCGCGAAGACGGCGAATGGATTGTCACATTTCGTGATGTACGGGGATGTAGATAAAAAGCAGGCATTGGTGTAAGACCGTCATTGCGAAGCGCCGTAGGCGCTGAAGCAATCTAAAGATCGCCACGGTTGCCTTCGGCAACCTCGCGACGCTTCGCGGATTGCTTCGTCGGCCTGCGGCCTCCTCGCAATGACGAGTTGCATTAGGGGATGCGCTATTGAATAAAAAAGGGTTGGTCATTTGGGATGAGCGCCTCGCCGATAAAGGGTTTATCCTTGATCCGGATAATGTATTCTGGGCCATCTTGTGCAAAGGCGAAGATGGCGGAATAACCATCCCGGCTCAGGCGCTGTCCCTTTATGAGAAGACGAGGGACAGCCTTGATGGGCAGATGCGCGATTTCAGGTTCAACAGCAACCTGACAGCAGTCTACATTGATCCGACCGACAGATGCAATGCCAACTGCCCCTACTGCTATGTGCCCGCGCAGATCAGAAAAAACGGCCGCTCCATGGATAGAAAAGAACTTGCCTTTATCTTGGAAAAGATTTCAAAATATTTTGAGGGTGAAGGCAGAAAGGCCGTGATCGTCTTCCATGCGAGCGAGCCGCTGCTCGTAAAAGACATAATATTTGAGGCGATAGAGAGATTCAGCGCTCATTTTAAGTTCGGGCTCCAGACAAACGCCATATTGCTGGAAAAAGATGATGTGGAATTCTTAAGGAGTCAGCGGGTCGGCGTAGGCATATCTTTAGATTCTTCCGATCCGGCCGCCAATGATCGATCCCGCACAGGAAATTTCGAGAAGGCGGTCAGGGCCATTGAGATGTTCAATGGCTATGAAGGCTTAAATGTCATCACCACTATTACCAAATTTAATGTGACCGGCCTCACCCGCATGGTGAGATTCCTGCATGCCAAAAAAGTCCCGTGCGTATTGATGAATCCGGTGAGGCTTACCCAAAAATCGAGCCATGCGGTGCGGCCAAATGAAAAGGCCATGGCAAAATATTTTATTGAAGCTGTGAATGAGGCAATAGGGCTGTCCCGAAGGACAAAACATAGAATTATTATCGGAAATTTTTCCAATATAATATTAGGCATAGTCGCGCCGACTGCCCGGCGCCTGATGTGCGACATTTCTCCATGCGGCGGAGGGCGGTGTTTTTTCACCATCACCGCAGCCGGCGAGATGATTCCCTGCGGCGAATTTATCGGCCTCAAGGGATTTTCAGGAGGCAATATCTTCCGGGACAGCATCGAAGACGCCATGGGGTCAAGCCCATTCAGAAAGATCAGGTCCAGGTTTGTAGAGAAGATAGATGAGTGCAAGTCATGCGCTTTTAGAAATATCTGCGGCGCGCCGTGCCCGGCGGAACTGCACGCGTTTGGCGACATGTTCCAGCCCTCGGTCTTCTGCGAGTTTTATAAGGCTGTAATAGAATATGCGTTCAGATTGATCGCGCAAGGCCAGGAGAGATATTGTTTCAGGGAAGAGGCGTTCAACAATCTCGAATACGAATACAAGATATGACATTGTTGTCCAAATTAGCCGTCATTGCGAGGCCGAACGAAGTGAGGCCGAAGCAATCTCCGACGAGCCTGCAGATTGCTTCGCTCGCCTTCGGCTCGCTCGCAATGACGATCTGAACTCGAATCTCGAAATGCATTTACCGACGATAATCATACTCTATTTTGGACACGAGTGAAGATATGAGGTATCCGCGGATTATATTGGCAGGCGCGCATAGCAGGGTTGGGAAGACGACCTTGACGATGGGCCTTATATTGGCCATGAAGAAGAAGGGGTTTAATGTCCAGCCTTTCAAGGCCGGACCGGATTATATCGATCCGTCTTACCATACGGCTGTCACTGGAAGGGCCTGCCGGAATCTCGATACGTGGCTGCTTTCCCGCGACGCGGTCCTGGAATTATTCGAACGGCAGGCCAGGGCCTGCGATATATCGGTTACGGAAGGCGTAATGGGCCTATACGATGGTCTGCGGGATCAAGAGGAAGGCTCAACGGCGCATCTGGCAAAGACGCTTCATGCGCCTGTAATACTTATAGTGGATGCCAGTTCCATGTCGAGGAGCGCCGGCGCAGTCGTATTGGGTTATAAGGAATTCGATAGAGATGTTGATATCGCTGGCGTCATCCTGAACAATATCGGCAGTCCTTCGCATTATGCAGGCGCCAAAGACGCGGTGGAGAAGAATGCCGGAGCGCCGGTCCTGGGATTCTTAGGCCGGGATAAAGGGCTTACCCTTCCCGAAAGGCATTTGGGCCTGATACCGACAGATGAGAGAGCGCTGTTTGACGCTTTTTCTGAAAAGTTGCTGGGCCTTGTTGAGAAGAATATAGATGTGGATAGAATAATAGGTATAGGCCAGAAGGCCGGGGCCCTGCCCGATTTTGAAAAGACCATCTTCACGGGTGAGCCGGCGCGGGATAGGGTGAGGCTCGCGATCGCGAAAGACGCCGCGTTCAATTTCTATTATCAGGACTCCCTCGACATCCTCCAGCATTATGGAGCCGATCCGGTGAACTTTAGCCCGCTTCACGATAAGACGCTTCCGCCAGGCATAGACGGATTGTATATAGGCGGAGGATTTCCTGAAGTTTTCGCCTCCGGGTTGTCGGGCAACGCAGGATTGAAGGATGAAGTTTATAATAGGGCGGAATCAGGCATGCCGATCTACGCCGAATGCGGAGGCCTGATGTATTTGGTCAAGGATTTGACAGATTTCGAAGGCAGAAATTTTCCCATGGTCGGGATATTCGATGCCTCGGTCAGGATGGGCGGCAAGCTGGCCGCGTTAGGCTATGTTGATATAGAAGTGGTGGAGAATAATATATTGAGCGGTAAAGATACAAGGGCCAAAGCTCATCTATTCCATTGGTCAGGCCTCAACAGATTGTCTGGAAGCCAGAGGTTTGCTTATAAGGTTAAAAAGAACCAGGAGAGCCATACGGACGGTCTCAGCAAGTGGAATGTGCTTGCGAGCTACAGCCATCTCCATTTCGGATCTGATATCAGATTGGCCAAAAAGTTTATCAGGAGTTGTCATGACGCTAAAGAAACGGCTACTAAAACAGGGCATAACGTTAGATAGTCTTGTAGGTACAGCCCTCGAGATGTACATATACGATCCCAACATCGGCTCCATGCCGAAGATGCGCGGTATCTTGCGGAAAGGATTCGAGGCGGCGCTAAAAGACATAAATGTAGCCTCTTTGGTCCTGGCGGGATTTCTATTGGAAGCCGAACTTGAAAAAGGCGCTGTCGCAGGGCTCGGGAAGAAGAGATATAAAAGGGACCCTGTAGATCTGATAGCGGATGAGATGCTGGGCATACAGATCGCGAATTATATAGCCGGATCGCGAAGCCTGTTTGAGTTTGAGAGATTTGACAAGGCCAAGCCAGGGGTATTAAAGGAGCTGCCGCCTATTTTAGATGATTGTATAGCCGGACTTATAAGCGGCGTCTTGGTAAAGGCATGTTCGAGGTGAGGATATGATAAGTCGAGTGAATAAGGCCTGCGCGTATTTTCCGTGCCACAAGTCCCTTGAAGACTGCACATTCTGTTATTGCCCGTTCTATCCGTGCGGGAACGAACGGCTGGGGAAATATATCGCAGCAAAAGACGGACGCAAGGTGTGGTCCTGCGAGAGATGCAGCTGGATACACAAGAGGGATGTCGTAGAAGGTATATTCAAGATGCTGCGGAGTGGGAATAATATGTATAGAAACCAGAAACCAGAAACCAGAAACCAGAAGACAGGGATAATAATTTTGGGGCATGGGTCAAAACTCAAAAAGGCGAATAAAACCATACTGAAGGTTGTGAGAAAAGTTAAGGAGAACGGCCTGGATATGGTAGAGCCGGCGTATCTCCAGCTTGCGGAGCCGTCTTTATCCAAAAGCATAAAAAAGATAGTGAAGAAAGGCTGTAAGAGGATAGTCGTAGTCCCTTTCTTCCTGTTCATGGGCAACCACGTCAGTCGCGACATACCTAAAGCTATTAAAGAAGAGGCGAGTGCCCATAAGGAAGTGGAGTTCATATACGCGAAGAACCTTGGGCAGGACCCAAGGATAAGCGACATCGTCATGGACCGCATAATGGAGGCGATGTGAGGCTGCGAGCATCGGGACACCAAGCATCGGGACACCCTACCATGAATAGTATAAATGCAAGCCGTAGAGTGTCCCGTAGGCAAGTTGGACGCAGGGTGTCCCGTTCACGTCCGATTCTGGATCCGGAGAAGATAGAAAAGAGGAGCTTTGAGATAATTGAGGGCTTGCTCAAGGGGTCTGGGCTGTCAGGGCCTCGGAAGGATATTGTGAAGAGGGTGATACATACCACAACCGATCCGACCTACGCGGAAGAGCTTTGCTTTCATCCGAAGGCCGTCGGCGCCGGTCTAAAGGCGATAAAAAACGGCAAAGACGTAATATGCGATGTGGGCATGGTCAAGGCTGGGATCAACAAAAAGATCCTCTCAAGTTTCGGGGGAAAGGTTGTGTGCCTCATAGACGATGAGGACGTTATCAATAATGCCTCGAGGTTTGGCATAAGCCGCGCGATAGCGGCCATGAGAAAAGCCGCAAAATTTATAGACGGCTCCATAGCAGTTATCGGAAACGCCCCTACGGCGCTATTTGAGCTCTGCGACATGGTCAGGCGAAAGAAGGTTAAGCCTGCGCTCATTATAGGTATCCCCGTAGGATTCGTTGGGGCTGTTGAGGCAAAAGAACGGCTGCGCGGTCTGGCCGGCGTTCCGTATATAACAAACCGGAACACAAAAGGCGGCTCGGCCGTAGCCGCCGCAATCATAAACGCGTTATTACACCTTAGTAAGCAGACTGCTTAGCGAGTAGAGTGTACCAAAGTGAGAGTGTTGAATTATATGAGAAATCCTAAATCCAAAACTCTAAATCCTAAACAAATCCTAAACTCGAAATCCGAAACCGGCATGTCTTGAATTTAGAGTTTTGAGTTTGTTTAGAATTTAGGATTTCGGATTTAGAGTTTTAATCGTTTTTCAACAGTCTCAAAGCAGGACGCCTACTATTGCAGGAGGTACGATGCATCTATCAGAAGGCATACTTCCGATGAAATGGGCCGCTGCATGGTACGCTGTCGCGATACCGTTTGTCGCGAAAGGTATAGCGGATGTAAAGAAGAAGGCTAAGGCGGAGCCGTATTTTAAGCCGCTTTTAGGGATGATGGCCGCCGCCGTATTCATAATATCCTGCATGCCGGTTCCTGTGCCTACCGCAGGCACATGCTCGCATCCATGCGGGACCGGCATGTCAGCCATATTGATCGGCCCTGTCATGAGCATCCTTGTTACGTCGATAGCGCTCTTCATACAGGCCTTGTTTCTTGCGCACGGGGGGATAACTACGTGGGGCGCTGACATAGCATCCATGGGCATAGCGGGTTCCTTCGCGGCGTATTTTACGTTTAAATTATTGCGGCGATTCAAATTTTCCTTCTTCGCGTCTGGATTTGTCGCCGGAGTCCTGGCCGACTGGGCCACATACGCGACAACGTCATTCGAACTGGCATCGGCGCTGCATGGCAATAAGCCCCTGGGCCGGTTATTTATAACAATTCTAATCGCATTCATTCCTACTCAATTGCCCCTCGGCATATTGGAGGGATTCCTGACAGGCGGGATGGCGGCATTCGTCGCGAGGCGCAGGCCGGATATATTAATGAAGTTAAAGGCGACATGATAAAGTCAAAACCAAAAAGTCAAAAGTCAAAACTACAACTCAAAACTAAAAACTTTAGGTTTTGCGTTGTCAGCCTGATATTTTTGTTTTGGATCTTCGCCCTTCCCGCATTAGCCGCAAACTGGCAGGGGGTGGACGAAAGCGTTGTCGAAAAAGTGGCCAAAGAGCATGGGAGGCCGGCGTGGACGCCGTTTATAAATACTGACCAGGGGGATCTGCTATTATTCGTGTTTCTTTTGGCGGGAGCAACAGGAGGATTTCTGTTGGGTTTTTATTGGAGAAAGCTTTTCTATGAGAAATGAGATATTCGCTGACACCTTTGCCAGAAGAGAGAATATATTCACCAGGATAGACGCCAGGATAAAGATAGCCTTCATCGCCGCCTCGATTTTGACGATACTCTCTTCAAAGACGCCTCACGCGCCGTTTGTCGCGGCCCTTTTAGTCATAACCGCCCTCTCTTTCTTAAGGGTACCTTTTAAGATACTGGCACTTCGGCTGGCGGCGCCTTTGGGCATAGCCCTTACGCTCTTTTTGATAAAAATATTCTATTGCGAATTGAACAGCGGGCTCTTGATAACGGCCAAGACTATGGGCTCCACACTTCTAGTGCTATTTTTAAGCATGACGACGACGTTGGATAGGCTGCTGGCAGCCTGCAGGTGGTTCAGGGTCCCAGGACTGTGGATCGAGATATGCCTCATCGCGTACCGGTATATATTTGTCCTTTTGGAGGATGCCATTACCGTATATGACGCGCAGACCCTGCGCCTCGGATATTCCAGCCCAATAAAGGCGTTCAGGTCCATCGGCTGCCTGGCGGGGGCGATAATCATAAGGGCGTATGACCAGAGCATCGCGACATACGAGGCGATGATGATGCGCGGCTACAGGGGCTGAAAGATATGATCGAGGCGAAGAATGTCGAGTTCAGGTATCCGGACGGCACCAGGGCGTTAGACGGCATAACCTTTAGCGCCGGAAGGGGTGAGTTCATCGGGATACTTGGAGGAAATGGCTGCGGAAAGACAACGCTTCTTAAAGTATTAAACGGCCTCCTCAAGCCGATCAGGGGCGAGATATGTCTGGATCATGAGAATATCAGGTCTATGAGTAGAGACAGATTATTCACCAGAGTTTGTACGATGTTCCAGAATCCGGACGATCAATTGTTCTCACCCACTGTAAGGGAGGATATCGCCTTTGGGCCAAAGAATATGAATCTCGCGAAAGATGAGGTTGACAGAAGGGTTTCTTCCGCTCTATCTTCCGTAGGGATGGCGGAATCAGCCGACAAACCGATCAATGCCTTGAGTTACGGCCAGAAGAAGAGGGCGTGCCTGGCAGGCGTATTGGCGATGAGGCCGGAGGTCATACTCTTGGATGAGCCGACCGCAAGCCTCGATCCCATGGGCACGAGCTCAATCATGCATCTTTTAAAAGATCTGAATACCAAAGGCGGGGTTACCATGGTAATGACTACCCACTCTGTGGATCTGGTGCCGCTCTTTATCGACCGCGCCATAATATTGAATAGAGGCAGGATTGTGAAAGAGGGTTCGCCGGCAGAGGTCTTCGCTGACGCGCCTGCGCTCAGGGCCGCGAATCTGCGGCTCACGCAGATCGGCCATCTGTTTGAGATCCTGAAGAAGAAAGACTTTATCGACATAGAGAACGCGCCATTAACAATCGGTGAGGCGAGGCGTGAAATTAAAGAATTGCTTAAATAAAGGTTTTACTACCGGGACATGCGCTCAGGCTGCGGTAAGGGGGGCCTGTGACATGCTTGTGAACCGGAAAAAAGTGTATGACGTTGAGGTCCAGACGCCGTCAGGGATAAAATTGAAAATCAACCTTATAGATCAGGAGCTTGGCAATGGTTTTGCCAGATGCGCTGTAATAAAAGATTCCGGCGATGACCCTGACGTGACAGACGGCTCGAAGGTCTGCGCGAAGGTGAGGCTGTCTGATAATAGAGGAGTTGTCTTAAAAGGCGGAGAAGGCGTCGGCAAGGCGACAAGGCCTGGGCTGGCAATAGGAGTTGGCGAGTGGGCGATTAATCCAACACCGCGGAAGATGATCATGAATGAAGCATCCAAATTTTTGCCTGATGACAAAGGGCTTGAGGTTACAATAAGCGTCCCAGGCGGGGAGGAATTGGCAAAGAAGACATATAATCCAAGGCTCGGCATTGTCGGCGGGATTTCAATTATCGGCACAACCGGAATAGTGGAGCCAAAGTCACTCGACGCGTATAAGGCGTCTCTTGCGCTTGAGTTGAATGTATTTGCGGCTCAAGGTTCTAAAAGGGTTGTCTTTGTCCTGGGTTATGTAGGCGAGAAGTACTGCAGGGATGTCTTGAGGCTGGAGAGCGATTCAGTCATAAAGATAGGCGATCACGTTGGATTTATGCTTGAGGAGGCCGCGAAGAGGAATATAAAAGAGGCGCTTTTAATTGGGCACATCGGGAAATTGATTAAGGTCGCAGGCGGCCAGTTTAACACCCACAGTAAATTCGGCGACAACAGGATAGACGCGATAGCGGGCTACGCGAGGGCCTGCGGCGCGGACAAAAAAACAACAGAAGAAATATCGCGCCAGACGACAGCAGAGGCCGCAACAGAGATATTAAGAAAAAACGGTCTTATGAAAGTATGCGAAAGGATAACGCAAGATGTATCGGCCAACTCAGGAGAATTTGTAAAAAATAAGATTAGGATAGATTGCGTCCTCCTCTCATTGGAAGGAAAGGTTCTGGGAACTTCATGAAAGTATATATTATCGGCGTAGGCCCTGGAACGGAAGGCTACATGCTCCCCCTTGCAAGAAGCAAGATAGAAGAGTGCGATTGCCTGATCGGCTCCAGGCGCCACCTCCTGATGTTTCGGAATCTCGGCAAAGAGGAAATGCCGATAGAGGGCCATTTCAAGGAACTTCTACCTTATATCAAGCGAAATAAGGATAGAAAACGCCTTGCGGTTCTCGTTTCAGGCGATCCCGGGATATATAGTCTGTTGGAGAAAGCCTCCGGGGCATTAAAACCGGAAGAATATGTTGTCATCCCTGGGATAAGCGCGGTTCAACTCGCCTTCGCCAGGATAGGCGAGAGCTGGTACGATGCCGATATCATCAGCCTCCATGGACGCAAGGTCAACAATCTGGCCGATAGAGTTAGAAATTCGTCAAAAGTATTCATCTTCACAGATCCGGGCTTTCCTCCAAATAGAATAGCCGCCGGCCTATTAAGAGATGGCGTTGAGAATAGGCGGGTAGTGGTTCTGGAGAATCTCTCGTATCCGAACGAGAGAGTTATAGATACAGATTTAAAGCGCTTGAGCAAGGTGAAAAAAATATTCAGTCTGTGTTCCATGATAATTATGAACTATGAACTATCAACTATGAACTCTCAACTAAAAAAGGGCAAGCTGTATGGAATCGGCATCGGCCCAGGCGACCCTGGACTAGTAACTTTAAAGGCTAAACAAATACTCGATAGAGTTGATACCATCTTCGCGCCTAAAGGGAGCGAGGATGGGACATCCTGCGCGCGTTCAATAGTTGAGGCTATTGCGCGGGGCGAAAAGCATTTTGTGGAACTGACCTTTCCCATGACCAAGGATAGGGCCGTCTTGAATAGATATTGGAACAGCGCCGCCAAAAGAATCGCCAGCCAGATACGTAAAGGAAGAGACGCAGCCTTTATCACAATAGGGGACCCTTTTATCTACAGCACCTATGTCTATCTCATGGATACCCTGCGCCGGAATTTTCCCGATATCGACGTCGAGACGATCCCGGGGATAAGCGCGTTTAATGCCGCTTCAGCAAGGGTCAATCTTGCGCTCGTTGAGGGTGACGAGACCCTGGCAATCGTGCCGGTCAGAAAGGACTTGAAAGGCTTGAGGGAAACCCTCGAGGGATTTGACACGGTTGTCCTGATGAAAGTCGGCTCAAAATTGAATAAGGTAGCATCGCTTCTCACGGAGATGGGTCTTGCGCGTAAGGCCATCCTCATAAGCCGAGTCGGGCATCACGATGAGAAGGTTGTCCGCGATCTGTATAATTTGCGAGATAAAAAAGCAGGCTATCTTTCGGTGATTATTGTAAAGAAAGGTGGAAAATGAAGATATATTTCATCGGCGCTGGGCCGGGGGATCCGGAACTTTTGACTATTAAAGCGGCAGAAGCAATCAGCCGCGCCGATATAATTATATACGCGGGCTCTTTGGTAAATAAGGCAGTCCTTAAATTCGCGCCGCCTTCAGCGTCTGTATTCGATTCGAGCAGGATGACCTTAAATGAGGTCTTGCGCATATTTCGAAAGGCAAAGGCCGGCAAAAAGATTATAGCGAGAGTCCACAGCGGCGACCCGTCCTTATATGGCGCTATTCAGGAACAGATATCCTGGTGCGATAAGGAAGAGGTAAAGTATGAGGTTATCCCGGGCGTCAGCTCTTTTTGCGCAGGCGCCGCGGCCTTAAAACAGGAGCTGACCCTTCCTGATATAAGCCAGACTGTCATAATAACGAGGCTTCCGGGGAGGACAAAAGTGCCGGAGAAAGAGGATCTGAAGAGGCTCGCCCGAATAAGGGCGACACTCGTCATATTTTTGAGCGCTGAATATATAAAGAAGGTGGTTGATCAGCTCCTTCAAGGCTATTGTCCTGATACGCCTGCAGCTATTGTCTACAGGGCCTCTTGGCCTGATGAGCGGATAATCAAAGGAACGCTAAAAGATATTGCCGAGAAGGTCAGGCGCGCTGGGATTAAAAAGCAGGCGCTGATATTTGTCGGCGATGTTTTGAAAAAGAGAGGTTTTACGAAGAGTGTGCTCTATAGCGATAATCGCGATAAATAGAGATGGCAAGGCCCTGGCCGGGCGGTTGAAGGCGGATTTCAAAAACGCGAAAGTTTTCAGCGTCCGGATGGACCGAAGCGGGGCGTTGAAAAATCTGGTCAGGGAGATATTCGACAAATATGACGGACTGATATTCATCGCGGCCCTTGGAATCGTAGTCCGCCTCATCGGCCCTCTTGCCAGGACCAAATTGAGCGATCCGGCGGTTGTAGCAGTGGACACAGCGGGCCGATTCGCGGTCAGCGTCCTGTCAGGGCATGAGGGAGGGGCGAACAGGCTCGCGTATTTGGCCGCGGCCAGTCTTGGGGCGTCGCCGGTTGTAACGACAGGCAAAGAGGTTCATAAAAAATTTATTCTTGGTATCGGAACAAGAAGAGGCGCAGCCGCAGATGATATTGGGAGGGCTATCGCCAAGGCATTAAAGAAAAAAGATATTAAGCCGGATGAGGTCCGCGTCGTCGCGACAGTTGATTTGAAGAAGACCGAGAGAGGCCTGATTGAGGCGTGCTCCAGCCTGGGCCTGCCGCTGGTATTTATTCCAAAAGAGGAGATAAAAAATTTCAGAGGCGCAATATCGAAATCGGATGTGGTGCGGCGGCACATAGGTTTAGACGGGGTGTGCGAACCATGCGCCTTATTGGCCGGGAGGGCGGCGAGATTAATATTAAAGAAAGAGATTCTATGCGGGATAGCCGTGGCGATCGCAGAGGAAGGATTAGTATAGTAGGCATCGGCCCAGGCGCCCTGGACCAGTTAAGCCAAAAGGCCCATAAGGCTATAGTTGAATCCGATACAATAGTAGGTTATAATACCTATATTAAGTTATTGGGCGATCTGGCTGCCGGAAAAGAGGTTATCTCATCCGGCATGACCCAGGAGAAAAATCGGGCGCAAGCCGCGATAGACAAGGCGCTCGAAGGTAGAAGAGTTTCAATAATCTCAAGCGGCGATCCCGGTATCTACGGCATGGCCGGGATAGTCCTGGAGATTTTAAGAAGCGAAGATAAAAAGAAGATTGAGATAGAGATTATTCCGGGCGTAATGGCCGCTGCGGCCTGCGCGAGTTTGTTGGGCGCGCCGCTGGCGCACGACTTCGCTGTTATCTCTCTGAGTGACCTTCTGACAGACAGGCGGGAGATTGAAGACAGGCTGGGTGCGGCCGGTAAGGCCGACTTTGTCATAGTCCTCTATAACCCGAAGAGTAAGACGAGGGCGGAGCCTCTCGAGAAGGCGTGGGAGATTATAGCCAAATACAGATCTCCTTCGACGCCCGTTGGAATAGTGAAGAATGCCTTTAGAGACGGCGAAGTGGTGAGGATTGCCGGGCTTAAAGAGGCGTCCGCGCTAAAAGATATCGATATGACCACGACTGTTATAGTTGGCAATTCCAAAACATATGTAAAAAACGGATATATGATTACGCCGCGGGGATACAAGTCAGTAATCAGTAATAAGTAAAAAGTAATAAGTAATAAGTAACAGGTATGAAACTCT
>JAHFGN010000087.1 GCA_023247415.1 Candidatus Omnitrophota bacterium
TAGATTCCAGAAGTTTATTGATCGCATCTACGATCGGTCTTATGACGTCGCTCTTTCTCACGCCGATCCTCTTTGCGCAGTCAGAGCACGCGGCTATCCTGTTAAGCTCTTTTTCCAGCCGCTCAAGAGGGCCGATAAATTTATGCGACAGGAACAGTCCCCATAAAAGAAGAAAGATGACGGTCGGAGGCAGGCCGGCTATTAAGATAAAATTTATCTTCTGTATGACTGGAAATAGATTGATTGCTATGGATTCGGGGATACCGAGCTGTTCCGCCATAAGCGTGAAGATAAGATAGTACAGGCATCCGCCGATCAGGACCAGCGGCACGAGCATAGAAATGACTATGATAATCAGGAATTTGGACTGCAGCGCGCTATTTGTCAGGAATTTTATTCTCATGGCAAGCTCCTCCTCCCGCTTCTATTCTTTATACCCGAGCTTTATATCCGCATAAACGGAATCGGCCGATGTCCGCGTCGTATCAGCGTCCGTCATAAAGGCCACCGCGCCGACATCCATCCTGGGTCTCGACCCAAATAATTTTACGTAATCCGTTATGATGTCCCTCTCCTCATAATGCCATTTGGCGTCGTCGGTCAGCCCGCTTCTCAATACCATAAGCCTTATATTCTTCGAGTAAGGGCTCACGCCGGCAGTTCCCTCCGGCAGGGTTTGGGCCCATATATACTCGACCACCCTGGAGTTTGTGATGAACCTCGCCGGAAATATAACATATACCCTTGCGGCGAAATCATCCTCGCTCGCGGTCTCGAGGCTCTCCGGGAGCTTCTTTGTGGGGAAACACTCGACGTTCCATCTCCATTTTATAACAGGGTTCCTGTTTTTCGCGTCTAACTTTATCTTATAGTACAGCGCTGAAGCCGCCTTATCACTTTTGGCCCGAACGAATGAATCCGCTGAATCTTTCTCAACCACATATACCACGTGGCCTTTAAAAACCTTCTCCTCCCACTCCTTTAAGGCGTCCTGTTCTCTGAAGGCGAACCATTTAATAAGCTGAGCCTTGTATTTTTCGGCGGCAGGCTTGGCTTTCTCACGCGCCCTGAAGAATACAAAGAGGTTGCTCCTGTATAATATAGCCCCCAGCGCGATAAAACCAAGGGCAAATAGAATAACCACAACTGGTCCCATCTTGCGCTTAAGGACATTGCGGGTCATAAAATTCATCGCTTGTCATTTCACATATTCTACGTTGGCCTTAAAAAAAAGTCAATACGATAATGGGGACATAAAAAAGGGGACAGGCTACTTTTTCTAGCTGTTATGATATCTGGAAAAAGTAGCCTGTCCCCTTTTTTTAAAAATACCTAACTTAGAAGCTAACCTTCACAGTGCCGACGATGTCTGTCGCAATATCGTTTCTATTGTCGTAGTAGACTTCGCCAGGTATGAACCAGCCGGCCAGAAGACCGAAACTAACATCTTCCGTGTAATCCCATGTTGCCTGAAGATCTATTTCGTGACCGATGATGCCGCCGGATTTGGCGACTGCCACATCATAGTCCTCCAGATTCCAGAAGACGTTGTAGTTCGCGGCCAATGCCAGACTCTCAATGGGCTGCAGGCTGCCTCTCACAATAAACTGCTGCTGGTTTGTGAAAGCAGCGTCTGCGTAAGTCTGCGTCCTGTTCGGATTCGCGGGGTATCTCGCTGTGGCATAGTATCTGCCGACAAACTCGCGGATTGCCGAATCGAACTTTCCTCTATACATCGGATCCCATCCGGTGTAGTCGCCAGCCGCCGCAGCGGAGTTAGACGTTGTCTTGTCTCCGGAATAGAGGATGTACTCGGCCCCTATCTTCGGCTTCCACGCGAACTTGTCCATGAGGATCCTTAGTTCTGCGGCCGCATCGAGGGCGTACGCGGAACGCGGTCTGTTGTTTATCTGCAGTCTGTTGCCGACAAAGGTGCCGCCCTGATAGGCGCCTTCAAGAGAGAGTGTCAGCACGTCCAACGGGTCCAGGCTTCCCCTTAAACCAATCGTATGAACGTCGTTTTCGCTCTTTATTCCGCCCCATTTCTCGATGCTGTCGTCTTTCTTATAGACCCAGTATCCTTCAGCCTCTGCCTTATATGAATCGAACTTATAGCCTACGTTAACAGCGTAAAGATCGACATCGTCGGAATCCTGCACGGCATTTTCGGTTATCTTCGAATAGATGCCTGTGATCTTCCATGGATCATAATCCAATACCGCCTTCACAGCGTCGAATGAATTGATCGCTGTATATTCAGGCGCTGATAGGTTGGTACCTGGATTCTGCTGGTTCGCTCCAACGACGAAACCTTTACCTAACCACAGGTTCTGACGCCCGATCGTCAGCGTCAACGGCGAATAGATGAAGTCCTTTAATGTGACATATGCTAAATCCAATGCCACCTGGAATTCATCCGTATTCGCTGTGTATCCACCCAGACCGTTCGTCGCCAGTGTCGTGGTGGAAGCTATCGACTTCGTCCTCACGTTCCAGTCACGCTGGTTGACCAACCGGATAACGGTTTGCACGTTATCGGTGAGGTCAGCGTCAACCTGAACCTCCGCGGTCGACATGAGCCAGTTTTGCTGCGCGCTGGAGAGACCTGTTCTCGTGACATCCGGCTCGGTTGGCGACCCTTGGTAGTCGTAGTTGTTTCGCAGGATGCCTCGCACCGCAAGATCACCGCTCACCTTCACGCTCTGCGTTGCGGCATAGGCGGCCGCTGTTAGGCTGGCTACCATAGCAAGAACGCAAAGCACTCTCAAAAATCTCATATTACCTCCTCAATTAAACTAGGAACTTTTTTAACAATATACATTTATCCGAAAGTTTCAGCTCATGATCACGGTGTTTCTTCATAGTTTGAGCGTCAACTCTATATATCGCACTGCCTTTATCTACATCATCCATTTACCGACGACCTACGGCTTGCTTGATCACCACCTCCTCTTTCGCCAAGACTTAAGCCGTCTTCAGGATGGCATAGGCATACATATTTTGTTATAAAGTATATCATAAATCTAACTTTTGTCAAGCCCTTTAACGGCCCTTAGGGGAAAACGGTCTTTTCCCCTAAAACCCATTTGCTACATTCAACCAGTAAGTGCAACGTTTAAGGATTTCATGACCTCTCGAGGAGTTTGATAATTCAAGCACTTCCGAGGCCGGTTATTTAACAGATTTTCGATCTTTCTCACTTGGTCGT
>JAHFGN010000057.1:0-7485 GCA_023247415.1 Candidatus Omnitrophota bacterium
TAAGGACATGACAAGGCTGGCGGGATACCAATTTCAACCCGACCTCCTGGACAATTTCTTCCGCATAATAGGGGTATATCCTCCCGGTACGCTTGTAGAGCTCGATAATAAAGCCGTTGGGATCGTGATAAACGCCAATCCTCGAGATATAAGGCGGCCCAAAGTAGAAATTCTATATAGTAGTTCCGGCAAGAAAGAAGAAAATCCGCATATAATAGATTTAGATACGCAGGCCGGGGACGCCAGGGGTGAGAAACCGGCGATCGCAAGATCTATCCCACCTTCCGATAACTATCAGATACCAGTCAAATATTTATAATAAATGTGGACAGCGCCTATAAATGGGGACAGGCTACTTTTTTCGCAATAGAAATGGAAGAAAAAGTAGCCTGTCCCCATCCCCGTTAGCACGTTAGCTCGTTAGCACGTTAGATAGCGCTTGTAATCTTGACGCATTGAATGGTATAATATCGACTAATGAAACGTCGAACGAAATTAAGGTCGTCATATTCATTGGAAACATTTTTCGTATTTATAATAGTACTTTCTTTTACGCCGCTCTTAACAGCCATTTATGAAAATTCGGAATCGAGCAACGGCCTGGAATGCGCGGACTTTGTCTGGAGAACGAGCGACTTCTTTATAGACCTTCCCTTCCAAGGTAAAATTTTGTATAAAGCTCAAGGCAGCTCGATTACGCCGAAGACGTTGATCGCATATTTAGAAAAACAGGAAAACTCCCCGCCTAAGTTGAAACCTGTGAATTTCGTCATCCAAAGATACACGGATTTATAAATTTTATAGAGTCAGGTTAAAAAATGGAGGAGATATGAAAAAGATATTTATCGCGTTGTTTATCGCAGTTTCTGTTAGTTCATGGTCTTTCGCGGAAGAGCCGAAGGCGGCAGCGCCTGAAGCCGCGAAGGTTGTAAGCGCTGAACCAGCGGCAAAAAAGGTGGAGACCAAAGCCGCGAAAGCCAAAAAAGGCGCAGTGGTTACTAAAAAGGCGGCAGTAAAAGCTAAGAAATAAAAAGGTAGACTCGAAAAGAAGATGAAAGGAATTAAGTCCGGCAGGCGCTGTTTAGCGCCTGCCGTTTTCATCAGTTTAGCGGTATTGCTTACGGCGTCTTGGGCGTCTTCCCAGGAAGTTAAAGAGATACCCGCCTTTGATAAAGACGACCGGGTATTGATACTGGCCGCCCACCCCGATGACGAGGCGATAAGCGCTGGCGGAGTCATACAAAGGGCGCTGAGCTCCGGCGCCAGGCTCAAGGTTGTTTCCTATACAAACGGCGACAACAACGAGCCGGCTTTCATAGTCTATGAGAAGAGGCTCACCTTTCGTAAGGGAGAATTCATACACATGGGCGAGGTCCGCAAGGATGAGACTATTAAGGCCATGCGATATTTGGGCTTGAGCGAAGACGACCTGATATTTTTAGGCTACCCTGATTTCGGCACAATGGAGATACTCACTAAATACTGGGGCAAGACCAGGCCCTTTAAGAGCTTCTTCGCAAGGTCTTCGAAGGTGCCATACCCGGATTGTCTCTCCCCGGGCTCTCCCTATGTAGGAGAGAGCATCTTGGGCGACCTGAAGAGGGTGATCATTGATTTTAAGCCGACGAAGATCTTCGTAGGCCATCCAGCGGATACCAATAGAGATCATAGGTCTTGCTATCTATTTCTGCAGATTGCCTTATGGGATTTGGAAGGCCAGATCGCGCGGCCTAAGGTCTTTCCCTGCATCACGCATGTTGTCGGCTGGCCCAAGCCAAGGGGCTACCATCCCGAGCTGGTGTTGGCGCCCCCTCAGGCGTTAACGGGGGTCGTGTGGGAAAAGTTATCTTTGACCGAAAATGAAGTAGAAAAAAAGCGCGGCTGTATCGCGTTTTACAAGAGCCAGATCGAATGCGATCCGCCGTATCTTTTTACCTTTGCCCGCAAAAATGAACTCTTCGGCGATTATCCGATCCTCGCGTTGTCTTCTCAAGGCGAATCCGCCCAAGACGGCGGGATTGAGGACACCCTCTCGGCGGTCTCCTACACCAACAAAGACAATAACCTGTATATAAGGTTAAACCTCAGGCGAAAGATAGACAAAAATTTTGGGATATCGGTCTTTCTTCTCGGATACAGCAGACATAGGGCGTTTGCCGAGATGCCAAAGATTGCGGTCACTTTAGGGATCCTTGGGATGCGCATTAAGGAAAAGAGGACGCCGATTATTATAAAAGACGCAAGATACGCCTATGACGGCAGCGCGATCCTGTTAAAGATTCCGCTTGCGGGTCTGGGCGATCCGGATTACATCTTATCGAGCGCGCGCGCCGTCCGCCTGGGCTATGACCAGACCGCCTGGCGGATTCTGAAGCTAAAATAACCTTAATAAGAGGAAAAAGCGCATGACAAGGCGATGCGCTTGTGATATAATCAAATCATACGAAGAGGTGCGCCATGAAGAATTTAATCATTTTTTGCGCGGCGATAATTATTTCAGGCACATGCCTGATAGGCGAGCTGGCCTGCCAGGGGACGGACGAAGGCGCTTTTAAAAGCGGTCCATATGCAGCCTCGCAGCAGCCAAAACCGGATCCGGCCGTGGTAAAAAAGTTAGACGAGATATCAAAGGCAATAAAAGAACTGAAGGACGATCTCTCCAAGATAAAGGAAGAACTCAACACCATAAAGATAAGGGTGACGAAGTAAGGCAGTACATAGTACTTAGTCCTTAGTACATAGTAAAAGCAAAAAGAGCTGAGTGATGAATGAAGGTAATGTATCGTATCTTGTAGCGTTCACAGCCGGATTTTTTACATTTCTGTCACCCTGCTTCCTTCCGCTCATACCCGCTTATATCGTCTATATAACAGGCATCTCATTCGAAGATCTGGCGAAGACCGGGAAGACAGGTGAGGTTAGGAAGAGGACGATAATGCACTCCCTTGCCTTCATAGTGGGTTTCTCAACTATCTTTGTCCTGTTGGGGCTCACCGCTTCAGTTATAGGAAAGGTGCTCTTTAAGTTTCAGAATATCATAAGAATGGCAGGCGGCGTCCTTGTCATACTATTCGGCCTCAACCTTATGGGGATCCTGAATTTCAACTTTCTTCTGAAGGAGCGCAAGCTGCATCTGGCGCACAAGGGAGTAGGATATTTCAGCTCATTTTTGATAGGCGTGACGTTCGCGGCGGCATGGACGCCGTGCGCGGGTCTCATCCTCGGCTCAATCCTCGTCCTGGCCGGGACGAAGGCGAGCCTCGCCGCAGGCGCGACATTTCTGATCGCATATTCGCTGGGCATAGCGGTCCCGTTCTTCATCTCGAGCCTCGTCATAAATTCATTTACCCTATATATCAAGAAGGCCCAAAAGTTTATCAGCGCCATGACTTATATATCCGGCATATTCCTTATTTTGGTGGGTATCGCGGTTCTAACCAATTATCTACAGGTGTTAACTAACGTATTGGGTCGTATAGGGAAAGGGGTGTGAGGTATGAAAACATTAAAGGGTATCGCGGTATTTATGACTGCAGGAGTAATTCTCCTGATGGGCTGTTCGAATAGCATGTCCCAGGAGGCGGGTGAGACGGCGCCTGATTTTACGCTCAGCGATATCGAAGGCAAGGCTGTGACGCTTTCGCAGAACCGGGGCAGAGTTGTGATTCTCGACTTCTTCGCGGACTGGTGTCCGCCCTGCAGGCAGGAGATCCCGGATTTTATGTCGCTTGCGGATGCCTACGGGCCAAAAAGTTTCGCGGTGATAGGCGTAGCGGTCGTTGGCAAAGAAGACGCAAAGCGCTTCGCGAAGGAGATGGGGATAAATTATCCTGTCCTTGTAGATGATGGAAGCGTGAGCAATTTGTACGGCCCTATCAGGTCTATACCCACGACGTTTGTGATAGACAAGAACGGCAGGATAGCCAAAAAATATATCGGCTTTCGGCCAAAGTCAACATTCGAAGCGGATATCCAGGAATTGTTGAAGTGATAATCACAAAGCAGAAAGTATTAAAAGATATACTGACGCATCTTGAAGGCCGGAAGGTCTTTATTGTCGGCTGCGGCGAGTGTTCTACGACATGCAAGACAGGCGGCGTTGAAGACATAAAGAAGATGAAGGAGCTCCTCGAGAAGGAGGGCAAGGTCGTTACCGGATACTGCGTTCCGAACGCGCCGTGCATCGCCTCGCAGGTGAAGTTGGAATTCGTGAAGAATAGAAAAGCGATCGAAGAAGCTGACTCCATTCTGGTGCTGGCCTGCGGCCTCGGCATACAGTCTGTAAAGGAGAACCTCAGGGTAGACAAGCCCGTCCACGTCGGCTGCGATACCCTCTTCATGGGCGCGATAGATAAGGACAACGCCTTCCTCGAAAGATGCTCAGCGTGCGGAGACTGCATAATCGAACTGACCGGGACAATCTGCCCTATCACAAGGTGTCCAAAGTCGCTGGTAATAGGCCCGTGCGGCGGCCAGAACAAGGGCAAGTGCGAAGTAGATAATACCAGAGACTGCGTCTGGATCCTGATATATAACGAGCTGAAGAAACAGGGCAAGCTCCACCTTTTAAAAGAGTTGAAACCCCCGAAAGACCACTCCAAGGCAGGCAAGCCTCGCCACCGCAACCTCGCAGAGATAAAGTAAAAATTGGGACAGGCTACTTTTTCCAGAACGGGACACTCTACAGCCTCCATTTACGTTGATGCTGTAGGGTGTCCCGATGCGCTAAAAAGTAGCCTGTCCCCATTTTATACTTGACAAGAATAGTAGGGTATGGTAATGTAAAAACCATGAAGCTGTCGACTAAATCCACATACGGCCTGAGGGCGATGGTGAACCTGGCGTTGAAGTACGACGAGGGCGCCATATCGATATCGGATATAGCCAAAAAAGAAGATATATCCGTTTCATATTTAGAGCAGTTATTGAACAGGCTCCGCCATAAAGGGATGCTCGAGAGCGTGCGCGGGCCTAACGGAGGATATGTGCTTGCCAAAAGACCCAAGAAGATAACGGTCGGGGATATAGTAAGGGTGCTCGAAGGCGATACAGCGCCGGTCTATTGCGTAACGAATCAGGCCAGGCTCAAGAGGTCATGCAGGCGAAGCACCACATGCGTCGCCAAGGGCGTCTGGGAGAAGCTGGCTGACGCTATAGACAGAGTGCTCGATTCTGTAAATCTCGAAGATCTTGCAAGACAAGCAGGAGACGAGGTCGGACATGAAAAAGATATATCTCGATAATAACGCCACGACACGGATGCGCGAAGAGGTTTTGGAGGCGATGCTCCCGTATTACAAGGACATCTACGGCAACGCATCGAGCGTCCATGAATTCGGGCGCCAGGCGCGCCGCGCTGTCGATGACGCGCGCTCAAAGGTAGCGGCCCTTATCGGCGCTGCCAGTCCGGAAGAGATAATATTCACATCCGGCGGCACAGAATCTGACAACTTCGCGATAAAAGGCATAGCCCATACCCTTAAATCGAAGGGCGGCCGCATAATAACGTCTACAATAGAACACCACGCTGTCCTCAACACGTGTAAATTCTTGGAAAAGGAAGGGTATCAGGTCAGTTATGTCGGCGTTGATAAAGACGGCATCATAAAATTTGATGAATTGAAGAGCGCGATCACGGATAAGACCATATTGATCTCGATAATGTACGCGAATAATGAGATGGGGACGATAGAGCCGATAGAGGAGATAGGCGATATCGCCAAGGCAAAAGGCGTATTATTCCACACAGACGCTGTTCAGGCGGTTGGGAAGATGCCATTCGAGGTATCGAAATCGAATATAGATCTCTTATCCCTTTCAGGGCATAAATTCTACGGACCTAAAGGCGTGGGCGTCTTATATTTAAAGAAGAAGACCAAGATCACCCCTCTTCTGCACGGCGGCCACCACGAGATGAATAAGCGCGCAGGGACAGAAAATGTCGCAGGCATCGTCGGCCTGGGAAAGGCAGCGGAATTGGCTAAGAAAGAGATTGTGGAAGAGGCGGCGTATCTAAAGGGGCTGCGCGACTACCTGTATAAAGGTATCTCGGGGGCAATCCCGCATACAAAACTAAACGGCCATCCGGAGAAGAGGCTGCCGAATACGCTCAATGTCAGCTTCCAATACCTGGAGGGCGAGTCTATCATATTGAGTCTGGACATGGAGGGTGTATCGGTCTCAACCGGTTCTGCCTGCACATCGGGGAGTCTTGAGCCGTCGCATGTCCTGACAGCGATGGGCGTTGAGCCTGTAGACAGCCAGGGGTCAATAAGGTTTTCGCTTGGGAGGGACAACACAAAAGAAGACATGGACTATTGTTTAAAGGTCCTTCCGCCGATTATAAAAAGATTGAGAGACATGTCGCCGTTGTATGAGAAGGGAAAGTAACCAGAAACCAGAGTACAGAAACCAGAGTCTGGTCTCTGGTCTCTGGTTTTTAGGTTACTTATGCTATTGCAAGGAGAAACCATGGAAAATACCCAGTATTCAGAGAAGGTGATGGAACACTTCAGAAACCCGCACAACGTCGGCGAGATACCCGACGCCAGCGGCGTCGGCAACGTGGGGAATCCAGTCTGTGTTCCGCCTAATACCCTAATTAATACTAACGCTTCTATTAATGAAATAGAAAAATTAGGAAAGGGAGTGCGTGTCTTAAGTCATGACGGGAATTACCATATGATATCTCGGACATTTAGAAGATATTATAGAAATCTCGTTGCAAACATCGATGTTCACAATCTTGGCTCAGTTACGACAACGCCAGACCATCATATTTTAGCGTTAAAAACGAGCCGGTTTACGCATAAGTTTTATCAGTCTAAGGGGTGCACTCCCGACTGGTATATGGCAGATGAATTGAGAAAAGGCGATATGATTTTATATCCAATTCCTCAGGAAGAGATCCACAGTAAGTCAATAAAATTAGATCAGCCTAAACCAAGATATGATTTTAAAAGTAAGGATTTGCCGGAAGACATTGCCATAACAGATGATTTTTTACGGCTTGTGGGTTATTACTTATCCGAAGGATATGTAAGGACAGATAAATGTAAAGGTACGCTCGGGTTCGTATTTGGCGCAAAAGAGACTAAATTTGTTGATGATGTAATATCAATAGTAAAAAAGTCTTTCGGATTGAAAATAAGCGCAAGGCGAAATGTGCGCAATGCCATAAACATAGAGTTTTATTCGGCGCGGCTCGCAAGGTTTTTTGAGAAGATTTTTGGAAAAGGCGCGGCAAATAAAAAATTACCGCACAACTTTATCCTGCTACCTCGGGAAAAACAAGAATATTTGATAAAAGGACTATGGTGGGGTGACGGCTGCATGAATAATAAGGGGGCAAAATATGTCACGATTTCTAAGCAACTTGCCTATCAGCTAAGGCTTCTCTTGCTTAGGCAAAAGATTATATTCAGTTTCCTAAAAGTAAAAGAAAAAGGAATACACAAAGAGAATTATTGTATATATGTCAAGGAA
>JAHFGN010000057.1:7495-8829 GCA_023247415.1 Candidatus Omnitrophota bacterium
TTGGCAACATACTCGGGCGTATCATAACTCGCCCGCCCAAATTAAAAAATATACATAAATGTTGGTTTGACGAGAAATTTTTCTATACTCCGATTAAAAGAATTAAAAGAGCAATCTATAAAGGGCTTATATATAATTTAGATGTAGACGGCTCGCATTCATATGTAACAGAAGCCGCCACATTGCATAATTGCGGCGATATTATGCGGCTCTATATCAAGGTTGACGCAAATGAAGTCATAGCTGACGCGAAATTTAAAACTTTTGGCTGTGGCGCCGCTATTGCCACCTCAAGCATGGTGACTGACCTTGTTAAAGGAAAAACCGTCGCGGAGGCGCTGAAGATATCGAATAGAGCTGTCGCGGAGGCCCTGGGAGGCCTGCCGCCCATAAAGATGCATTGCTCTCTCCTTGCAGAGGAGGCCTTAAAGAGCGCCATACAAGACTATTTGACTAAAAAGGGCAAGACATAGTATAATGAAGCGTGCTATCAGAAAGGAAATCAAGAGCAAACTCGCCCTGCAGCCGCCTGCTGAACGGGCAAGGAAGAGCGCTCTTATAAAGGAAAAACTATTCAAACTGGAGGAATTTAGGAAGGCCAAGCGGGTGATGTTTTACGTCTCAACGGATGAGGAAGTGGCTACTAAAGAGATGATAAAAGAGACGCTTAAGATGGGAAAGAAGGTTTGCGTGCCGATAATTCTAGAAGAAGAGAATCGTATTCTAGCGTCAGAGATAGATGAATCTTGTGTCTTGCGGGAAGGCCCGTTGTATGGGATCTATCAGCCTGAAGAACGCAGTCTAAGACCTGTCGACAAGGAGGGCATAGACGTAGTAGTCGTGCCCGGGGTAGCCTTTGACTGCTGCAACGTAAGGCTGGGCCGGGGCCGCGGCTATTATGATAGATTCTTAAAGGACTTTCCGGACAAGACAAAGACCATCGGGCTCGCCTTCGACTTTCAAGTTGTGGATAAGCTTCCAAAAGACTCCCACGACATCCCCGTCTCCAAAATAATCACCGCATAAACTCACCAAATCTCGCGAAGATTCGGCGGGAATACAAAATTCGTAAAAGCCGAAACAAGAGAAGGTCTTTTCGAATATTCTCACCGCTTCGCGGTTACTTCGCTTTAAAAAAGCGATAGGATATACAGGAGGTTAAGATGCATACCGGACTAACAGTGATTTACATTGGATTGGCAGCCCTTAGCGCGCTCGTCTTCTTCAGCCTGGGCTACGCGCTTAGAAAGTATCAGGCTTCGAAACGCCTGAAGAGCTCGGAGGAGAAGGCGAAACGGGTCCTCGAAGACGCCAGGACAGAGTCAGACAAGATA
>JAHFGN010000017.1 GCA_023247415.1 Candidatus Omnitrophota bacterium
CTCATCCACCTCGTGCAATATGTCTTTTGCGCCTATATCCAGATAGGCCGTCTTCTTCCCGAACGATTCTATGACAGACTCGGGCTGCGTCCACACAACTACGAAGTCATAATCCTGCCTCCAGCATTCCGACTTTTTATCAACCAAAACCCGCATGGTTTGGCCGAACGGAGCGGCGACCGCCTCTATCAACGGGCTGGCTTCGTCGTTATTCAAATATCCGCGCAATACATCGCTGTTAAAATCGGATATGAGCAGAGATTTAAACTTTTTTGGCTCCATTTAACTTTTCCTCTAAAAGCCCCGAAACATATTCAGCCAGCGTCTCTACGGTCTTGAATGGGCTGACGGTCCGCGACATCGCCCTCTCGTCAGTCAGGGATATCAGCGCCCCAAACTCCCGATCTACCTTCTGTTCCAACGCCACGATAAATGTAACAAAGCCGAGAGAATCCAGTCTTCCCGTCCTGCCGAACAGCTCGGTGCCGGGAGATTTCTCCAGACGACGGTCTTTTGGCATCTGGCGGTTAGCTTCTTCTATCACGTTAAATATCATCTGTATTACCCTTCCTGCGCTAGCGTCCATCCCTGTCCCGTCCTACATGTTCGGTTATTATATATAAATACCCCAATATTGTCCTTTTTATATTCATGCCGCTCCCGCCCTCTTTCAGATCATACCGCAATATAAACGGCGTCTCGCGTATCTTATCTGTGATCGTCCCTAATTTGATGAGAAGGCGCGCCATCGCGGAGAAACCGTGCCCTTTTATAAGATCGCCGCCATACCTTTCGAATCCTTTCTTGAGGACGCTCACCCTGTAAGCGCGGTAGAAGGTGGAGTAGTCTTTCACGCCTTTAATATTTATTAAACGCCTTAGTATGTGCGATATGCCTATGCTAAGCCACTTCCTCATGAAGGGCGCGCCCACCACGCCCCCGCCTTTTTCGAAGCGGGAGGCGATGACGATATCGGCCTTTTGGTCGTTTATGACTTTCAGCAGATCTAACATCACGTAAGGATTTTGCGTATTGTCCGAATCCATGGTAACGCAGATATCATCGTCAGCGGCTTCGCCGCAAATCTTTTTAAATCCGATCCTGAATACCTCTGTCACCCCCTTATTCTCGCTGAAGCGGATTACCTCGATAGGCATCAGATTCGAATATGACCTTATAACCATCTCCGTGTGATCCGTCGAGCCGTCATCAACGATGATGATCTTATAATTTATAGAGAAGGCCTTCGTTATCCGATCTATCCTGTTCAGGAGATATTCTAACCCCTCTTCTTCGTTATAGGCGGGTAACAGTAGATATATCATCATTTATCCTCCGTGATTTCTTATGCGGCGTGAAAACCGAGATTAACACATAACCTCCAAATATCTTTGACAAGAAGCGATCGAGAGATCTGATAATAGGGCCCGCGAATGACCTATCCAACGCGCACATCGCGCCGCTCAATACCCAGAATATGCCAAGACATATGTTCCGCATGCCTGAAAAAAGAGACAATCTTTTAAACGCCCCAACGAATAGCGTAAAGAACCCGGCTGTATACTCCCGCAAAGTCCAGCCGGCCCCCAAACAGGATAGCGCGGTCTTCAGGGTCGTTATGGGATATTCGTCTTTATACGGAAATGACGGATAAAGCATCATAAAGCCCCTGCCTATCGCATGAAGCCAGGACCTGCTGTAAGGATTTATGGTTATCACAACACCATTGTCTCTACATACGCGCGCCATCTCTAGAAGAGACTCTTTGAGCATGTCCCCTGAAAAATGCTCTATGACTCCGGCATTCCACACCACATCAAATCTTCCGCTTTTAATAGGAAGGTCCGGAAACGCGCCAACGACAAAATTGCCGTCGATATTATTTTTGGCGAATTGTCTTTTGCTTCTACGCAATACGTCTTCCAGACTGTCTAAGAGTGTCGTCCTTCCGCCAGACTCGGATATCGCCTTTGATATCCTCCCCGTGCCGCTTCCAAACTCCGCTATATCCTTGGATCTGAAATCTTGTAACAGTCCAGTGTTATAAGAAGCTCGACGAGACTCGTCATTGCGAGCCACGAAGTGGCGAAGCAATCTAAAAACAAGATTGCTTCGTCGCCCAACGGTAAATACAAAGGCTCCTCGCAATGACGGCCGGAGTTTCTTCAAACACTGATCTGTTACGGAATCTTTGACTATGGATTTTATTTCGTTGAATACAACCTGCGACTGGTAGTCCCAACGGGATATATCCTCTTTGGCCCATACCGCGTTCCATTCGGTCTTCAAAGTTTCACATGCGCCTTGAGCCATCTGTAGGTCTTCTCCAACCCCTCATCTAAACTTACCGAAACCTTATGGCCCAATATATTTTTCGCCTTTTTAATATCGGCCCGTCTTCGCAGGATATTATCCCAATCTCTCCTCTTTGAAAAGACAATACCTGAGTTATTCTTCGTTATCCTATTGATCTTACGCGCCACATCTATTATCCTTGTCTCAACACCTGAGGCGACATTGAATATCATGCCGTTGGACCGCTCTATCTCCAAGGCCTTTATCGTTGTGGCTGTGATATCATCCACATAGGTAAAGTCACGCGTCTCCTGGCCTGTCCCTGTAATAATAAGCGGTTCACCCTTCATCGCCTTATGGAAGAAATTGGGTATGACATTGCGATAAGCGCCAGGCAGCTCGCCCGGCCCGTATACATTGAAATATCTCAAGATGCATGTCGCGAGACCGTAGTAATTTCCGAAGAGCGTCACATACTTCTCACCTGCAAGCTTTGATATTGAATATGGGGTGTCATGTTTAAAATCAAGGGTATTCTCCTGAAGGGCGGTTTTTCGGTCGCCATAGACGCAGGATGTTGAGGCATAGATAAATTTTCCTATCCTATGCCTGACAGAGTATTCCAAGAGCTTCAGGGTGCCAAGGACATTGGTCGACAGGTCATCCTCCGGGTGATCGATAGAATTTTGATTGGCAAAATGCGCGGCCAGATGTATGACGAACGATACCCCGCAAGAAAAGGCCTTTTTCAAGTCAGAGTCCTTTGTTATATCGCCTTTGATGAAGATGATCCTCTTTGAAGTATTTATATGCTCTCTGCGGCCGGAGGAAAGATTGTCGAGGACTACTATAGGCCTATTGAGTCCCGCGAGATGATTTACGAGGTTGCTTCCAATGGCGCCGGAGCCGCCTGTAACTAATATCGCATTCTTCATTGTCTCACCCCTGAGTAGTGTCATTAGATTGCTTCGTCGCTTCGCTCCTCGCAATACGAGGCCACTATGGGTATTTACGAGATGGCCTCTAGCAATATCTTTACGATCCGCCGGGTGGCCATGCCGTCCCAGAGCCGTATGGCCGCGGGCCTTCTTTTCTTAAGAAGCCTGGAGGCTGACCTGAAACCTTTTAGAATAGTCACCCTGGTATTCCCCGCGATTATATTTCCGCCGGCCTCTACGGTAACAGGCCGCTCTGTATTTTTTCTTAAGGTAAGACATGGTACCCTTAAGTACGCGGTCTCCTCCTGTATGCCGCCGGAATCTGTAAAGACCATGCGGCTGTGCCTGATCAACTTCAGAAAATCGAGATAGCCCAACGGCCGGGTAACGATGAAAACGCCCCCATCCTTTATTTTATCCAGCAGCCTGAATCTCTTTAACATCTTCTCTGTCCTCGGATGCATTGGGAATACAACCCTGTATCCGCCGGCTATCTCCGCTATGGAATTCAGGATGCCTTCGAGGACCCTTCTTTTATCTACATTAGAGGGCCTATGAAGCGTGAGGACATAATAGGCCTTTTTGCGAAGGCCGATCCTTTCAAGTACGTCAGATCGTTCGGCGGACTTAAGATTGGCCGCTAACGTATCTATCATAACATTTCCAACGAAATAAATCCTGCTTTCCGGTATGCCCTCTCTTGCAAGATTCGCGTTGGCTGACTGCGATGTAGTAAATAGGATGTCTGACATAGAATCTGTCATAACTCTATTGATCTCCTCCGGCATTGAGTTGTCAAAAGATCTCAAGCCTGCCTCAACGTGAGCTAGCCTCGTTCCTATCTTCTTGGCGGCGAGGCTGGCTGCCAGCGTCGAGTTGACATCGCCTACGACTATCACGATATCCGGGCCAAAACGCCTCGCCGCTTTTTCAAATCTGGCCTGAATCTTCGCGATCTGCCTGGCGCGCGGCGCGGAACCCACATTAAGAAATACATCCGGCCTTCTGATCTTAAGGTGCTTGAAGAAGACTAAAGACATGTCGTAATCATAGTGCTGGCCCGTATGCACAAATAGGGTTTTAAATGCCTTGGCGCGTTCAAGCTCTTTCAGGATAGGCGCGCATTTCATGAAATTTGGCCGCGCGCCGGCTACCACTATAGCCTTTATCTTATCGCCTGGCATATTTATAGACCTTTATATTCTTAAATTTGAACTCGGCGCTTTTTCCGTATCCCCGGGCTTCCAACAAAGCCAGGACATACTGTACCTCATTGGCCATTGCCCATCCGCCATTATATATCCAAACGCTGTTGAAAGGATCGAGACACGCGTAAATCTTCTTCTCATCAATCGTATCGCGCGGGGAATAGACAGATCCTTTCCTGTATCTCCCCGTGTAATCCGCGGAATTTACGCAATTCTTGGGAAAGGCGCTATAGCGCATATACGCCTCGTCCCCTCCAACGAATAACAGACACTCGTCGTCTTTTATATTATTTTTCACGAAATTTGTGGAACCCTTATAGTCTATAACTGTCTGTGTATAATCCGGCGCCCTCAAAAGGCATATTATAGAGAAGACGGCCAGGATGGAGCGGAAGTATCTTTTGTTTCTTATTGACGCGAGGATCAGGGCATAGATGAAGATCATAAAGGCTGACAATATAGCGAAATATTTGCCTAAAAACGCGGTCTTCAATATCAGATTAGACGCAATGGCAAGGGTTAGCGGTATAATTGCCAGGGCAGAGAAGATGCCTAATACCTCCCGGGCAGAGAACCGCGCGTCTTTCAGCGTATCTTCACGGGTTTGCCTCCTGGATAACATGATGAAAAGGTATGAGATGTATATAATGACTGCCATGGATAGAACGGCGACTGCGATCATCATGCCTTTCGGCATGCCTTCGGCAAATTTCGTTGTCATAAAGAAGGTGTGGTCCATGCCCAGGAAACATGTGAGACCTCTTATATACGAACCGACAGGTATCTCTCCGATGTTAAGACCGGGATGGTTCACAGTGAGACGATTCAGTATGACGTTGGCATCTTTCATCTGTCCAAAGAAGCCTCTGGCCCATGGTATGAAGGAGGCGGCCACTGCAATCTGCAATAAAGACCATTTGAAGACAGCCCCGGCTTTATTTCTCTTAAAGAAGAGGTATATTAGACTCTGCGCAAATAGTATAAAGAAAGCCATATAGTATGAGTAGACCGCCATAATAGAACTGGCGAGGTATCCTAACGCGGCGCGCTTATATCGTTTTGCGTCTTCTTCCTTGACAAGCTTCAGAAAAAAGAGAGTGGACAATAGAAGGAATGGAACGGCCGTGCTCATCCCCCTTATATATTGCGATATCCACACCTGCATAGGCATAATCGCCGCGAGGAACATGGCTGTGAGGGCATACCTTGGGTCTCTCAGCTCCCTGCCGATCGCGTACACTATTATAACAGAAAAAACTCCCAATATTACGAATAGAAGGCGAACCCACGCGTCGTTATCAAAAATACGCAGCCAGGCTGAAAGCATAAGATACGGAAGCGGCGGGTATGATTCTGTCTTCATTATCACGCGGGACATCTCACCCACAGGAAGCTTAGAGAACATGATAGTCTTGAATTCATCTGATAAGAATGACCTGTCCACATTAACGAGCCTGATGGCTGCGGCCAAAATCAGGATGGCCAAAAATATGAGCGTTGTTTTTCTCATCCTATCCCCTGCCATATTTTTTGCGATACAGATGTTTATAGATAGCCCCATATTGATCGACGCATTCGGCTATGCTGAAGAATTGCCTTGCTGACTTCATCGCTGCCTCCGACATCCTCCGCCCCAGGTCTTCGTCGTCTAGTATCTTCATTGTCGCGTCCGCCAGAACCGCTGCGTCGCGCGGCCTGACCAAAATTCCGGATAGGCCGTTCTGAAGCATCTCGCTCGTGCCGCCTACGTCTGTCGCCACTATGACCTTGCCTGACGCCATCGCCTCAAGTATGATATTGGGAAAACCTTCGGACAGAGACGAATACATGAAGATGTCTATCATAGAGAATACCTTCTTAACGTCCTGACACAGCCCTAAGAGGGACACGCAGTCATTCAGGCCATAGCCTTCGACTACCCGCCTGAAATCATTATGGTCAGAGCCTTCGCCGGCTATTATAAAATGGACGTTATTGGTGTTTCTCCTGATGATACTGGCTGCTGAAAGAAAGTATTCGTAGCCCTTTACGTTCTTTATATTGCTGACCATCCCGATCACTTTCTTCGCGTGGCCCAACCCTGATTCTCTTTTGAACGACGCCTTCTCCTCCGGGTTTATAATACCGCCGTATTGCAAAAAATCTATTCCGTTATAGATCACTACCACTCTCGAGGGGAGCAGCCTCTCATCGCTTATGGTCTTCTCTCTCACCGCGTATGAATTCGCTATGATGATATCCGTAAAACTATTTCTAAACATATCGAAAACCAGGTGGCGTGTCTTTCGCCAATAACCCATGTTGCGCCTTGAGCTGATGAATATCCTGACGCCTGAGAGTTTGGATGTTACTAGATCCCAGCCGGAGAAATTTCCATAGTAGAAGGAGTGAACGATGTTAATCTTATGCCGCTTTACAAACAGCACCATTTTCGGAAAATCCGTGATCCCGAATATCCCGGTTTCGATCCCGTATTTCGCATATTGCGATCTTTGGCCGTAGTCCACCCCGATAGATATGATATACGGCCTGAATATAGACTTATCGAGATTCGCGGCTATGTTGAAGATCTGGCCTTCTGTTCCGCCTATTGTGAAGTTCGGCGTAATGTATAGGATGTTGATCATCCCCTGCACCGCCTGCTGAAGAAAGTGTCCCTATAAGATACCATCTGATCCCAAAGGATGGCGGACGCCTCTATATGAAATATAATTTTACCTAAGACGAAATATATGCCAAATCCAAAGGCGACCGTCAGGAAATAGAAAAGGGGGCTGTCCTTGACAATCCCCATTATGGGCCGGATGCAAAGAACCGCTATGGCCGCTGATGAGGCGTTTTTAAATACTTCCCGCGCGATGCCGTATGACCCCTTTATATTTAAATATCTCCTCAAGACTAAACCGGAGATGATCATGGACGCGTTGAAACTTATGGCATGCGACAACGGGATCGCGAGATAATCGATTACATTCAGCAGAGACATGCATAGCGCGATATAGAAAAGCATCATAGAGGCGCTTATCAGGGCAACAACCGCATTTTTCTGTATGGAATAGAACCCTTTATAGAATATGCCGCCCGCCATGACAGCCGGCAGTGATAATAGATACAATGAGAATGCCTTGAATGTCGAGTCTGTATCATAAGGCGTGAAGGCGCCCCTTTCAAACAGGAACCTTATCGCGGGATGGCCGTATATAAAGAATATCGCCACGAACGGGGTAACGATAAAGACCGTCATCTTGAGGCCTTTGGCCGCGTAATAATATAATCTTTCGTAATCTAAAGAGGCCGCGTGCGCCGACATCACGGGAAATAGGGCCACGAGCAGCCCGGTTGCCGTAGAGTCGATTATGCGCAGGGTCATCCTATACGCGTATGAGACATATGAGATGCTTCCTTCCTGCAGCCTGGAGAGGAAGAACCTGTCTGTGAGCGGCATCGCCTTTGTAATGAGCATGGCCGCTGTCAATGGCGCCATCAGCTTAAATATATTTATGACCTCCGGATGTTTAAAGTTTAGGCGCAAACTGTAGCTGAAATCCTTGCGGCGTAAAAAGCCTGCGATCAAAAATACGGTCTGGAGCAAAAAGGCGCTCAATGTCGCCAGTGCGAGAGTCTTCGTATTCAGGCTGGACCCCAGGGATAACACGAACAGTATCGTGAGCAGCGGATTCAATATCTTATTCAAGGATGGGGTAACGAATCTATTGTGCGCGTAATACACGCTCGCCAACAGCTCGTTTATGGCGCACGCGACGATCGCGGGGCACAAGAGCGCCATGAGATACGCAGCCTCTTCTATCTTGAGCTGGCTGAAACCAGGCGTGATAATGGACATGATCTTTCTCGAGAAGATCATGCCGGCCGCGCAGATGACGGTTGTCAGGACCAGGCTCGAGTTGATGAAACTGCTCACTATCTCCCACCTATCTTGCTTTTCGTTTTTTTCATACGCGGTGAATATAGGTATAAACGTGAAACTCAGCGTCATGGACAATATTGTCATGACGAAAAAAGGGGCCGTAGTCGCGGCGAAATAGACGTCCATCGCTTTCCCCGCGCCGAATTTATACGCTATGATGATGTTGCTTACAAAGACAAGCGCCGTTCCGGCTATGTTGAATATGGTTACTATTATAGAATTTTTGGCGACGCTGCTCATTGTTCGTCCTTGAAGAGATTTGATGCCTCATACATGATCCTCTGAAGCGGCATCTGCTTCTTGGGCCTTAGTGTAATGCCGTTTATGTACTGTTCCATATTCTTGAAATACTCCTCATAATCAAAGTCGGAACCCGCCGTTAAGGCCTTCTTATATCTGTGCGCCAGGATGTCATCGGTGGAGGCAACGTCTCCTTCGTCATTGATGAACCACATGTCCCGGAATACGTCGAACACGCGCCACCTCCCATCGAACTTCACGAGCGATAAGACGAGGCTTCGCTTTTGGTCCGGCGAGATTATCCTGGCCCATCCGGCCGGCAGTCCTGAATACGCGCAAAGGGTTGTGAATACGTCCGCTATCTGGTCAGACGCCCCATACCCCCTTATGATGATATTCAAGATATGATCGTCGTATATGGGCCACCCCCCTGGAAAATCGGTCTTGATGCTGGACCTCACCCATCCCAGGACAGCCATAACCTTTTCTTTCTCGCTTCTTTTACCCGATGTTATCTCTAAAGACAGCCGCCTGTACCTGTAATCCCTGTCGATGAATTCCATGATCTTGATATACAGGGGGATCTTGTACACGCGCACGCTGTAGTTTACGCCCTGCCTTGTGGGCACAGGCATATTAAGCGCTGTCAGACATACCGCAAAAATGAGTGAAAATATAATAAGCTTATGTTTTCTCATCGTGACATGCCAGCCTTCGTAATGGCGTTTTGTATACCGATCGCCGCAAATATAAATATTATCGCGCTGAAATGGTCCCTGTGCCTGAACGCGGCTCCTACATTGCCCTCTGTAAGCGCCCAGATAGATACGCCTATTGTCATAAAGCTGATGAGCGCGATCGTCTCGGACGGTTTGGTTTTGAATGTCCTCGCGGCCCCGATGAGTGAAAAGGCAAAGAGCGCATACCAGGCCACGATCTGGGGAAGCACGAAGAATTGACCAAGCGTCTGGATTCTCCACGGAAAGGGCGAAAATAAAAAGTATGCCGCTCCCTTTAGATATATCGCGATAAATGCCGGGATATCAAGATGCCCTTTTGTCAAATTCTCTAAAAAGTTGTTTGTGTATATGCGGTAACCCGTTGTGCCGGCAATAGCCATATCCCATTGGTGGTGTTCCGCCTGGAGGATAAACTTTAACGATATGCCTTCTCGCCACAATATAACAAAAGCTATGGCCGCCAGCGAAATGGCGCCTATCCTCCTGAAGGTCTTGCTGCAATATGAATAGAAGACGACTAGTGCGATCATCCCTATGAGGTAACCATACATCAGTTGAAGATTCAGTATCATGAATGAAAATATCATAAATATGAGGACATCGAATGTCTTTAACCCTCGAGAAATGGCCTTGATGAGCAGCCAGACGCCGACACACAACAACAGGGACATGAGCGGCTCCTTCAGGTTGTGGGTAGACCAGAATATAAAAGACGGATATAAGGCGCAGATGACGGAAACAAGCCTTCCAACGCGCCTATCCGCTATCCTTGCGCTTATAAAATATGCCATTATAGGAATCATCGCGCCTATATAGCAGTTTATGAATTTCGACGCGGCCAGTTTAAAGCCGAAGACGCTGTAGAAGACGGCCAATATATACGTGTATAGATTCATCCCAAACCACACGAGTTTATATTGAAATGTCCCTGCCTTAATATCTTTTATTATATCCAGCGCGGTGAGCGAATAGAGCCTGTCGTCGCCTGAGACGAACCCATTATGGTCATCCATGTACGCTATGTTTGTCAGGAGAATAGACATGTAGCACCTGATAATCATGCTGAGCGCGAATACATAGATGAGGAATTTCCTGTCCGATTCAGGCGCCGTCCTGAATATAGAAACAGCCGTCAAAATCGCCAAAACGCCAAAGGCCAGATAAGGCGCCGCGAAGGAAAATAGAGACTTTATCAAATCCGCGATTATCATGGTTCGCTCAATGCCTTTATGAACAGCGGGGCTGTGCGCGACACGCAGTAGCGCTCCTCAACCGTCTTTCGACCCGCTGCCCCCACGCGCCGTCTAAAGTGAGGGTCTTCGATGAGCCCCGAGAGCTTCTCAAACCACTCACCTTGCGTATTCGCCAAAAAGCCGTTAACGCCGTCGGCTATGATGTCTTTATTCACGCCGACCGGCGATGAGACTACGGGTATGGCGCACGCCATATACAGTATTATCTTGAAACCGCATTTACCCTTGGTCCACATATCATCCGGCATGGGCATTATGCCTATGTCGAACGACCGGATATCTTCAAGCTCGTCGTCGAGGGTCCACTCCTTGTATTCCGCGCCGTCTATCCTGTCTTCTGAGCCAGTCCAGTTGCCCACGAATTTAAATTTCAGGCGGGGGTATCGCGCCTTCAGCCTTTCCATGACCGGCCTAAAAGCCTCCAGATAGATGCCCGTCGTGAAACTGCCTACCCATCCTATTGTGACGCCGTCTCGCCCCGGACCGCTTTTGGACGGTGTATATTTTTTGGTATCTATCGGGGTGGGTATGATGGCAACGTTTCTATTGAATTTCTTCGCGTATTCCATCAGATACTCATTTCCCGCGATGACGCAGCCGCTTAAGCCCATGATCTCCGAGACCTTATTCGGATTTTTGAGGAGCTCTATATAGTTATTGGTCCTGCTGGTATTCGGCAGGAATATGGCGTCATCGAAATCGAATACGATCCTCTTCCCGGTCATTGAAAATATCTTTTCGATAAACGCCGTCCCTATAGGAAGCGCCTCTCTGTGTATAAATATAACATCGAATTTGAACGCCCTGAAAATATCGAGGAGCCTATTGATAATGGCCAAGAGAAAGTAGAAGGCCTTTGTTAAATGGCGGCCCTTCGCGTACAGGATCCTGTAAAATCTTCTTCCAACGAAAGGCCGGACGCGATAAGAGATGCTTTCCTTTTCCAGAAAAGGGAGATATTGCTCGACACGCAGCCTGTTGCTGGCGCCTTCCGATGGATACGGCACTATGAATAATACTCTTGTGGCCTTCATGTGAGTTCTGATTAAGTCCTTCCCCCTCACCCTACCCTTTCCCCCTAAAGGGGGAGAGGGCAGGGTGAGGGGGTATTATAGACTCATAAACTTTCTCATATCTTTCAACGCCGGATTCAAGCGAGAATTCACCAAGCGCCAGACTGCGGCATCTTTCCGAAAGGCCATTACGGTCTTTAAGCATCCCTACGATGTCCCTGGCGGCCTTTCTATATCCGTCTTCATGGAGATCGGTTATGACAACTCCCACAGAATACCTGTTGATAAAATAGTCCAGATCCCCTATCCCTGAATTTGTCACGACCGGCAGCCCCGCGCTTAAGGATTCAGCAAATTTTGTAGGACAGGAAACACTCTTGGAGAAAGTTGGACGTATAAAAAATATTGACACATCGCTGGCGGCAAGATATGAGGGGATCCTGTCATGGGACTCCCTCCTGACCTCTATCGCGTCTTTTCCGAGGCCTTTATCTTGAGCCGTCTTCAACACATAAGCCGGATCAGACCATGTGAGGATTAGAAACTTGACATCCCCAACAATCTCTCTCGCGATCTTGAAAAAATCCAACATCTCCGGCAGCATATACCATGTCCCAAGGGAACCTATATAGATAAGTCTTAAGGGCCCATCGCCCATATATGAAGACGGCCGAGAAGCGAAGGATTCTGTGTCGACGCATGTCGGGATTACTGTTGTCTTGGCCCTTGAGCCTTTCTCGATGGCCTCAAGCGCATCCACTCCGCGATAGCTAAGAAGGATGACCTTGGATGATTCTCTTAACATAAGGACCTCGAAGAACTTTACAATTCCGTAGGTAAGAGAACTCCTCTTCCAATCGCCGCCCTCAACCCTCTCATCCGCCAATAGGCCCCTCACATCGAATATATACGGCGTCCCGCACAGCCTTTTTAACGCAAAGGCTATGGCGCATGCCACGTAGCTTCTGGCGTGGACAAGAGATATGTCATATTTTTTGATTATAGAGGCGCATTTCGTTATCCCGCATACTATATCAAGACATGTGGCCGGAAGCGTTGGGGTTTTGTGGTATCTCAAGCCGAAGGCACCCTTAAGGCCATATCTTGCGGCAATATCGAAAAGGCGCGCCTCGCTCACATCGCGCTTGTTGAATGCCAGAAGAAATATATCGTTGTCCCTGGCCAGGCCCTTCAAATACGGCAGGACCTGCGATGCCGTCAGCGGCTCCAGGATGCAGTCATATGAAATATATAACACGCGTCTTTTAGTCTCCATCTACCAGATCCCAATCCTCCGCATGAGGCCTTTTAAGAATTCTCTGGCAAGGCCGGAATTCACAAAGAGCCAATAGTTGGCGAAAAACCATCCCGCTATGCAAGACAGCCTTGCCGCTTTATTTTTCGCCTTTTCTACAATATCTACTATCACGCAGGAGGCTATTATGAAAAGACATCCGTCCGCAGGCAGACGATACCTCACGGTCCCCTGCGACACCAATATGATAAGAAAGAAATACGCGATCACGCTCAATAAAATCCCGAATCGCTTAACATCTTTCGAACACGCAGCGAGCCCAGCGAGAAAAAATGGCAGCGCAAAACCGTATAGATAGTTGTACTCTCTTCCGGTCTGCACCTCCCAGTCAAAGAATCCCCAGTAGAAGCCAGCGCGCATGACGGCCAATTTGACCCCAAGAAGCGGATTGCGGAAGGTCTTCTCCACAGCCTTAGAAAATAGGAACGAGTCCCGCTCCGCCTCATTCGCGATTGCCTTCGCCTTTTGCATATTCTCATCGGACGGCACCAAACCGAATATCTTTCCGCCTTTTGGGCTCGCGGCCTGGTAGAAGTTGAGTCCGCCGTTTAACGATATGAGCACAGGCCTTCCGTGGAGTACGGTATTTCTCAAGCTCCATGGCGCGAGCGTCACAGAATATGCCAGCAGCAGCAGCCCAGAAAAATACAACGCGCGTCTATGCTTATCACGCGATATGCTGGTGAGCAAAACCAGGATATAGGCTGCCGGAAGCAGCATCGCGGTCGATCTGGCCAATGCCAAAAACCCAAGCGTCAGTCCAAGGAAAATAGGCGCTGTTTTGGACTTGAGACCGCGCACCTTTAAAAAAAGAAAGACTGATAACGTCAAGAGAAACGTGAACAGCGTCTCGGTGAAGAGGAACTTCGTCAATATCACATAACTCGGATAGACAGCTGCGAACAGCCCTGCCAGAAGCCCGGCTTTTTCAGAGTGGATACGCCGGCCTATTAAATATAACAAAAATACTGTCAGCGTATCCAGGCATGCCTGGAAAAGCCTTACCGCAGGATAGGAATGGCCAAATACAGAATATAACGCTGCCAGGAGAAAGGGGTATAAGGGCGGCCTGAATGATGTTGGCGCCCCAAGAGCTCCGACATATCCCCTGCCTGATGAGAGATTTTGCGCCAATATATCATATTCCAACGCGTCATCTCTTGGCGCTTCATGGGTCGTGACCGCGGCATGAAGACGCAGCCCGGCCGCGATCGCGAGGATCAGTAACAGATATATTATCTTTCTTGACATTTTTAACTATCCCTGTGCAGACGCCTTATGCGAAACAGCTCCCGCAGCATATCCATCGAATCGCGAATCGGGCCTACCCTGCTGTTCGGAGAATTTATCCATTGAACACCGATCTGCTCAACGCGATACCTTTTAAGTCTGGCCAGATACAATATCTCGACATCGAACGCGAAGCCCTCCAGCCTCTGTTCCCGAAAGAGATCCAGCGCCGCATCCCGCTTGAAGCACTTGAACCCGCACTGGGTGTCCGGGATCCCGCCAAACGCCGCCATCCGGACAAACAGGTTGAATACCCTGCCCATAGTCCGGCGCCAGGCAGCCTGCTTCTTTATAATATCTGAAGTTGAGAGCTCTCTCGAGGCTATGGCCACATCCGCGCCTTTTTCTATAGCGTCAATGAACTTCGGCAATTCGGATATCGGGACCGATTCATCCGCGTCGCTGAACACAACTACGCCGCCTGAAGAGGCCAGCACGCCTTTTCTTACGGAATATCCTTTACCGCGATTCGTATCATTTTTTATGAGCCGCACATTGGCTGACCCTTTGCTGAAATCAGCCGCCACTTCGGCTGTCCCATCCGCGCTTCCGTCGTCCACGACGATGATCTCGAATTTTGGGTATCGCTCCGAGAGATAGGAATTTATATGCCTTAGCGTCCTGCCTACTCTGGCTTCTTCGTTATACGCTGGTATTATTACAGATAGAGATTTTTCCATCTTACGCCAATACACCATTATATATATGCTCGAGATTGGCCAGGTAGACCTGAGGCGTAAATATGGGCCTTGGGCCAGGTTCCTGTAAAAAAGCCCTATCGCCTTTTGTCCTCTTCACCCTTTCAATCTCCTCGCCGATTGCCTCCGCCAGCTCAAGCGGATTATTAGGCCTTACCAGGCAAACATTTTTTGCCCCTTTCGCTATCTCTTTTATGCCTCCGACGTTGCTGGCCACACATGGCAGGCCGGCCGCTATCGCCTCTATCAACGCTATGCCGAGGCCCTCGCTTGTAGACGGAAGCACGAACAGGTCGAGCGCCTTGAGAAAACCGGATATATCCGATCTCTTCTTTAAGAGCAAGACAGAGCTTTCTATCTTCAGCCTTGAAGACTGCTCCTGGAGGTATTCGTACAAAGGCCCGTCCCCTACGATAAACAATTTTACATCCGGATATTCCACAAGGACCTGCTTCAGCGCGTGTAAAAGTATCCTGTGGCCCTTCTCCTCTCTTAAGTTGCCGACTGTGCCTATGACAAACGCGTCATTTTGTACGGATAGCCTGCTTCTTTCCTCAGCCCTCGTCGTCTTTGTCTTCAGAAAATTCGGGTCTACGCAATCGTAAACGACGATGACCTTATCCGGATCCAGCTCTTCCTGATTTATCAAAAAATCTTTTACGCTGTTTGAAACGGCAATTACCTTTTTTGTGCGCTTTGCGAGGAGCTTATCGAACAGTATGTGGTACCACTTCTTCCAGACATAAAGACCGTGCTCCTCTATGATAACAGGTATATGGGTCAGCGCGCCCACAAGCCTGGCATGAAAGTTGGCGTTGAAGAGCATGCTGTGGATTATATCGGGCTTGAGGCACCTCGCGACCCTATACAATTTATACGTCGCCGTGAGATTGTAGAAATTGTCCGTGGCGTTCAGGCATATCACATTCCCGCCGCGCTTTTTTATCTCCTCGCCTATCGTTCCTATATTCCTGATGCAGCAATATATGGTCTCGTATCTATTCTTATCGATATACTTCTCGATCGTGAACTTGAGCTGCTCGGCGCCGCCCATCTCAAGGTCCTGCACGACGAACAGTATCTTCCTTTTCATATTTTTCCCCTCACCCCGTTAGAAATTTTATTTCTAACGGTGCTCACCCTGCCTTGCTCACGGGACACTCTACGTCTTTAGACCCAATCCAGGCACCCTGCTTTAAGCAGGGTGCCTGAATACTTATGTATCCTGATGTTTGTAAAATCGAAAAATAAAATTCAAATCTGAACCCTTCAGCATGAGGATATCCGATACGGCGAATTTTGCCCTCTTCCGGAATATCCATAAAAATATCGCGAAGCAGCTTAAGTAAGATATTGTCGCGGCCATAGCCGCGCCGCCTGCGCCATATCGCGGGATCAGGAGCCCGCATAAAAGAACCTTCTCCAATAAGACCGCCGCCAAAACAGCGCTTACAAGCCCCGGCCTTCCTATCGCCTGAAAGTACGAGGCGAAGAGATAATAGGTCGACATGGCCGCAAGCCCCGGGAGCAGGATATTCGCCAGGGGCACAGATTCAAGATAAAGCCTTCCATAGACGAGCGGCAGGACATATCTGATCCCCGCGAAGAATAGCCCCGCCCCGACAACTGTTATCACTATGGAGACTCTCAGGATGGATACGAATTTTCTATCTACATCAGCCGAAGCGGTATACGCGAGCTTGGGGAACAGTATCGTCCCCGTAGATTCCGGGATAAACAACAGGAGCTCCGCGAGCGAAAGCGCGACAGAGTAGAACCCAACCGCTTTGGCGTTTATGCAGTAACTTAAGAAAAACGAGTCTATCCGGTATAAGATCAGCAAGAGCACCGGGACCAAAAATATTCTCGCGCCGTAACTCAATAAGCCCTTCACATCCACGCCGCCGGCTTTATCGGTCTCACGCATCACCCTGGAACTCAAAATGACAATAAGATATATAAAAGACATTATAAAGTACGCGAGCGCGAAACTTATAAGCGCGCCTGCTAAGCCCATCTTTGCGAATATTACAAGGCCGACAAAACCCGCCGCCAATGCAAGAAAGAGCGTTATATTAAGGATATTGAAGGCAATGTATCTGCCAAACCCCATCACTATCGCGCTGTACAACCTCACGAGCCCCATGAACGGTATCGCAAGAGCGATGAGGATAAGATAACGGGGATCTATCCCGGACAGGATATTCTTCAAGAAGTGGGCCCTTGCCGCGAACAGGGCCCACGCCACCGCAACGCCTGATACTACAGTTATGAAACTTGAGATCAGCGTAGTCCCTCTGGCCGGAGCGCCTTTGCCCAGACAATAGATGGCAGCCGTATCGATTCCAAATAGCGACAGCGTCGCCAGGATCGAGACTATCTGCGCCAGGAGATAGTAGGCCCCTTTGGCGAACGGCCCCAGAAACCGCGCTATATAGACCGATATGAACAGCGTTGACGCCAGGCATATCATCTTTGAGGCCAGAGTTATTATGTTAGTCTTTAAAAATGTCATTTATCTCGGACAGTTTTACGAACTTGACGCCTATGGCCTTACAGTATTTAATCGTCTCCTCCAGCCTAAGCAGGAGTCTAGCGCAATCATCTCGATTCTTCGTGTATGGGCTCGCGTTCGGATAAAATTCCACGTTGTGGAACATCATGTTCAGGACTATTGAGCGCTCCTTTTTGTATCTTTCTAAAAAATTATCGATGAGCGCCTTCATCCTCTTTAGTTCCCCAAAAGACGGCCGGAGCCACGCGGGCCTATTAAAAATTCTATCTATCCCGTTGAGATAGGCGATCGATACCGGGACCTCTAGTAGACGCTTCCCGGCATCCGCCGATTTTATAAAATACGGCTGATCGGCGCAGGCTCTGAAATCCGGGCCTCCTATTGCCCTCCATGAAACACGCGGCGTCACGCTCGTATCCACCGTATACCCTAAGTCCATAAGGGCCTCCGCGGTCTTCCGGCCAAAACCGAATTTCCCGCCTCTATAGACTCTCGGGGGATAGCCTATCCTCTCTCTAAATAGGTCGGTGATGGAGCGCAGTTTTTCTCTTTCTATCTCCGGGGGAGAGTTGTTGGAGAACTCTGTCGCGTATGTGCCGCCGTATTCCGAATACTTTTTATCAGGCGCTATATAGTCAGGATGAAGATGGCTGCCCAATTCATGCGGCCCTTCCAGGGACTTTATCATCTTAACCGCCCCGTCATCCTCTAACACCTCTACGGAGAGCATATATGTGCCGACTGCGCCGTACCGCCTGAAGAGAGGCGCTATCGCATCCGGTATCGCCTCTGTTACAGCCTTAAACGTCAATGGCCTTGACTTGAACCATCGGCTGTCATGGTCCGCCTCCGTATCAATCGTAATCACTAAATATAGATCCGGCTTAGTCATTTTTTAAGACTACGCAATAATTATACCCAAGATATTTTATAATAGGCTTCGCACCCAAGAATCTCGTCAGGCCTTCGAACGATCGGGACACGATCGAAGCCAGCTTTAAAGAAACGGTCAGAAGCAGCGGATACGGCGCGAATGTTGTGGTGAAAGATCTCCTGATTCTGAAGCCGTTTTCTTTAAACTCTTTATTCCACAAGGCAGGCAGATGCCTCACGAGCTCCTGCGCGCCGGTTCTATACGCGCCGTGCGGCCCCGGAAACGGGAAATAGCTGTAGTTCTTGCTTAATTTTTCAATCCCATCCGATACACCTTTTTTGCCTCGTGGATTTATCATCAACCCGGCGGCCTTTATGGCCAGATAGATATAGTATTGGAAGAAGGCCCAGACGCGCTCTAAGAAATTAGGCAGCATCAGTATGATCAGGCCATCCTCCTTTGTCACCCGCTTTAATTCTCCGAGCGCGAGCCGCCTGTCCTTGAGATACTGCAGGACATACGCCGCGAAGACAGTATCGAAGACGCCGTTTTTAAAGGGGAGTTTTTTTATCGACGCGCCGACTAATGGCATATCCCGTATACCGAATCTTGAGCGGAACCTCCTGGCCGCATTCAGGCCGAGTGAATGTTTTTTCGCATCAGGCGCATATAGATCGCCTGCGACAACCTTCTTTGCCCTCTTTAACAGAATAAAGGAAGTGAATCCATTCCCACAGCCTATGTCCAGGACGCGGCCCAAGTCAGGCACGGACACAAATTCAAGCGCCTTTTCCATCTCGCCGCCTCTGGTCATATAATAGCCGTCCCACGGCTCTTCTTCCCCGGCCTCCCGCATTGCCCTATCGATAAAAGGCTTCATATCCTGCATTCCGGGTTGTAGTATCTGTTAAATCTAAACAGCACCGATATCTCAAAAGGAAAGGCGAAGAATCTGTGTTTCAGTCGAAAGACAGCTAAGTGATACAAGAGCTTCTTCGAGATAGTCCTTATGATAGACGTGCTATCCGAATGGGTAAGGAGTTTGCCGTATTTGTCTATTCTATAGAATATCTTGCTGGTCCGTTCGTCCGCCCAGGGAAGCCATGTGAGCGGCAGGCGGGCTCCGAACGTGTCGAATACTTCATAGTCTTCTGTCCTGTCCGGAGGCCTGAATCCTTCCTTTAACGCCAGGTCGTAGGCATCGGTGCCTGGAAACGGCAGGAATGTCTGATATGTAACAACGATGCCGGGTATCATCCCGGACAATTCTATGCCGAGGTCAAGACTTTCTTCTATCTCTTCCATCGTCTCCGTGGGATATCCGATGATCATCGCGCAGTTTATAGCGAGGTCCCTGTAGCGCGCCAGGATCCTGAACTTTTCAATTATCATGGCCCGGGAGGTGTCTTTCTTCATGAGAGCGAGGACCCTGTCATTTCCAGATTCAACGCCTATGAATATCCTCTTTACGCCAAGTGAGGCCAGTCTCTTTACGGACTCTTCGGTTATTTCGTCTACCCTCAGTAGAAATTCAGCGCAGCTGATATCAAGATCCCTCATCCTCGATAATATCTCGAATGAGCGGTTTTTATTTACAAAGAAGTGGTCGTCCATAAACGCCACAGTCTCCACGTTAAATCTTTTCTTAAGCTGCTCTATGTCTCCGACAACCCGGTCTATGGAATGGGTGCGCCATCTCCTTTGGTTGAAGGCGCGGTTGTAGCAGAATGAACAGTCGTACGGACATCCCCTTGATGTCAGGTATATAAAGCCCTTCAGGCGCCTGCCCTGGACTTCAAATATACACTTGTCCATATCGATCAGCGACCAGTCTACGGGCAGGGTGTCCAGATCCTCTATCAGGGCCCGCCCCTTATTGAAGACGGTCCGGCCATTCGTTTTATATCCTATGCCGTCAACATGAGTTATGTCATTGCCGCGGCTCAAGGCTTGCGCCAGCTCTAAGGCTGTCTCTTCTCCTTCATTTACTACGACTATGTCTACATACTCTTCTTTCAGCGTCTCGGCCTTCATCAGGGAAGGGTGTATCCCGCCCCAGACAATCGGGACATCCCTGTTATATTCTTTTATCTTCTTTGAAAGGAGCGCCGAAAACTTCGTCTGCGGCCCTGTCAGGACAGAGAAACCGACAAATAAATATCTCCCGCCGGCTATGGCCCTTGCCTTCTCCTCCAGAAAAGAACTTCTGGAAAAAGAGGCGCCCGGGATTATTTCCAATTCCACGTCATAACCGTGCTTCTTCAGATAGGAGCCTACATATAAGAGGCCAAGAGGATTATATACGTTCTCGTTTTCTACCTTCAGCAGCAGAACTCTCTTATCCATGTGTTATTTCTTCTTAAAAGAAATCCTTTATCGCCGCTATGACAAAGTCCTTCTCTTTAAGAGTCATCTCGGGATAAACTGGAATAGATAATGTCTCCTGCGCGGCCTTTTCGGCTTCGGGCAGATCGCCCCTCTTATATCCTAATGAGGCGTAGCATTCCTGCAGGTGCAGCGGCACAGGATAATAGGTCCTCGCCTCTATGCCTGCTGAGGCCAAAAATCTTATGAGTTCGCTTGAACCCTCCCTGACGCGCAAGGTATACAGATGGTATGTGTGGACGTTGGCATCCGGGACATACGGGATCTCCAGAGGAAGGCTGCTTAAATTTTTGTTATAATACTCCGCGTTTTCTCTTCTAGTCTTAAGCCACCCATCGAGATATTTAAGCTTTACCCTCAAGACTGCCGCCTGCATGCTGTCCAGCCTGGAGTTTGTCCCTATCATCGTATGGATATATCTGCCTGGACTGCCATGGGCTCTAAGCAGTCTCACCCGCTCTGCCAGGGCCAAATCATTCGCAACCACCATGCCGCCGTCTCCAAAGGCCCCCAGATTTTTGCTGGGGAAGAAGCTCAAGGCGCCTGCGTCACCCATGGATCCGGCCCTCTTTGTCTTATAGGCGGCGCCGACAGCCTGCGCGCAGTCTTCAATGATCTTTAGATTATGTCTTTTCACTATCGCGATTATCGGGTCCATATCCGCGCATTGGCCGTATAGATGGACGACTATGACCGCTTTTGTGGAATCGCTTATCTTATCTTCGATGAGGCCGGGATCCATATTATACGTCTTTGGGTCTATATCCACGAAGACAGGCCTTGCGCCTACTATGGATACGGCCTCTGCTGTCGCGAAGAAGGTAAATGGCGTTGTGATGACTTCATCGCCCTCTTTTACGCCAAGCGCCCTCAAGGCGAGGATGAGGGCGTCTGTTCCTGAGGCAACGCCCGCGGCATATCGCGTATGGCAGTAAGAGGCTATTTCTTTCTCCAGGGTGTCGAGCTCTTTCCCAAGGACGAAGTCCTGTTCAGCCATGACTTTTCGCAAGGCGCGATCAACCTCAAGCCTAATACCCTTATACTGCTTTTTCAGGTCTAATATGGGAATCTTCATGCGCCGCCTTTCTCAAAAGGTAATACTTAAAAAGTTGCCTTCGTGTATTTCGCAATATGGTAATATTATCATAATTATATAATATCTGTCAATGATTAGCAAGATTGGGACAGGCTACTTTTTCCGCAATAGAAATGGAAGGAAAGGTAGCCTGTCCCCATTTATCCCCATTTATTGTCCCTATTTATTAAAGAGAGTGGGCCTGTTGAAGCGGGGGGCATTAGGAAAATTTAATAGCCCGGCCCTTGCCTTTAGCCAGAGGTAACGCGATAGTGACGATATCCCTTCATGTGAGGCCATACCTATGCCCCTCTTGAGGTCATTCCAGAGCTCTTTAGCCCGTTCACCAACTATCGCGCGCGAAGAGTCCATGACAGAGCTTTCGGCCGTCATGCTCTTTTGCCTGATTCGAATTAGCGAAAGCGCTTCGGGCAGGCAAAAAAACCGCCTCCCCTGCGCTGACAGTTTGAGGAAGAAGTCCCAGTCCTCGTGGCTTTTCAAGGCCGGATCAAATCTGATATCCTTGACAGTCGAGCGTCTTGCCATGACTGTTGATATATGTATAAAGTTGCTTCTCTTTAGGAAAAATAAGAGATCCCCGGACAGCTTTTCGTGCGGCGACTCCACCAGCGCGTCTTTATTGCCGCCGTAGAAGTACTTCTCGGAGGTGTAGACAACCTCTGTTCCCATATGTCGTTCAAAAGCCAAGACCTGCCTTTCTATCTTGTTATTCAGAAAGATATCATCCGCGTCTATAAAGGCGACCAGCTCCCCCATGGCCTTATCTATGCCGTGATTTCTTGAATACGACAACCCAAGATGTTCCTGCTTTATATAGCGGATCCTGGGGTCGCGAAAGCGTTCGGCGACCAGGGCCTCCGTAGCGTCGGTAGAGCCATCGTCAACAAGGACAACCTCTAAGTCCCCGAATGTCTGGGAGAGGACGCTGGAGAGAGAATCTGAAAGGTATTTCGCGCAGTTATAGGCGGGCAGGATAACGCTTACCTTAGGCATTATAGTTCTTCGCCCTAAAGTAGCTTATAGTCGCCTTTAAGCCTTCTTCCAGCCCGACTTTTGGGGTCCATTTGAGAAATTTCTTCGCCTTCGATATATCCGGGCACCTCACCCTTGGGTCGTCTACAGGCAGGGTCTTGAATATAACTTTGGATTCGGCGCCGGTGAGTCCTTTTATGATCTTAGCTATTTCTAAGATAGCGCGCTCGGCGGGGTTGCCTATATTCACGGGGTCATTTATTTTAGAGTTCATCAGCCTGTGAATCCCCTCAACCATATCCGATACATAACAAAAACTCCTCGTCTGTGAGCCGTCTCCGTATATAGTCATGGAAGCGCCTTTAAGCGCCTGGGTTATGAAGTTCGGAATCACCCGGCCGTCATCCTCCCGCATGCGCGGGCCATGGGTATTGAAGATGCGCACGATCTTCGTATCCATCTTGTGGGCCCGATGGTACGCCATAGTTATGGACTCGGCGAATCGCTTTGCTTCATCATAACATCCTCTGGGGCCTACGGGATTAACATGGCCCCAATAGCTTTCCGGCTGCGGGTTGACGAGAGGATCGCCGTATACCTCGCTCGTTGAAGCGAGAAGGAATATTGCCTTCTTCTCTTTCGCGACCCCGAGGGCGTTGTGCGTTCCGAGAGAACCCACCTTTAATGTCTGTATTGGGTATTTGAGATAATCTACCGGGCTGGCAGGAGAGGCGAAATGGAGCACATAATCCAGCCCTCCCTTTACGCGGATGTATTCGGTTACGTCATGTCTCTTAAATTTAAAATCTTTCTTCCCCCGGAGATGCTCTATATTCTTCATCGTCCCGGTTATCAGGTTATCCGCGCAGATAACATGATAGCCTTCCCCCAATAGATAATCGCACAGATGCGAACCTATGAAGCCTGCCCCGCCCGTTATCAAAACTCTCTTCTTCATCTATTCTTGAACCATTCGACTGTCAGCCTTAGGCCTTCGGCAAAGTGAATAAGCCTCTTCATCCCAAGGAGCCGTTTTATCTTTTTGATATCCGCGCATGTCTTCCGGACATCGCCGGACCTCTTTGGCGCGTACTCCGGCTTGATATCGGTCTTCAGTATTGTATTGAGCGCCTTTACTATGCCGATAACCGATACGGCGGCGCCGCACGCCACGTTAAAGACCTCGCCTGATATGCCTGGGACAACGCACGAGTTTAGATTGGCCTCAACTACATTCGCCACATAGGTGAAGTCTCTCGACTGCCTGCCGTCCCATTCTACGACAGGATGCCCGCCCTTCATCATCTTGAACAGAAAAGCCGGGATGACAGCTGAATATTTTGACTCCGGATTCTGCCTTGGCCCGAATACGTTGAAGTATCGAAGCGACACGGTCTCAAGGCCGAATGTCCTGGCGAAGGTGACGCAGTAGTTCTCCGCCGCGAGTTTAGAGACGCCGTAAGGCGATATGGGCACCGGAAGATCTGTTTCTTTCTGAGGAAATCTCTTCGCGTCGCCGTAGGCCGAGCTCGAAGACGCGTAGACAACTCTCCTCACCTTCGCGTCTTTCGCCGCCGCCAGGAGATTCAGCGTCCCGAAGACATTTATGTCATTTGTGGTAAAAGGGTCCTCGACAGATTTCGGGACAGAACGGAGAGCCGCCTGATGTATGACGAAATCCGCGCCTTTTAAAGCCGCTTCCAGGGCTTTTCTATCCCTGATATCGCCTTCGATAAGTTCTATCTTTTTCAGGAACGGCGCTAAATTCTCTCTCTTGCCGGTTATGAAATTATCTATGACCTTAACGGCCTCGCCGCGCCTGAGGAGCTCCTCCACTATGTTCGAGCCTATGAAACCTGCCCCGCCTGTTACCAGATAAGTCGGCATAAGTCTATCCCTATAACTTTATAATGTTGGTTCTAAGCTTTATATCCTTTAAGGCATTTCTCGTGTCGATGACAAGCTTCGAATTCGCCGCGATGAATTTATAATCCACATTCGTGTGGTCTGTAACAATGATGACGCAGTCAGCGCCGCTAATTGTATCTTTGTCGAATTTGGCGCATTTCAGATCTATCCCGTTCCACTTGAGGAACGGCAGGTACGGGTCATAATAGGAGACGAAAGCCCCCTTCTTCTTGAGGATATCTATGATCTCAAGGGCAGGCGATTCGCGAAGGTCCTTTACGTCTTTTTTATACGCCACCCCCATGACAAGAACCCTGGAGCCCTTCAATGACTTCTTGTGCTCATTGAGGCCGCCTGAGGCCTTCTCGACGACATAATGAGGCATCTGTGAATTGACGTACGACGCCAAATCTATAAACCTCGCCTCAAACCCATGCCCCCTCGCCTTCCACGAAAGATATATCGGGTCAATAGGAATGCAGTGCCCACCGCACCCTGGGCCGGGGTAAAACGGCATGAAGCCGTAGGGCTTGGTCCCTGCCGCGTCTATAACCTCCCACACGTCTATGCCGAGCTTGTCGCACATGAGCATTATCTCGTTGACGAGGCCTATATTTACGATCCTGAAGGTGTTCTCCAGCAATTTCACCATCTCCGCGACCTTGCTCGATGAGACAGGAACAATATTATCTATAACCTGTTCATATAAGACCCTGGCGATCTCCGTCGAGTCCCTGGATATGCCGCCTATTATCTTCGGCGTATTTTCCGTATCGTATTTCTTGTTCGCGGGGTCTATCCTCTCCGGTGAAAAGGCAAGATAAAAATCCTTCCCTTCCCTTAGGCCTCCTGACTCCAAAACGGGGAGCATGACCTCTTCCGTTGTCCCGGGATATGTCGTGGACTCCAGCACGACGATCTGGCCTCGCTTCATATATTTTTTAATATTCTCGACAGCCGAGACTATGTATGACACATCAGGCTCTTTTGTCTTATGGAGAGGCGTGGGCACGCATATAACTACGGCATCCAGTTCTTTTATAACGCTGAAATCATCAGTCACCGTAAGGGTCTTCTCCTTCTTGACCCTGACTATATCCGACGACGGCACATCTAATATGTAGGAATTCCCCTTATTTAATTTATCCACCCTGTCTTTGTCTATGTCTATGCCATACACCTTAAAACCCTTCTTCGCGAATGTGACTGCAAGCGGCAGGCCCACATAACCCAGACCTATTATGCCTATCTTTGCATTCTTATTTAAGATCTTGCGCCTCAATTCTTTTAACATATCGCTCCCCTTAACAGATAATCTTTCAGCGCCTCCCGCCAATGGCGCGTCTTAAAGTGAGTAAATTTTATAAATTTTCCGTTGTCCAATATTGACATCGCCGGCCGCATGGCCGGCCGATTCAATCCCGTAGAAGATATTGGAAGCACCCTTGTCTTCGATCTCGCCAGCCGCAATATCTCCTTCGCGTATCTATACCATGATACACTCCCGTAATTTGAGACATGATAAATGCCGTAAATATTTTTTCTGGTTACTGGTTTCTGGTTACTGGTTACTATCGTATTTACCAACGCATGAATCGCCTTTGCTAAATCCTTCGTGTATGTTGGAGAGCCAATCTGATCTCCAACAACCTTCAAGATTTTTTCAGTTTTAGCTTTCGTGAGTACCGTATCTACAAAATTTTTCCCATGCCTCCCATAAAGCCAACTCGTCCTGAGAATGAAATATTTTTTTAATGCCTTTCTCACCGCCCGCTCTCCCTCAAGCTTCGAGGAGGCGTATACACTTAAAGGGTTCGTCTTGTCCACCTCCCTGTAAGGCCTCTTCTTCCTGCCGTCGAATACAAAATCCGTGCTGATGTATATCAACGCCGCATCGCAGGCCTTGCAGGCAAGCGCGATATTCTCTGTCCCTTTTGAATTTACCCTGTATGCCTTTTTCTTGTCGAGTTCGCATCTGTCTACATCGGTCCATGCGGCGGTATGCACTACAATGTCTGGTTTGACAGTAGAGACAGCCTTTATCGTTTCATTCCTATCGTAAATGTCACAAATAATGAGTTTTTTTCTGGCTTCTGGTTTCTGGTTACTGGTTACTATATCTAAACCCCATAACTCGAATTCCGAAGATAACTCCTGAGATAGATCACGCCCAAGCATCCCGCTCGCACCTGTTATTAATATTTTATGTCTTTTAGGCATTCGACCCCTCGCGCCACCACGTCTCATTCTGCCTGTACCAATCCACAGTTAATCTCAAGGCCTCCTTGAAATCATGCCTGGGCCTCCAGCCGAGCGA
>JAHFGN010000018.1 GCA_023247415.1 Candidatus Omnitrophota bacterium
AGTATCAACAAAAAGAAAAGGTCGCCCCAAAAGAAAAAGGGCTGCTACTAACGGTTTAAACCTAAAAACCGGACATTTCTACTTTGGTAACTATAGGACATTTCTAATTTGGCTTGACAAAATTTCACGAGGCCCTTGCTTTTTCTTGACTTTTGTGTTATCTTGAACGGCGCATGTTAGCGAAAAATATGGCCTTGATCAGGTCTAAAATAGAGCTCGCCGCCGGCAGGCGCGGGATAGACGCAAAAAGCGTAAAACTGATATGCGTAACAAAGAACGCGAACCTGGACAGGATTGAAGAGGCCATCGGCCTTGGTCTTGCGGACATGGGAGAAAACAGGGTCCAGGAGGCCGTAATAAAACATAAGTCCATAGGCAATAAGGCGATCTGGCATCTTATCGGCCACCTGCAGACCAACAAGGTAAAAGACGCCGTAAAAATATTCTCGTTGATCCAGTCAGTAGATTCCATAAGGCTGGCCCGGGAGATAGACAGCCGGGCAAGAGAGGCATCAAAGATTCAGGATATACTGGTTGAGGTGAATATATCAGGCGAGGATCGGAAGTTTGGAGTCGCGCCTGACGCAGCGCCAAATTTTGTAAAAGAGGTCTCTTTATATCCTAATATACATATAGCCGGGCTTATGGGCATGGCGCCTTTGGTTGAGAACCAGGAGGATGCAAGGGTATATTTTAAGAGGCTCAAAAATATATTCGATGTCCTCTCCTCCATGGATATCGCGAATGCGGAGATGAAATGGCTCTCCATGGGGATGAGCCAGGATTTTGAGGTCGCGATCGAAGAAGGCTCGAACATGGTGCGAATAGGGAGCGCGATTTTCAAGGAGTGATATGCCGCGAAAGATAGGTATAATAGGCTGCGGGAATATGGGTGAGGCGATACTGCGCGCGTTAGCAGGCAAAAGTCGGATGATAACAGTCGGTGACGCGGATCCTGTAAAACTAAAGAAGATACAAAAAAAGTACAGGATAAAAGCGCAAGGCGATAATAAGACAGTGGCAGCCGGCTCCTCGATAATCATCCTGGCTGTCAAGCCTTATGACATAGATAAGGCGCTCTTCGAGATATCGGGTCTAAAATTAAAATCTAAACTTATTTTATCGATCGCCGCGGGGATAACCACAGCCCATATTGAGGGGATATTGAAGACGGCTGTTCCGGTTATACGGGCAATGCCGAATATGCCGGCTATCGCAGGCGCAGGCATAACAGCGATTTGCCCCGGACGATACGCCAAGGCCTCTCACATGAAGTCCGCGAAGGGCCTGCTGTCAGCGATAGGCGATTGTTTGGTGATTGAGGAGGGCCTCATTGACGCGGTTACAGCCATAAGCGGAAGCGGGCCGGCATACATTTTTTATCTGGTAGAATGCATGATTGAGGCCGCCAAGGAATTGGGGCTGGCTGAAGCTGACGCAAGAAGGCTCGCTGTAAAGACCGCGTTGGGAAGCGCCAGGGTCCTGGATTCAACCGGTGAACCGGCGGAGTCCTTAATAGCGAAAGTCGCCTCGAAGGGCGGAACGACTGAGGCCGCGTTAAATATATTCGCGTCCCGCGGCCTTAAGGACATTATAAAAGAGGCGATTGGCTCAGCCCATTCCAGGGCGAAGGAGCTGTCGAGGGGATAGACCATGTTCATCGCGGGAAATCTCATCAACGCGGTAGCTGCCATATTAGACTGGTGCCTCTCCATCTTGAACTGGCTCATCATCATAAGGGCGCTTTTGAGCTGGGTGAATCCTGATCCGTATAATCCGATAGTCCAACTCCTGTATAAAACGACAGAACCCGTGCTGGAGCCGCTTAGAAGGATTGCGCCTCTTTACAGCGTCGGACTTGATATCTCGCCGATATTCGCGCTCTTATTGATATGGTTTTTGAAACTCTTTTTGATAAGATCGCTCTTTGGTTTAGCGGCAAAATTGTTATGAGAACGCAGGAAAGGTCAAAGGAGAAGGTGAGCGCGGCATGCTGAAAGATAAGATTGGAATAATAGGCGGAAGCGGTCTGTACGATATCAAGGGTATAAAGGACGTCAGGAGAGTAAAGGTCAAGACGCCGTTCGGCGAGCCGTCGGACGAATATACTACCGGCGCATTGGAAGGCAGGGAGATTGTGTTCCTGCCGCGCCACGGTAGAGGCCATAATATCCTCCCCGGCGAATTGAATTATCGGGCCAATATCTACGGCATGAAGAAGCTGGGGGCAAGCGCGGTAATATCCGTCTCCGCTGTCGGAAGCCTGAAGAAGGAGTTGAGGCCGCTTGACATAGTAGTCCCCGACCAGTTCGTTGACAGGACGAATCAGGCGCGGAAGATGACGTTTTTCGGAGACGGCATAGCGGCCCACATCGCGTTTGCCGAGCCTGTATGTCCTGTTCTCGCCAAAATCCTGGTGGATGCCGGAAGGCGTGTTGGCGCGACCATGCGCGAAAAGGGCGTGTATATAAATATGGAAGGACCCGCGTTCTCGTCAAAGGCCGAGTCAGCGCTTTACAGGAGCTGGGGTATGGATATTATCGGGATGACAAATATGGCTGAGGCGAAACTTGCCAGGGAGGCTGAGATCTGCTACGCGACGCTGGCCTGTGTAACCGACTATGACTGCTGGTACGAGAGCGAGGGCAATGAGTGCGTTACGGTAGATATAATAATACAAAATCTGTTAAAAAATGTGGAGACATCGAAGAAGATATTGAAAGAGGCGATAGCGAAGATACCCGATAAGAGGTCCTGCGCATGCGGGCACGCCCTTAAGAATGCCATAATGACATCTCGTGAGGCGATCTCGCCAGACGTTAAAAAACGCCTCGATATCATAATCGGTAAATATATAAGATAATACGACAGTTTTTAAACCCCCTCACCTTTTCCCTCTTTCCTAGCGGGCGAGAAGGCCCGCATAGGGAGAGGGCAGGGTGAGGGGGAAATAAGATTATACCTGGTTTATTTTTAATCATGGATTACAAAAATACTCTAAATCTGCCGAAGACGGATTTTCCGATGAAGGCCAACCTTCCGGCTCATGAGCCGAATACGCTCAAGAGGTGGGAGGACGCGCGCCTGTATGACCTTATCCGGAAGAAATCAAAGGGAAAGAAGAAATTCATACTTCACGACGGCCCTCCTTACGCGAACGGAGATATCCATATGGGTCACGTCCTCAATAAGATATTGAAGGACATAATCATAAAATACAAAACGATGCGCGGTTTTGACTCGCCGTATATCCCAGGATGGGACTGCCACGGACTTCCGGTGGAGCACCAGCTCTTTAAAGAATTGAAGATGACAAAATACGACATAGGGCAGCTTGAATTTAGATCGAAGGCATCCGGCTACGCGATGAAGTATGTCGAGACGCAGAAAGAACAGTTTAAGAGATTGGGCGTATTCGGCGACTGGGACAACCCTTACCTTACTCTTGCCAAGGGTATGAGGCCAACGTCATACGCTCGTTTGGAAGGCTGGTCGAGCAGGGGTACATATATAAAGACCTGAAGCCTGTCAACTGGTGCGCGGCGTGCGAGACCGCGCTTGCCGAGGCGGAGGTAGAGTATGAGAATAAAACCTCACCATCGATCTACGTGAAATTCCGAACCCTGAACTCCGAACTCCGAACTCCGAACTCCGATCTTTACTTCATTATCTGGACGACAACGCCGTGGACGCTTCTGGCGAATGTCGCGATCACGGTCCATCCGGATTACGAGTACGCCGTTATAAAGTCCAAAGACGGCAGCTCATATGTCCTGGCAAAAGAACTCGCGGCCTCCGTCTGCGAGAAGATCGGGATAAAAGACTATCACCTTACAAAGACTCTCAAGGGCAGGGAGTTGGAAGGGATGGAGTGCCGGCATCCTTTTATCGATCGCGCGTCCAGGGTTGTGCTAGCCTCTTATGTGTCGCTTGAAGAGGGGACCGGATGCGTCCATACAGCTCCCGGACATGGACAGGAAGACTACCTGACAGGCAAGAAGTACAATCTGCCCGTTATCATGCCTGTCGACTCGAAGGGGAAGTTTGACGCCACGTGCGGCGAATTCAGCAATTTAGATGTGTATAAGGCGAACAAGGAGATTGTTGAAAAGCTGAAATCAGGCGGCAGCCTGCTCTATCATGAGGATATCGTCCATTCATACCCACACTGCTGGAGATGCAGGAGGCCTATAATATTCCGCGCGACAGAGCAGTATTTTATGAACGTGGACCATAAAGGGCTGCGCGGCTCGTTGTTGAAGTCGATACTATCCCATATAAAGTGGATACCGGCTCAAGGGGCCATGCGCATATCCGCCATGGTCCAGACCAGACCGGATTGGTGCCTTTCCAGGCAGAGGTATTGGGGTGTCCCGATCGCGGCCTTCAAATGCGCGGAGCCGAGCTGCAAAGAGATCATATTGGATGCCAAGGTCATAGAGGGCGTGGCAAAACTCGTTGAAAAATACGGGTCCGATGCATGGTTTTCGAAGGATGCCTCCGAACTTCTCCCCAAAGGGATGCGGTGTAAAAAATGCTCCTCCGCCGTCCTTGCGAAAGAGGACAACATCATAGACGTCTGGTTCGAATCGGGGGTCAGCCACCAGGCAGTGTTGAAAGGAAATAAGGACATGGATTATCCGTGCGACCTGTATCTGGAAGGCTCTGATCAGCACCGCGGATGGTTCCAATCCTCCCTCATAACATCCGCGGCGATAGACGGCATGGCGCCGTACAGAAACGTCCTGACCCACGGATTCGTGGTAGACGGCGAAGGAAAAAAGATGTCGAAGTCGCTCGGCAACGTCATCTCGCCTCAAGACGTGATGAAGAGATATGGGGCGGACATACTGCGGCTGTGGGTCGCTTCAAGCGACTATTCGGAGGATATACGCCTCTCCGATGAGATACTCACCAGATTAGCCGACGCGTACAGAAAGATCCGAAACACATATAAATACCTTTTGAGCAACCTGTACGATTTCGATGCCGAGGCAGACTATGTAAGATATGACGGCCTCCTGGAGCTGGACCGATGGATGCTGGCCCGCCTCGCTCTCCTTGTAAAAGAAGCGACAGCGTATTACGATGAATATCTGTTCCATAAGATATTCAGGCTCGTATCCAATTTCTGCGTCTATGAGGTATCATCGATTTATCTTGATATTCTGAAGGATAGGATGTATACTTTTCGCGCCGATTCGCGTGAAAGGAGATCCGGCCAGAGCGCGGTCTACGAAGTTCTCGTCAACCTTTTGAAAATAATGGCCCCGGTGCTTTCATTCACGACTGACGAGGCGTGGCGATTTGTCAAGCTAAAATCCAAAAGCTCAAACATTCACCTGGAGGCATGGCCGGCAGAAGAAGCGGTATATGGGCGATGGTTCAATGAAAAACTCCTCTCGAGATGGGATCGGATCATCAGGACAAGAGAGGTTGTATTAAAAGAATTAGAAGCCAGGCGCCAGGAGGGTAAGATAGGCAGCCCGCTTGAGGCGCGGATAACTGTATCTTCCGGGGATAAAACCCTGATCGCGCTTTTAGAAGAGTACAAAGACGATCTGCCGTATATATTTCTAGTTTCTGAAGTCGAGTTGGACGGGCGCGGCCAGACCGGCGGGCTTTCAGTGCTGGTAGAGCGCGCCAGAGGAAAAAAGTGCGAACGGTGCTGGAACTGGAGCGACTCTGTAGGTGAGCATGCCGCGCATCCTGCAATATGTTCGAGATGTATTAAAAATATATAGAGGTCCCTCTCGCGCCTTAGGCGGGTGAGGGACAAATTTTGCGTACACGAAACTAAGACAAAATTTGGGGGACATAGTGAAACCGAAGAAGATGACCAAGCAGGAGGTGAAGCGCTATAAGGATCTATTGATCAAAGAGAGAACGAAGCTCAATGACGAACTCTCCAGCCTGAAGAAGGATAATATAAATAAATCCCAGCGGGATGCCGCAGGCGATCTGTCCAGTTATACCTACCACATGGCGGACATGGCAAGCGACAATTATGACAGAGACTTCTCCATGGGATTGGCCACAGAAGAGCAGAAGAGGTTATTCGCCATCGAAGAAGCCCTGAAGCGCGTAGAAGATTCTACCTACGGAAACTGCCTGCAGTGCGGCAGCAGGATACTGAAGAAACGTCTCGATGCCATTCCCTATACAGAGCTTTGCCTGGAATGCCAAAAGTTAAAAGAGAAAAGTTCCTGAAGATAATGCCGTACGCGATCGGCGCGTCTGTCTTCTGCCTCGATAGGTTGAGCAAGATAATTTTATGCAATCGAATGAGCCCGGGGGAATCCATACCTGTCTTCCCGGATATATTTAACATCACCCTCGTATTCAATAAAGGCATAGCCTTCGGACTATTCAGCCGCCCGCCGTATCTTTTTCCATATATTGCCGCCATCGCGGCCTTAATCCTGCTCTTCATTTTCTATAAGAAGACAAACATGGCTTCCAGCGTATACTTGGGCTTAATCTCCGGCGGCGCTATTGGTAATTTAGCGGATAGGCTGCGCTTTGGCTGCGTCATCGATTTTTTGGATTTTCGCGTCTGGCCTGTCTTCAATATAGCGGACAGCGCGATCACTATCGGCGCGATATTACTGGCGGCAGGCATACTGAAGGAAAGAACTAAGCATAAAGAAACCAGAAACCAGAGTACAGAAACCAGATTCTGGTTACTGGTTACTGGTTACTGGTTACTTCTATATTTCTCATGCATCCCATCCTCCTAAAGATAGGGCCTCTGGCCATCTATTCCTACGGTCTTATGGTGGCCGCCGGTTTCGGAACCGCCGTATATCTAGCCTCAGCTCAGGCGCATAAATTCGGCTTAAGGAAAGAGAGCGTAGTCGATATCTCGCTCTGCGTCCTCATAGCCGGCCTTGTTGGAGCGAGGATATTGTATGTCCTGCTGAACCTCGGGTTTTATAGATCGAACCCCATAGAGGTATTTTATATATCCCACGGCGGACTCGTCTGGTATGGGGCGTTCCTATTCGGCGTATCGGCCGCCCTTATATACGTCGCGAAAAAAGTGATTTCGTTCTGGAATACGGCGGATCTGTTCGCGCCCTATATCGCGTTGGGGCAGGCCCTGGGCAGGATCGGCTGCTTCCTGAATGGGTGCTGTTACGGAGGCCAGGCCGCGCGGAATTTTCCGTTCGCGGTATATTTCCCGGAAGATGTCTTTCCCAGGCATCCAACCCAAATATATTCATCGCTTCTTTTGCTTGGTTTATTTATCGCGCTCCGATACATGCAGACTAAACGGCGCTTTGCCGGAGAGATATTTTTGGCGTACGCGATCCTGTATTCTCTTGAAAGATTTGTTATAGAATTTTTCAGGGGCGATAATCCGCCTGTCTTCTTAAATCTTACGATATCGCAGGTCATCAGCCCGGTCGTATTCGCGGCCGCGATATCGGCCTATATCATATTTTTTATCAGATGGAAGAATACTCATTTCTAGCCGATGCCGGCGCGAAAGGCCTTAGATTGGACAAGCTTTTGGTCCTGAACCTTCCAGGGAATCCGTCGCGCTCGTTTATCCAGAGGCTCATAAAGGACTCCGGCGTCCTTGTCAACGGCGGGGCCCGTAAGGCGCACTATATTGTCAGGGAGGGAGAACGGATAGAGGTAAGGTTCCCGCCTCCCCCGTCTGCTTCGGGGATAAAATCCGAGAAGATAGCGCTGGATATCATATATGAGGACGCGGATATTCTGGTTGTAAATAAACCTGCGGGCATGGTGGTCCATCCGGCTCCCGGTAACTGGTCCGGGACATTGGTGAACGCCTTAGTGGGGCATTCCAAAGACCTATCCGGCGAAGGAGATGCCTCCAGGCCGGGGATAGTCCACAGGCTTGACAAGGGCACATCAGGACTGCTTGTTGTAGCCAAGAACGACGAGGCGCATAGAGGCCTGGCCAATCAATTCAAGACGCATTCGATAAAGAGGACCTATGTCGCTATTGTAAAAGGCAAGATTGAGCTCGACAACGCAAAAATAGACCTCCCGATAGGAAGGAGCAGGCGCGACAGAAAGAAGATGGGTGTGGTATTCGCGAAGTCCAGGGATGCTTTGACAAGATATAAAGTGCTGAAGCGATTCGAAGATTGCACACTCCTCGAGGTTAACCTAAAGACAGGCAGGACGCACCAGATAAGGGTTCATATGGCATATATAGGTCATCCTATTCTGGGAGATGACAAATACGGCGCTAAGGGCATGTTCGCCAGGCCCGCCCTTCACGCAAAGACGCTTGGATTCATCCATCCAAGTACTGGAAAATTTATGGAATTCGATTCAGAACCGCCGGATGATATGAAGAAATTGATCGAGAGGTGTTCGCATGGGAAGGACCATTGAGCCTAAGGGCCATATCAGGGGAGATGTAAAGCTGGAAGGGGACAAGTCTATCTCGCACAGGGCGATTATGATAGGCGCTATCGCCATGGGCCAGACGCGCCTCGAGAATGTGCCGGACTGCGATGACTGCGGCTTCACCATAAGAGCGCTCAGCGACATGGGCGTGAAGATAGGTTCGCGCGCCGGAACGACTGTTATAAAGGGGAGGGGGCTCACAGGCCTGAAGGCGCCGGGGAAACCTGTATATCTGGGAAGCTCCGGGACGAGCATGCGTCTTTTGGCAGGCATACTCGCGGGACAGGGTTTCGAAGCTGTGCTGACGGGCGATACGGGCCTATTGAAGAGGCCGATGCGGAGGGTTGTAGAGCCGCTGAAGTCGATGGGCGTTGATATCAGGGCGGAGGATAATGAACACCCCCCTATATTTATAAGAGGCGGAAAACCGCTTGCGATCAGATATTCTATGCCGATACCGAGCGCGCAGGTGAAGGGAGCGATACTATTCGCGGGCCTGTACGCGAAGGGGACGACGACAATAAAAGAGCCTGTTAAGTCCAGAGACCATACAGAGAGGATGTTGAGGTTCTTCGGGGCCGATATAGATGTTGAGGGCAATATCATATCCTTAAGAGGAGGCAGAGAGCTCGCGGGAAAGTCCTTTTCGATACCGGCGGATATTTCCAGCGCCGCGTTCTTCATAGCCGGGGCGTCCATGCTTCGCGGATCCAGGATAACCATAAGAAGAGTCACAATAAACCCTACCCGCGCCGGGATAATACCCGTGTTGAAGAAGATGGGCGTCAGGATCAGGATTTCGAAAAAGAGAGATCTCTTTGAACCGGTCGGAGACATTATGGTTGAGTCGTCGAAAACAAAAGGCATCACCATAAGCGCGGGGACGGCGCCGTCGATTATAGATGAAGTCCCTATCCTCGCGGTGATCGCGGCCCTTTCCAAGGGCAGGACGGTGATAAAAGGAATCGGAGAATTGCGCGTCAAGGAGACAGACCGGATAGAATCGATAACCTCCAATCTCAAAAATATGGGCGCGGATATAAATATTGACGGCGATACCATGATAATAAAAGGCGCCGAGCGGCTTCACGGCGCCAGCCTGAAGAGTTTCGGCGACCACAGGACAGCCATGGCGATGACCATAGCCGCGCTCGCGGCTAAGGGCTCAAGCTCGCTGGACGACGACGCGTGCGTCTCAAAATCATTCCCGCGCTTCTTCGATACGCTGGACGCATTGACAGCTTAAGGAGAGTAAAGAGATTTAATTTGACAAACAATATCAGTTTTGTTAATATTAGCCAATAAGGAGCGAAGGTATGAATTTAAAGCCGACGATGGACGCGGTGCAGAAGTTGTATAAAGAGACCTTGAGTCTCTTTTCTAATGATATGGGCATCGACCTTGGCACCGCGACGACGCTCGTATACCTGAAGAACCAGGGCATAGTCCTCTGCGAGCCGTCTGTCGTGGCGGTTCAGGCAGGGACATCCAATGTCCTGGCTGTCGGCGAAGAGGCCAAGAGGATGCTCGGCAGGACTCCGGGAAACATCATCGCGATAAGGCCAATGCGAAACGGCGTCATCGCTGACTTCGAGATCACCGAGGCGATGCTGCGCTACTTTATCAGAAAGGTCAACCCCTCCAGGACGCTCATAAGGCCCCGGATCGTGATCGCGATACCGTCAGGCATAACCGAAGTTGAGAAACGCGCCGTAAAAGATTCCGCCCTTCACGCGGGGGCGCGCGAAGTCTTCATGATAGAGGAACCGATGGCGGCCGCCATAGGTGTTGGGCTGCCCATACAGGAGCCGTCAGGCAATATGATCATAGATATAGGCGGCGGCACGACGGAGATGGCGGTCATCTCGCTCGCGGGCATAGTGTTTTCTAAATCCATAAGGATAGGCGGCGATGAGATGGACGAGGCTATTATAGATTATCTGAAGAAAAACTATAACCTGATGATAGGGGAGAGGACAGCCGAAGAGATAAAGATAAAGATAGGCTCGGCGTATCCGCTGGAACAGGAGCTTTCAATGGAAGTAAAGGGGCGCGACCTCGTCGCGGGCCTGCCGAAAGGCGTTACTGTGACGAGCGAGGAGATCCGCGAGGCGCTCACAGAGCCTATCGCCCAGATAATAGAGGCTACGAGGATAACGCTTGAGAGGACGCCAGCTGAGCTGTCCTCCGATTTGATAGAGAAGGGCATAGTCATGGCAGGCGGAGGCTCGCTCTTAAGAGGCCTCGATAAACTGATATCCGAAGAGACAGGTCTTCCTGTGCATCTGGCAGAAGACCCAATGACAGCTGTCGCTCAGGGGACCGGCAAGGTCTTAAGCGAGATAAAATACTTAAGACGCGTCACCATCACGCCCCGACTGGAAAGATAGACATACTAGATGTGTATGGTTCGAGAATAAAGATTGCCGTATTCTTCATAATCGGTCTCGTCATACTTCTCACAGCAACAAAACCCGCCATCTTTACCTCAAACCGGATCGCGATAGTCGACGCGGCGGCTCCGGGTTTAAAATTCCTGAAAGGCGCTTCGAGCTTCATCAAGAGACTGATACCGTTCGCCTCTTACAGGGACGAGATAGAAAGACTCCGCTCAAAGACAGGCCTGCTTTCTCAGGAAGTATTGAGATTAAAAGAAGCGGAGCTCGAGAATGCCCGCCTGAAGAACCTGTTAAACTTTAGGACAGCCCTGCGTCTTTCCGCTATACCCGCCCAGGTTATAGGCAGGGACCCGTCAAACTGGTCAAATTCCATCATTATCGACAAGGGCCGCGACCAGGCGATACGCCCGAACATGGCGGTGATATCATCCCTAGGTCTCGTCGGAAGAGTTATCGAGGCAGGCAGATATTCCAGCAAGATACTGCTCATAACAGATCCGAATTCCAAGGTTGGCGTCATATTGGAGAAGACAAGGCAGGGCGGCATTCTCGTCGGCAGGCGCGCGGGAAGCTGCAGGATGATATACATATCGCTCGATACGGATGTGACGCCTGGCGAGAAGGTCTTCACCGCGGGCTACGGCGGCGTATTTCCGAAGGACCTGGTGGCAGGAGAGGTGATAAGCTCCGGGAAAGAGCCGGGAAGATTATATAAATACGCGATAGTGAAGACCTCGTGCGACTTCTCGCGTCTGGAGGAGGTATTTTGTATAAAATAACCAGGCCCCGGGCCTTCCTTCTTTTGGGATGCGCCTTTCTGATACATATGACGCTCCTGGATCGCGCAGGCTTGTTCGGCTCGAAGCCGGATCTGGTATTTTCACTCGTCGTTTTTTTCAGCCTCTTCGCCAATAGGCGCCTGGCAATTGAGGCCGGCGTATTGTCAGGCCTATTAAAAGACATATTTTCATCAGGAAGGTTTGGGCTTCACCTGGTTATCCTGTCGTCGGTTGCGGCAGTTTTGAATAAGATAGCGCCCCGCCTCTATAGAGAATCTAAATTCGCCCAAGGCGTATCAACGGCCGCCGCCTACATCCTGGCGAGCGGCGCGTACCGCGCGTTCGCGTCTTTTGAGGGCCTCTCACTCTCAAGCGGCATGGGATGGATAATCCCGGATGCCGTCTACACCACAGTCGTCTCTGTCCTTATATTCCAGGGATTGATGGAATACTTCAGGGTAGCGGACAGGCTGCTTCTATGATCCCCGCGAATACCGCAAAAGAAGAAGCGATTATGACCATGATCAGCGGGATGTTCGCCCTTCTTTTATTAGGCCTTGTCTATACGCAGGTATTAAACTACGAGACGTATTTTACGCAGTCGCAGAGAAATTTTATACGCGTTCTTCCTATAGACGGGCCGCGGGGCAGGATATTCGACAGAAACGGACGTATCCTGGTAAATAACAGGATATCTTTCGATGTCTCGTGCGTCTATCAGGAGATCGGGCCGAAGGACGCCTTTATCAAGACTGTAAGCGGGATCCTGGGAGTTCCTGCCAGACAGATAATAAAGGCCCTGAACAGGGCCTCAGAATCGTCGCTTTCCGCGCCGGTCGTGATATGCGAGGATATAGACAGCAAGAAGGCGATAGCGCTGGAGGAGCTGGAGTCGGATCTTCAGGGGCTTATGGTTGAGAACCGCTCAAAGCGGGATTACATCCTGGCGGATTCCGGCGCTCATATCTTCGGATATCTCGGAGAGATAAATGAGGAAGAGCTCGAACGGCTCAAGGACTACGGCTACAGGATGCGCAGTCTCATCGGCAGAAGCGGCGTCGAAAAATATTTTAACAACTATCTGACGGGTATAGACGGCGGCGAGCAGATAGAGGTGGACTCTAAAGGCAGGCGCGTCAACGTGTTGGGTTTGAAAGAGCCTGTGGCGGGAAAAGATATATGGCTTACTGTGGATACGCGCCTTCAGCTCCTGGCCGATAAGCTCCTCGCGAATAAAACCGGCGCGATAAGAGTGATGGATGTGCACGATGGCGCTCTCCTGGCGATGGCGAGCCGCCCTTCTTACGACCCAAATATATTTATAGACCCGGATGGAGGCGGTGAGCGTTTAAGACTCCTGAGAAGCCCATCGAAGCCGCTGGTGAACCGCGCGTTAGGGGGACTATATCCGCCCGGCTCTATTTTTAAAATCGTCGTCGCCTGCGCCGGGCTCGAGACAAAGAGGATCTCGAGGTCCACGCGCTTTGTATGCCCTGGAAGGTTTTCTCTCGGAAGCGCCGTTTTCCATTGCTGGAAAGAGCTCGGCCACGGATCACAGGATATAGTGGAGGCGATAAAGAATTCATGCAACGTCTTTTTTTACAACACCGGGCGGGCGCTGGGCGTGGACACAATAGAATCTTACGCTGTTAAGCTGGGGTTCGGAAGGCCTGCCGGCATCGAACTGCAGGAGGAATCCGCCGGGCTCGTGCCGGGGCGCCTATGGAAGATGATCGCGCTAAAAGACGCATGGTACGAAGGCGAGACTGTGAACTACGCGATAGGCCAGGGTTATCTCCTGGTGACGCCGATTCAGATCATCCGTATGACAGCCGCCGTCGCGAATGGGGGAAGGCTGGTCAGGCCATATATAGTCAAGCGCATAGGCGCTGTTGATGTAAGCGGGATGAGATTCCAAGATACGGGGATATCGCAGGAGACGCTCCGCATTGTAAGAGAAGGCATGAAAAGGAGTGTCCAGGACGATTCCGGCACCGGCAGGCGCGCGAGGGTGGAGGGTTTATCAATAGGCGCGAAGACAGGGACCGCGCAGAATCCGAAAGGCGCCCCGCACGCGTGGTTTACCGGGTTCGCGCCGTGGGATGATCCTAAGATAGCGATAGTGATCATTATAGAACACGGCGGTAAAGGCGGGATAGGGCCGGCTGATATGGCGCACCAGATCTTTGCTGAAGTAAAGGATGCGGGTCTTGTATGATATATCAGAAGATGCTTTTACGGGACTTTGATAAGACATTGATGGCTGTGGCGCTGCTCCTGTTCGCGCTGGGCCTGGTATTCCTGATGAGCGCCACGTCGGTCAGGGGTCAGGAGATGAATTTCGGCTATATCACAAAACAGATTGTCTCCTTTGCCATCGCCATTATCGTAATGCTTGCGGTGATGAATGTGGATTATCAGAGGCTCATAGACGCCTCGTGGGTAATCTACAGCGTCAATATCTTGATGCTTATCCTCCTGATGTTTATAGGACGCGCCAGGCTGGGCGCGCAGAGGTGGTTCGCGCTCGGGACATTCGCTGTCCAGCCGTCTGAATTCATAAAGGTGACTTTCGTCCTGGCGCTCGCGTCTTACATAAGCGGCAGGAGGTATGCGTTGAATAGACTGGAGAATCTGATCGGCCCATTTTTTATCTTCTCCGCGCCGTTCGTGCTTGTTATCCTTCAGCCGGACCTCGGAACAGCGTCGCTTTTGGCGCCGACACTCTTTATCATGCTATACGCCGGCGGCGCGAATCTGAAACATCTTCTGTCTATAGGAGGGGCCGGGATAGCGTGCATGCCGGTATTCTGGCATTTTTTGCGCGACTATCAGAGACAACGCCTGCTGGTATTCATGAATCCGAACACTGATCCCCTCGGCGCGGGATATACGATCATACAATCCAAGATCGCCGTAGGCTCAGGCGGGCTGTTTGGAAAAGGATGGTTGGCTGGAACGCAGAACCAGCTGAACTTCCTTCCCGAGAGGCATACAGACTTCATATTCTCGGTTGTCGGAGAGGAATGGGGATTCGTTGGAGGCGCGCTCCTGGTGCTCCTCTATTTTGTTTTGATACGGCGCATATTCCGCATCGCAAGGCTCACAAGCGACACGGCTGGAAAGCTGATAGCTGTGGGGATAGGGACGTATCTGGCGTTTCAGGTTGTCATAAATATCGGGATGACGATCGGATTGATGCCGGTGGTTGGCATACCGCTTGTTTTCATAAGTTACGGCGGCTCAAGCCTCGTCGCGACATTTATGGCGGTCGGCCTTGTGCTCAATGTCGCCATGCGCCGCTCAACATTTTAAACTTTCCCGTGGGTCGACGCGGCAGGTTATACATTTTATTTCAGTTATGAATGAGAAAATTTTGGAATTGCTGAAGCAGGTGCAGAAGCCGGGGAGATATATCGGCGGGGAGCACAATTCCGTAACGAAGGATTGGGGCAGGCCGTATGTCCGGTTCCTTCTCGCGTTTCCGGATATCTATGAAGTCGGCATGAGTTATCTTGGCATGAGGATACTCTACGGGATTCTGAATGAAAGGGGAGATGCCCTGTGCGAGCGCGTATTCTCGGTCTGGCCGGATATGGAGAAGCTTTTGCGCCAATGGCATGTCCCGCTCTTCAGCCTAGAATCCAAAAGGCCCTTAAACGAGTTCGACATAATAGGTTTCAGCCTCACTTACGATCTGAATTATACGAACGTCTTGAATATACTGGACCTGGGCGGCATACCATTGCGGTCCCGGGACAGGAGCGACGAAGATCCTCTTGTAATAGCGGGCGGGCCGGCCGCGTATAATCCTGAGCCGATGGCAGATTTTATCGATGCCTTTGTTATAGGAGAAGGCGAAGAGGTTATTGTCGAGATACTGGAGGCGTACCAGAGAAACCAGAAACCAGAGCACAGAAACCAGAGAGCAGATAGAAAAAAAATGCTCAGCGAACTTGCGAAGATAGAAGGGGTCTATGTCCCGTCGCTTTATGAGGTTGAGTATAACGGGGATGGAACGATAAAAAAGTTCGCGCCAAAGAATAGCGCGCCGCCGATCGTAAGAAAAAGGGTCGTCAAAGACCTCAATTCATGTTTCTACCCGGTAAAGCAGGTAGTCCCCTATATACAGATAGTGCATGACAGGATCTGTTTGGAGATTATGCGTGGCTGCAAACATTTCTGCAAGTTCTGTCAGGCTGGGGTTGTCTGCCTCCCAAGGCGTGAACGATCCAGGGAGAAGATCGTAGAGCTCGCGAAAGAGGTCTATAGGAATACCGGTTATGAGGAGATGTCGCTCATGTCTCTCTCCAGCGGCGACCACTCCCGGATAAAGGAGATATTCGAGGAACTTACCGCGGCCTTTAAAGAAAGGGGAGTTTCAGTTTCACTGCCGTCCCTCAGGATAGAAGGCCTTGCCGACGAGCTGCCGGAACTTATACGCCGGGTGAGAAAGTCCGGCCTGACATTCGCGCCTGAATCAGGCAGCGAACGTTTGCGCAAAGTCATAAATAAGAATATTGATATCGAGCTGCTTGCGAGGGCGGCCCTTGAGGCTTATAAAGCAGGCTGGGACAGGATAAAGCTCTATTTCATGATAGGCCTTCCTCAGGAATCCGATGAAGACCTCTCGGCCACAGCCGGCCTCATAGCGCATATATCAGGATTGCGCAGACGATTCAATAAAGGCCCGGGCTTCATAACAGCCTCGATCGCGGCATTTATACCAAAACCCCATACGCCTTTCCAATGGGTCAGCATGGAAGGCCGAGATGTCCTGAAGGCCAGGCAGAGATTTTTGCGGGATAGAAACCCAAACAGAAAGAAGGTGAAGCTTGACTTTCATGACCTGGAAACGAGCATATTGGAGGGCGTCATCTCGCGCGGCGACAGGAGGCTGGGGCAGGTTTTGGAAAAGGCATGGGGTATGGGAGCGAGGTTTGACGGCTGGGGAGAGTTCTTCAACGCAGAGTTATGGCATGAGGCGTTTAGGGCGGCCCATATAGAGCCTGATTTCTATATAAATCGCGCAAGGCCGCATGAAGAAATACTGCCATGGGATATAATAGATATCGGAATATCCAAGGCGCGGCTATTGAAGTTATCCACGGTAAATGGGGACAGCGCCCATTTAAATAAATAGGCGCTGGCCCTATTTACCTCATTTACCTTAAGGATGGGTGTTTGACAAAGTCTTTTATCTCATGTATACTTCTTATTTAAAGCTAATTATATGAATGGAGGAGAAGATGAAAGAAGATATGACTGAAATATCGCGCGCTCAAAAAGGCTTGAGATACAAGCTCATGGTCGCCTTCAGCCTTATGTCGCTCATCCCGCTCATGGTGCTCGTCTATCTTGTCATAAACTATATATTTCCCCTTTTAAGCACATTCACGGATATAAGTCTGGTCGTGGTCTTCGCGATCATAATCGCTTTTTTAGGACTCGCCCTGGCAAAACGGCTGGTCGAGCCCGTTATCGAGATCGCCCATGATACGAAACGCATAGCCAACGGCCAGTACGATATCCAGCTTAGGGCGTCCGGCAACGATGAGGTATCCAATCTCGCGGAGTCAATAAACGCGATGTCGCAGAAGATCAAATCTAATCTTGAAGAACTGAAAAGCTACGGGCAAAAGACAAAAGAGATAAATCTGGAGATACATAAAAGGGTGGTTGTCCTCTCAAGCCTGCTCCAGGTGACTGATATAATCTCAGCGACGAACATGGCGCTCGCGGATGTCCTGGGGCTGATCACAGCGAAGGTCGCGCAGCTAAACGATACAGGGTTTGCCGTTTTCTTCCGCGCGAAAGACGCGATAGGCGAATACTCCCCGGAGGCGTACAGCAATCTGGAGGAAGAGGGGTTTGAGGAGATGACCGTAAAAGACGGCGAAGGGGTTTTGGGTAAGGCGGTATTCTCAAAGTCCACGCTCATCATCGATTCATCCTCCAAGGCAACTTCTGGAATATCAGAGTTTAGAAAAGCGCACAGTATAAAAAACATGCTTGCCATACCCATCTATTCGGGTAAAAACACGTTCGGGATATTCCTCGTAGGAAACCGCCTCGATGATTACCGATTCTCAACGGACGACATCGATATGGCCAAGATATTCGCCAAGCAGATAACGATCGCGATCGAGAACGATATACTGGTGAAGAGGGCGAAAGAGCTGACCATGAAGGATGACCTGACAGACCTCTTCAATAAAAACTACATAATTCCCAGACTCGACGAAGAGATCAAAAGGGCCATATTCTATCAGAGGCCGTGTTCATTCATAATCATCAATATAGACAGCTACAAGGCATTCAGGGACTTCTACGGAGAGATACCGTCGGAGGAAATGTTGAAGAAGATAGCCAGACTCGCGGCGGAATTCGCCGGCCAGTTCGGCAAGGCAGCCAGGCTCGGCGCGGATGAGTTCGCGATATTGCTGCCGGAGAAAAATAAGCGGGAGGCCATGGAGATGGCCGAGACGATAAGAAAGAAGGTGGAGTCATCCAGATTTGTGGACTCGCAGAGCAAGCCTCTTACCGTAAGCGTCGGCGTGAGCGAGAATCCGATAGACGGATCGACTCAGGGCGAGATATTTAAAAAGGCCTCGGATTATCTTGGCAAGGCCAAGGCGCAGGGGAAGAATAAGGTGGTAGGGTAAAAAAATCAAATATCAAATATTAAATATCAAAATTGTTGTGTCCTTCGGACCTAAAATATTCAAGGCGAGCATAAACGACTCCTAAATTTTGATATTTGATTTTTAATTTTTGATTTGACATAGCTATTACAAGGAGGAGAAATGGCACACGACATAAATAAACTGTTGAAGTTGATGCGCGATGAGAACGCCTCGGATATACACATAACGGCGAACTGCACGGTTCAATTGAGGATAGACGCGAAGCTGGCGCCTGTGGATGACAAGATATTGTCGCCCGACGAGGCAAAGGCGCTCATCTACAGCATATTGACGAAAGAGCAGGTCTCAAAGTTCGAAGACTCTCTCGAGCTCGATATGTCTTTCGGGGTATCTGACATATCGAGATTCAGGGTCAATGTCTTTAAACAGAGAGGTCATGTCGGATGCGCCATCAGGCTCATACCTTTTGAGATTATGAGTTTCGAACAGTGCGGTCTGCCGGTAGACATAGTGATATCTCTCTGCAATAAACCGAAAGGGCTGGTGCTCGTGACAGGCGCCACAGGAAGCGGTAAGTCGACAACCCTGGCTGCTATGATAGATTGGATAAATTCACGAAAGCCCTGCCATATAGTTACAATAGAAGACCCCATAGAATTTGTCCACACGCACAAGAAGGCCATAGTGGACCAGCGGGAGGTCTACAGCGATACGCGCTCGTTTCAGGAGTCCCTCAAGCATGTCCTGCGGCAGGACCCGGATGTTATCCTGATAGGAGAGATGCGCGATCTGGAGACCATAGAGTCAGCCCTCATAATAGCGGAAACCGGACATCTGGTATTCGCCACCCTTCATACGTCAGACTGCGTCCAGACGATCAACAGGATCGTCGACGTGTTCCCGGCTTATCAACAGCAGCAGATAAGGACCCAGCTCTCGTTTGTCCTTTTAGGCAATCTCTCGCAGCAGCTCATCCCCAAGATGACGGGTTCCGGCAGGGTGCTAGCGACAGAGGTGCTGATAGCCAATCCAGCCGTGCGCAGTCTCATCCGGGAATCCAAAGTGCACCAGCTCTATTCCGTCATACAGACATCGCAGAAGGAAGGCATGAAGACGATGAACCAGGCGCTTTACGAGCTCTATCAGAAGAAGCTGATATCATATGAAGAGGCCTTCAACCGCACAACCGACACAGACGACCTGAACAGAATATTCAACAGGTAATTGTAAAGAAACCAGAAACCAGAGTACAGAAACCAGAAAATGTTATCTGGTTACTGGTTTCTGGATACTTATGCTTTTCCAAACTGAAATATGGCATACCAAAGAAGGATGATCTCAAAACAGCTGGGCGACCTTCTCGTAGAGAGAAAGGTCATAACAGCCTCTCAACTCGAGACCGCCGTCAGGGTGCAGAAGGAAAAAGGCGGGCTCCTCGGCCAGGCCCTGGTGATGCTGGGGTACGCCAAGGAAGAGGATATCGCTCAGGCGATCACGCTTCAATACGGCTTACCCTTCCTGCCCCTGGAGAATTATGAAATAAACCAGGAGGCGCTCAAGCTGGTAAACGTGAATGTTGCCAGACAATACAATCTTATACCGGTAGACAGGATAGGGGACATGCTGACTGTCGCGATGTCCAACCCGTTAAACTCGCAGGCGATCGAGGATGTGGAGATGGTAGCGAAATGCCAGATTCAGATCTTCGTGAGCACGATATCCGCGATAACGCGCGCCATAAACAAATATTATGGAACCATCTCTTAGGGACAGGCTTACCAAGATACTGATAGACTCAAGGCTTCTTACCAGCGATGACATCGCGAAGGCGGTAGACACTCAGAAGGAGCGCGGCGGCGCCTTGAGCGATATCCTTGTCAGCCTCGGGCTCATATCCAAGGAAAAACTGGTGGAGCTCCTTAGCCAGAGCCTCTGCATACCTCCCATAGACCTGTCGCGCCTTAGGATAGGCCCTGATATCCTGCAGGTGATCCCAGAAAAGATAGCCAAACATTACCAGATCCTGCCGGTTTCGAAGATCGGCGATCTTCTGACAATAGTCATGGCTGACCCGATGAACATATTCGCCATAGATGAGATTAAATCCCTCACCGGCCTTAAGGTAAGCACGCTCATCGCCTCGGAAAATGATATAAAAGACGCCCTCAGGCGGCATTACGCCAAAGACGCCGCGCTCGCGATGGACAGGATAGTAGACGGCATCGTCTCATCGCATGATGTCAGTCCTGTTGAAGCCCCAGACGATTCATCCGCGGAAAGCGCCTCGGAACTTCTCAAAATAACCCAGGAAGCGCCTATAGTGAAATTTACGAATATGCTGTTGGCGGAGGGGGTGCGATCGGGTTCAAGCGATATTTTGATAGAACCGCTCGAAAACCAGATGAGGGTAAGGTTGAGGATCGACGGCGTCCTGCGCGAATGGAAGAGACAGCCGAAATCCATGCACAGGGCCATAGCATCCAGGCTAAAGGTTATGGCGGAGCTGAATATAGCCGAGAGGAGGCTGCCTCAAGACGGCAGGTTCAAAATAAAACTGCACGGCAGGGAGGTGGACTTCAGGATATCTGTCCTGCCGTCGAGCGAAGGGGAGAGGGTGGCCCTGCGCGTGCTGGACAAGGCGCAGGCGATGCTGGATATCGAAAGGCTTGGATTCGACTCCGGGATCCTCGCCGATTTGAAGAAATTGTCGTCCAGGCCGCATGGGATGATCCTTGTCTGCGGCCCGACAGGATGCGGTAAGACAACAACACTCTACTCTTTGCTCAAATATGTCGATTCCCCGGTTAAAAATATTGTTACGGTAGAAGACCCTGTGGAGTATCTCCTGGAAGGCATAAACCAGGTCTCTGCCAGGCCGGACATAGGTTTGACATTTTCGGCGGCCTTGAGGTCTATTTTGCGCCAGGATCCCAATATAATTATGATAGGGGAGATACGGGATAGGGAGACAGTGGATATTGCGATAAAGTCCGCGCTCACAGGGCATCTGGTCCTCAGCACTCTGCACACCACAACCGCGAGCGGCTCAATCGTCCGCCTATTAGACATGGGCATCGAGCCATTCTTAATCAGCGCGTCTTTGATAATGGTCCTGGCGCAAAGGCTTGTAAGGAAAATATGCCCGAATTGCAGGGAGCCGCAGAAAATCGACGAGGGCGTGTTCGAGGCGCTCGATTTGAAACTGCCGCGCGCAAAGACCGCGATATATCACGGCAAGGGATGCGAGGCCTGCTTTGGGACTGGATACAGGGGGCGCATGGGCATGGCCGAGTCCCTGATACTTACGCCGAAGATAAGAGAGCTTATTGTCAGGGGGGCGCAGGATCATGAAATACGGGATGCCGCGCGCGCGGAAGGGGCAGCGGGATTGCGCGACAACGGGATAAAGGCTGTATTGGACGGCGCGACGACTATCGATGAAGTCCTGCGCGTCACAGTCGGCGAACAGGATGTGGAATTAAAATGATTGAATCGTTTAAAGACAGGGTCTTGAGGCTGCTCACCGAAAAAAAGCGCGTAAAAAAAGGTGAACTAAAGGCGATCCTGGAAAAGCAGAAGCTCGGCTCGATGAGTATAAGCAGGATATTGGTCGAGGACGGCCTGGTCTCAGAGAAAGACCTGATGCTGATCTTAAGCCAGGAATTGAACATACCCCCCATCAACATGTCGAAGTATAAAATAGACCGGACACTCATAGACCTCATACCCGAAAAGGTAGCAAGGCAGTTCTCTATCATTCCTATATCCAGGATAGGTGACGTCCTGACTATAGCGATGTCCGATCCGCTTAATATAATGGCTATGGATGAGGTAAAGCTCCTGACAAACTATAAGATAGATCCGGTGATCGCGACAGAAGAGGATATAAGGCTGGCGATAGAGACGTATTATGGATCAGGCCGCGGCCAGGCGCCGGAGGGCGCCTCGGAATGGGCCTGGCAGGATGAGGATATAGAGGTTGTCGGGGAGAGGTCAGTAGATACGGGGGAGATATCCAGCGAAGTGAAGAAGGCCCCGATAATCAAGATGGTAGACCTCATATTAAACGAGGCCATGACAAAACGCGCCAGCGACATACACATAGAGCCGTGCGAGGATCAGCTGAGAGTAAGATACAGGGTAGACGGCGAACTACATGAGGCGTTTAAACTGCCGAAGAAGAATCAGAACGCCATAATAGCGCGGCTTAAAATAATGTCAAAATTGGATATAAGCCAGACTCGCCTTCCCCAGGATGGAAGGTTTAAGGTAAATTTTGAGGGGAAGAGCATAGATTTCAGGGTCTCTTCGCTGCCAGTCGCCTTTGGCCCCAAGATCGTCTTGAGGCTGCTGGATAGATCCAACCTCTCGGTCGGGCTGGAACGGCTCGGATTTTCAAGAGAATCTCTGCGTATATTCGAAGAGGCGCTGAAGAGCCCCTACGGGATGATACTTGTGAGCGGGCCGACAGGCAGCGGAAAGTCCACGACCCTGTATTCTATCATCAATAAGCTCAACAACAAGGAGCGCAGCATAATCACGCTGGAGGAGCCCGTCGAATATGAGCTTGACGGCATAACGCAGGTAGAGGTGCGCTCGGATATAGGGCTCACCTTCGCGAATGGCCTGAGGTCCATATTGCGGCAGAACCCGGATGTCGTCATGATAGGAGAGATACGCGATTTCGAGACCGCGGACATAGCCATAAAGGCGTCGCTCACAGGCCAGCTGATTTTAAGCACGCTTCACACAAATGATTCTGTCAGCGTTATAACCAGGCTGATCGACATGAAGGTAGAGCCGTTTCTTATGGCGTCAAGCCTTATTATGGCCGGGGCCCAGCGCCTGATGAGAATTATATGCCCGCATTGTAAAAAAGAGGCGCGCATACCGCAGGAAGCCATAGAGGCGCTGCACCCAGATACAAAAAAATTGGCTAAGGCCAGGACATTCTACTCGGGAGAAGGGTGCGAACGATGCAATAACACCGGCTACTACGGAAGATTTGGCATACTCGAGGCATTCCTGGTGGACGACGCGATAAGACAGATGGTGATCAAGAAGTCTTCCGGGGATGAGATAAAAAAATATCTGATAGGGCGCGGCATGAAGACATTGAAGGACGAAGCGCTGGAGAATCTTTTCAACGGGGTGACCACGCTGGAGGAGGTCTTGCGGGTCACATCCGAAAGCTAAAATAAAGAAACCTAAAAACCTTAAGTACAGAAACCAGAATCTGGTTACTGGTTTTTAGGTTACTTATGCTATTACACGGAGAAAAACATGCCGAACTACAAATACGCTGCGAAGGACATGAAGGGAAGGGCGTTGAGCGGAACTTTAGAGGCCGCCAATAGACAGGAGGCGATGAATATCCTCGCCAGGCAGGACATCCTGATAATCTCGCTCATCGAGGCGAAGGCTAAGGTCAAAGAAGCCGCTGCGGGCATTTCACAGAAGAAGGTCAAGCTCGATGACCTTGTAGTCTTCGCAAGGCAGCTCGCTACAATGGTCGAGGCCGGCATAACGCTTGTGAGCGCCCTGGATATCCTCAGCCAGCAGACGGAGACGAGAGAATTTAGGAGTATAATCCTGGATGTCCGCGACAGGGTTGAGGCCGGCTCCAGCCTGTCCGACGCAGTCGCTAAATATTCCAGCGTCTTCTCAGGATTGTTTGTGAATATGATAAAGGCCGGAGAGGCGAGCGGCTCACTCGACGTCATCCTTGACAGGGTCGCGGAATACATGGAGAAGACAAACGGCCTGCAGAAGAAGATGCGCTCAGCCCTTATGTATCCGCTTGCTGTCGCGTCCATCGCGCTTATTGTGACGCTATTTCTTTTATGGAGGGTCATACCCGTATTCAAGGAGATATATTCAGGCTTTGGGGCTGAGCTTCCGAGGCCGACTCAAATCCTGATCATTATCAGCGACTCATTAGGCAAATATCTATTCTTGGGGATCGGGGTCATCGCGATGGCTGTTATCGCCGCGAATAGTTATATCAGGACGGAACGGGGAAGGCTTTTTGTTGACAAGGCCCTCTTGAACCTTCCTGTATTCGGCATACTGTTCAAAAAAGTGGCGGTTGGAAAATTCACAAGGACCCTGTCGACCCTCCTGAAGAGCGGAGTGCCTATCTTAACGGCCCTCGAGATCGTCAGCAAGACATCAGGCAATAAAGCGGTGGAAGAGGCCCTCGAGAAGGTGCGGTCGAATGTGCGCGAGGGCGAAAACATATCAGAGCCGCTCGCGAAATCCAGGATATTTCCAGTCATGGTCACCAGGATGGTGTCTGTCGGAGAAAAATCCGGCGAGCTGGAGAAGATGCTCTCCAAGGTCGCGGATTTTTACGATGGCGAGGTAGAGGCGGCTGTCGCGGGCCTGACGAGCCTCATCGAACCGCTGATAATCGTATTCTTGGGTCTCGTCCTGGGGACGATCGTAATCTGCATGTTCCTCCCAATCTTCAAGCTCACCTCCATCATCGGCGCGTAACACACCCGCCAGGACTGGAAATTTTTGCGGGTCCTGCCATTGGACAGCCCAAATTTTCCGTGGGGGGTTTGGCCAATGCAACATGTAAAAGCATGCCGGCTTCTTAACCCCCCATCCCCCACGATAAAATTTGGGCGCTGAGTCCAATGTCACCCGCAAAAATTTCCTTCGTCCTACGAACGATTTCTCTTGCGACTTGGTAGGTGAGCGGGGCCTAAAAATCGCGAGCGGGCATGGTTCCCCGCCCTTTCGGCAGATAGAAAACGCGTGAAGAAAGGGCGGGGAGAGCGAGCGATTTTTCGGAGTGCGATTTCCCTCGCTGGGGGAAATCGCACGTTCCCGCGAGCCTACCAAGGCGCAAGAAGGGGTGGAAGCAACGCCAGAAAGTAAACGCCCTTGCCTGAACCCCTAAAAATTTCCTTAAGGAGCGGGCGCTTGACAAAGGTATTTTCATCAGGTATACTTACTGCATACTGGTGATTAAAAAGAAAGGAGGGGAGGAGAATATGCGTAAGAGAGGGTTTACCCTTGTAGAGATAATGATCGTGGTCGCAATTATAGGTCTATTGGCAGCTATCGCTATACCTAATTTTATCAAGGCGAGGGAGACTGCTGAGAAGAACGCGTGCATAGCAAATCTGAAGCAGGTACAGGGCGCGGTGCAGGTATGGGCCATAGACACCGGCGCGGCGTCAACTGCCACGCCAGCCGATACTGGTGTCCTTTCAAATTACATAAAGAAATGGCCGAAATGTAAAACCGTAGCGTATGTCATACCCGCGGTGAGCGCTGATCCAGTTTGTCCGAACGTCGCGACGAACAGCGATCACGTATTATAAGACAATAAGCTAACCGGTTAACTTTGGCGACAGGCTGCTTTTTCTAAGCTAAAAAGCAGCCTGTCCGCATTTATTGACGTTGCACCTTGACAATGAGCCGCATATATGGTAAGTTTATTGTAATATTATTACGAAATTATAATATATATGTTAGCCGGAGGTAGCACATAACAAGTCTCTTACAAGCAAGAGGCGCTAAAGAGTGTAAGCACCTGTTTCGGCAGTGCGATTGGGTGCTTTTTTCTTTTTGAGGGATAGATGTCTGCTTTGGGCGGCGCGAAGTCCGGGATGACGTTAATAGAAACACTCGTTTCAGTTATAATATTGAATATCGCGCTATGCACGGTATTGGGCGCGTTCGTCATGGGAAAGATGAGCGTCTCCAGAGTAAAGCATAAGATGGAGGCGGTCAACATCCTGCAGAAGGCTCTTGAGGGGTTGAAGAATACGCCTTATAGCAATATAGTCTCCGGCGGCCCAACTCCAATTATCATGGAGACCAATCTGACGGCAAATCAGACTGTGACAGTGATCGATAATAATGGCTACAAAGAGGTTCGCGTCAATCTATCATGGACCGAGACTGGCTGGGGGCAGGCAGGGAACGCGGCGGGCGAGACGTTTGTAACTTATATAAGCGCCTGGAGTAAATATCTAAATGCGTAGCAAAGGCTTCAGCTTAGCGGAACTGTTCATGGCCTCTGTTATCATGCTGCTGGTGGCTGCCGGTTCGATGACGGTTTATCTCCTGTCATATTCCGGCTGGCGGGAGTCGTCAGGCCTTGCGGCGCTTCAGCGAACGGGGAG
>JAHFGN010000019.1 GCA_023247415.1 Candidatus Omnitrophota bacterium
AACTGCTGAAAGCCGGACAGAGGTATTTGTCCACGACAAACGGTCCATATCGGAGATACTTGTGCCAAAGGTCCTGGACAAGAAGATGATGCCGATCATGATCAAGCTCGAGCCGAAGGGCTCGACGCACATGGAAGAGACTAATCGTGGCACGGAGAAGTTTATATTTGTATTGGATGGCAAAGTAGAGGCGTCTGTGGGCGAAAAGGTCTTTACCCTTAATAAGGGCGATACCTTATATTTCGAGTCCTCCGCTTCGCACTATTTCAAAAATATCGGGGCATCCGAGGCGCGGCTGATCTGCGTCTCCAGCCCTCCGGTGTTGTAGGGACTGTCCCCGGACTTATAATTTGCGCATAGCGCCCAGGGGACTGTCCTAAAATGGAGATTGAAACCATGAAGAAACAAATCCTGATATGCGATGACGAAGAAGGAATCAGAGAATCACTGAAATTGATCCTCGAGAAGGATTACGACTTGAGTTTCGCGGGAAGCGGCGAGGAGGCGATAGAGATCGCAGGCTCTAAACCGTTCGATCTTGTAATCTTAGACATTAAAATGCCCCGCATGAGCGGCCTTGACATTATGAGGGAAATGAAAAAGATAAACCCAAACCTTAAAGTTGTAATCGTAACCGGATATAAATCAGTCGAGACCGTTCAGGAGGCTGTCCGCCTCGGCGCCGTGGATTACATCACCAAGCCATTCGAGCGCGGCCATATCCTTTCCGTCGCAAAGAAAAACGCCTAGCGCTAGGCGTCCTACTTAGGTACATCCTGCTTTTTCCCGTTCTGATTCCGGCTGTTTTTGTGGTTGTGGACGAGGCTGCCTTTTTCGTAGGCGAGGATGATCGATGAGACTATTACGGGATCGAACTGCGTCCCTGAACAATATTTAAGCTCTTTGATGGCCTCGTCCGTTGTCCTCTTTTTCCGGTAAGGTCTGTCCGTGGTCATCGCGTCAAAGGCGTCGGCGACAGCGATGATCCTGGCGATGAAAGGTATCTGGCCGTCTTTCAATCCGTCAGGGTACCCTGTCCCGTCATAGGTCTCCTGATGGTGGCGCACCTCTTTTACGACATCGCCCAATTCCTTTATAGGGTGTATTATCATAGCGCCGATTACAGGGTGCTTCTTGACCTCCTCATACTCTTCAGGCGTAAGCATCGACGTCTTGTTCAATATATGATCCGGGATCCCGATCTTCCCTACATCGTGCAGAAGCGCAGCGATGTGCAGGGTCTCTCTGAAATTGCTATAATCGCCTATCTCGGGGACGCCTTCCAACTCCTTCGCCATCGCCAGGCAGTAATTCGTAACCCGTTCTGTATGGCCGTGGGTATACGGGTCTCTGGCGTCTATGGCCGCCGCGAGCGCTATGGCGGTATGTATGAATATCCTGTGTTCTCTATTATATAATTCCTTTATCTCCTCCACCCTCTGCTGGAGGCTCTCGATCAGTTCCGCGTTCGATATGGCCATCGCCGCGTCATTCGCCAGGGTCACGAAGAAACCGAGCTCGTCCCTCGCGAAACTCTGGCCGTTTATCTTGTCGCCTAGGATCATGACGCCGAGAAGGTCTCTTTTAAAATAACAGGGAACGCAGACGTTCGCCTTCAGGAGGTCCATCTGCTTTTTTATCGCGATAAGCTCATTATACAACTCTGGCTCCTTATCCAGTATGTCGCGGTTCTTCAGGCAAATGATAAGATCGCTGTAATTCAGCGTCCCTGTCGCCGATACAAGGAAATTCTGCTTTTCGGCGAATACGCGAATCAGGGGATTATCTATGGGCAGACGGATGTATCCGACGGGGATCTTCAGGCCGCCTTCGCCTTTGGAATCGATCAATATATACGCGGCCTTTGCCTCCTTATATAAGAGCATCGCCGTGTGCGTGGCCTTAAGCTGTTCGCTTATGACTCGGACTATCATCTTTATGAGGTGCTCGGGCTTTTTGAAGCGGATCATGCTCCTGGAGGCGTTCTCAAGAAAGACCTGATAGTCCGGCCTGGAAGCCGGCCTTTGCGAAGTCGCTTTCTGGAGAACGGGTTCGCCGCCGGGGGGATCCCCGCCGTTTGCGCCGTTTGCGTTTATCTCCAGGAACCAGCGCTGAAGCTTTGCCCAGCTGGGCGCTTTTTTATGGTTGTTATATGTCATTTCTATTTCTGATCTCGTCGTTGGAATCCGTCATGCTTATATTATTCATGACAGCGGCTTCCAGATACTCCAGCATGAGCGGTTTTGTGATATAACCTATCGCCCCGCATGCCTTGGCCTCGTCCATCTTATCCTGTTCCTCAAGGGCTGTCACCATGATGACCTTGCAGTTGGGATCGACCTCCCTGATCTGGCGCAGCGCGGCAAGGCCGTCTATGCCCTTCATCTTTATATCCAGGAGAATCAGCTCCGGATGCTCTCTCTGGACGATCGAGACGGCCTCTGTGCCGTTCAACGCCGTGAAGACCTTGAAGCCTCTCTCCTCGAAGAAGTTCCTGACGAAATCGCAGACATCTATTTCGTCATCTACAACCAAGAGCCTGTGCATATCGCTTCCTCCCTTGGTGGTTAAGTTAAACTTACTTCTGGCTATGAGCTTTGAGTATGGTCTCTTCCAACTCCTTCAGGCTCGCTATGGGTTTATCGAAATAGGCATAGGCCCCCATCTTCAAGAGCCTCGCCTTTGTCTTTCCGCCGTCATCATACGCCGTGATAAATATTATCCTCGCCTTCGGCTGGACCTTCTTTATAAGCGCGAGCGCCTCATCGCCGTCGACGCCTGGCATCTTCAGATCTATAAGTATGACATCGGGTTTTTTGTCTCTTGCTATCTCTATACCGTTGACGCCTCTTGCAGATGCCTCCACAACATATCCCCTCGGCTCAAAGTAACTTTTTATCATCTCGATAAATTCAACCTCATCGTCAATTGTGAGTATGCAAGGTTTAGCCATCTTATACGCGCGCCCCTTTCTCCGCGGCTTGAGGAAACTCTAAGGTGAACGTCGTCCCCTCCCCAACCTTCGTCTCTTTCAAGTAGACCTTGCCGCCGTTGCGCTCGACTACCTGGCGCACTATGAAGAGCCCCAGGCCTGTCCCCTCGCCCGGATCTTTAGTCGTGAAGAACGGATTGAAGAGCTCTTTGATCTTGTCTTGCGGGACGCCGTGGCCGCTGTCCTTTAAATCTATAATTACCTTCCCTGCGCGGTTCTCGGCCGCTATTGCGATCCTGCCCTTTTCCCCTATCGCCTGGCCCGCGTTCCTGATCAGGTTGAACAATATCTCCTGCAGCTGCTTCTTATCCACGAATATGCGCGCTAAATCAGGTTCGAATCTCCTCTCGATCTCGATCTTTTCCAATTTTAATTCGTATCCGACCAGCGACAACACCTCGTCTATCTCCCTGGCGACGTCAACTATCTCCATCTCGCCTTTCGCGGGCTTGGCGAAGGTAGATAGCTTCTTCGTGATGGAAGTCGCCCTGTCGGTCTCTTTCATAACCTTCTGCATAATTGTCTTCGCCTGGTCCAGAAGCTCCTCTACCTTCTTATCCTTATATATACCGTCCCTGACATTCAAGAGGAATGCCTCGCACTGGCCGCGCGCGATGCCGAGCGGATTGCAGATCTCATGATTTATGCCTGCCGCAAGCGTTCCTATGGTAGCCATCTTCTCCCTCTGCGCGGCCTCCGCCTGCGTCTTCGACAGCTGGTCGAATAACTCGGCGTTTGACAGCGCTATGGCGAGCGTCCTCGCCAATGGCAGAAGTATGTCCATGTCGTCCTGCGTGAAATTCTCATCCGATTTCTTCTTGCCCAGCGATATGATGCCGATGACCTCATCATGGATCACAAGCGGTATCACAAGTTCGGAGGCGAGCGCCGCCATGTCAGTCTTTATCGCGTCCGGGATCTTCGACGACGGCCCCTCCTGCGACTTTAAAATGTAGGTGCGCGCCTTCTCAAGGAATGTGACGATGTCGCTCTCACCTTTGAGGACAATCTTGTCATCCTTCAAACCATGGGACGACGAGAGCCTGAACTCGTCCGCCTCCTCATCTAGAAGCAATATCGCGCACGACTTGAGCTTTATGATATGATTCAATTTCTGCGTGGTCAACTCCGTCAGCTTATTCAAATCCAAGACCGTCAGCACCTCTGTCGTGAACGTCCTCAGCAATTCCTTATAGTCGTACTTTTTCTGGAACAGGTACTTATCCGTAATATGTATGAGGAGCTTTTCCAATGGCCTGAAGAGTAACGTAACCACCACAACGCTCGGGATCAACGCCACCCACCTATTCGTCGTCACTAATCTCTCAAAGAACACCTGCCCCATAAACGTAAATACCGCGAACACCGCATACACCGTCCCAAATAACCCCGCGAACACCAGGGTCTTTTTGATAATAACTTCGATGTCCATCAACTGATGACGGACGATGGCGTAAGCAATGCCTCCAACGCCAATAGCGACGAAAATGAAACCAAAAGGATAATACTCGATTCCATAGTTCGGTATAAAATCTGTTGCACCAAATAACGCGATACCGAAGGACAACAACGTAATCTTTCGTCTATTATATTCCATTGTTAAAATATTTTTTTCTGACTTGAATTTATACAACCTTGACAAACTTATGAAATAAAGAATAAAGAAAAATAGTAAAAATATATTGTGATACAAACCTACTCGTGCTTGATATCCCCAATAAAATTTGTAAACGCCAGTTACAAAGTTATGTGGCGACACAAAAATCAGGATTGAAAAAATCACGCTAATGAGATAACTCGCATAAATAGATATTTTTTCGTTAGCATATCTATTTAACCCAATGTACGCTGATGTAAAATTATAATAGGTCGTTGGAATGAAGGTTACGCCTATATAGAGAAATTTCGCTAAGATAACAGCGTTTTCTTCGAGTTTGGTCATATAAACTAAAGCATATCCAAAAAGCCACCATGAAGTAGCTAAGCTAACCAGTGCAAAAGTTAAATTTATACTAGATTTTCTATTTCTGAAAAAAACAAAAAAACCTAGAGACAGAAATAAAATCGCAGTAACTAAAGGCAAAATTACATATATAATCATATGATATACTATATAACGATGTGTATTTCCCCTGTATCTTTTTTAACCATAAGTCTTGTAAAAATACTTTTGAAATATTTCGCTTTTTTTATATGCACCTCTTTATTATATATTTTTTTGTAGGTTTCTATTAACCCATTTAGCAATTCATTAATAGACATTTTCGCGGGCTTAAAATTAACGTCTAAAAAAGTATAATTGTCCCAACCGGTAGTCAGCAATCTATTTTCCCGCTCCAACCGTACTCTTAGACGTGTTCCTGGTAGCGGGGTCAAGATAGTGACTTGGGCACCATACAAATTATTTTCGAGGACGAAATCCGCAATTTTATCAAAAACCGATACATCATCATTGTCAAATCCAACGATAAAAGCCCCCATCACGCCTATGCCATAAGATTGAATTTCGCGTATTAAAAATTTATATTCCGGTAGAAACTTTGATTTCCACCCATGGGTATCAACAGATTTCAAAGTGTTTTCCGATAGGCTTTCGAAGCCAATAAACAACATCATGCAACCGCTTTTTCTTAGCAGTCGCAAAAACCGCTTGTCCCCAGCTATAGAAATATCGGTTTGGGTGATCCACCTAATGTTTAAATGAGCTAATTCTTCTAACATCTCTTTGGCATATTTTCTGTTGATGAACATATTGTCATCGGAAAATCCTATCAGTGCATTGTTCCAAATTCTCTTTACTAACGAGACTTCTTTAATAACTTGACCTACCGCTTTATGTCTAAATTTTAAGCCATATACTTTTGAAGCGGCGCAGAATTCACAATCAATCGGACACCCTCGCGTCGTTTGTATCCAGATCATGTTATAATTTTCTGGTTTAAGCAGATCGTATCTAGGTAAAGGAGATCTCGTTATATCCACTGGTTGTGATGTTTTATAAAATGATTTTATACTATTTTTTAAAAAATCTCTTATGAAATTTGAAAAAATTTCTTCTGCCTCACCTATAAGAACTGCATCAGCATGCTGCTTTGCCTCCTCTGGTAATATCGTGGGATGAATTCCACCAAGAATAACCTTTGTACCTTTCTTTCTAAATTCATCGGCTATCTGATATGCCCTATTAGCACGCTGAGTCATCGCAGTTATTCCTACTAAATCATATCTCTCTTCAAAATCTATATCTTCAAAGTTTTCATCTATCAATGTAATTTGGCAATCTGTAGGTAATAGTGCCGCAACGACTAATAACGCTGGACTAAATCCAGACCATAAGTGCCTATAAGTAATCATCTCTTTGGATTCTTTCCAGAAGTTTTCAAGTTCATTATTGCGACTGGAAAATATTCCTTTCGGTAATATTAGTGCTACTTTCATTTTATTTTTCTATACTTATTTTCCGTGGCACTTTATAAATCGCTAGATTTTTGCTGCAAAACTTCTGTATTTCTCTTTCAGATAAGTTAGTATTTTTCCTAAGGCAGACTTCCGCCTCAATTATATTACCCCATAAATCATTTTTTTTTGCATATACCCTTACGTCGGACACGTCCGGATGAGATGATAGCACATTTTTTACCTCTAGAAGATCCACCGTATTTCCTCCGACTTTCACTATGCCTTTGTCGAGTCCTTCAAAATATAGATACCCGCTCTCGTCCAACCTCCCTATGTCACCCGTATGAATCCAGCCATTTTTCAATGCTTCCCGCGTTTCGCGTTGATGGTTATAATAGCCTTTCATTACTGTTGGCCCACCTATCAGGATATCGCCTTTCTCGCCTACCTTGACCTCACTTCCAGATTTATTTATTATCTTAACTTTTACTTCATGACCAGGGACTCCAAGCGCGCCTGGTTTTACTCTTTCTTTAGGATTGCATATTATCGGCATGGTTTCAGTTAAACCGTATCCCTGAAGGACCTCGAACTTCATCTTGTTTCTTATTTCATTGTACAGAGCGGCGTCTATTGGCGCGCCTCCCGAAATTCCATATTTTAGAGAGGTGATATCGTGCTTGGAGCTGTCATAATTTTTTAATAAAACCTGAAACAGCGTGGGAACGCTTACCAGGAAATCAATTTTATAGTGCTGAATCGCGTTAAATATATGCCGAGGTATCGCGGTTTTCAAGATAACAACTGTCGCGCCCCTTAAAAGTGGCACGACTACACATCCTATCAGTGTGAATATATGCGAGATAGGCATCATAAGAAGAAACCTCTGCTCTAAAGTAGGTTTAACGAGTCTTATATAACCTACTGCGCCATGAATATAATTACCATGCGTAAGCATGGCCCCCAGCGGATAACCATAACCCCTATAGGTATAATTGATACTTGCGATTTGATCGTTCTTTGTAACGAGTTTCTGAATCGATAAATGTCTTTTTGGCTGATATAATTGGTCCATAGTTAAAAAGGATTTGGCGATCTTATTAACGTTATCCAGGCTTATGGCGTCGAGGCTTATAACAATTTTATCCTGCAAGAGGGATTCATCCTTCGCCAGAATCTTGCATATAGTCGCTGAATCCGATATAAGGGCATCGGGTTTTGAATTATCGAATATCTTTTTCAATTCAGAAGCAGTTAAGTGCGGATTAAGCGGTATCGCGATGATATTCGCGCGAAGGATAGCGAAGAAGGAATATATGAATTCTTTGCAATTCGGAAGAACAAGCGCAACCTTGCCGCCTTCTTTCAGCTCTATATCACATAAAGAATTGGCTATGGCCTCTATCTTATCCCAAAGCTCGCTATAAGTTATCGAGGCGCCGTTTTCTATTACGGCCGTCTTATCAGGCAATCGCTTTGCGATCTGATTAATGAGTGACGAGAAGTTCATCTCTTTCGGCTTTTTTTTGTTTTATATACCCGGCCTTGTCGCAGTATCTAAAAAGAGTTAATAGCAACTTTTCATCTATCTTGGGCCATTGAAATCTTTTGCCATCTACGGCTCTTGTGAAATTTGATGTATCAAAGACTATTTTTTTATGATTGAAATATGGCAGATACGGTTCCAACAATTTTCGCCTAAAGCCCGTTAGACTGGCATGATCATATTCTGGCTCATTTACTAATCTTGGCTTATCAAAACCAAAATATGAGCTAGCAGCATCTAAGAAATATTCAAGCGTAATAGTCGATGGGTTGGCGAGATGATAATTCTTGTTGTTATTTTCGTTGGAAGAAATCAGGCAGATCGCTTTGGCGACATAATCTACTGGCACAAGATTATATCTTAAGATTTTATTTGCCGGAATTTCACCGAATAGCTCTAAGGAAAAGATATGCAGGGGTTGATAGAGCATCTGAAAGTTGCTCACCTCACCGGTTTTCGAATCTCCTGTAATTATAGCTGGCCGAAAAACCGAAATGCAAACGCCCTTTTGTCTATATTGCGCAACTAATTTCTCTGCCTCAAACTTGGTCTGTTCATATGTATTGTTAAACCCCTGACCAATATCCAAATCGTCTTCACGGAATACTCCTCCTGATTTGCCAGCTATTCCAAGAGTGCTTATATGAATGACGGATTTGAATTCTCTATTTTCTCTGCATTCCATCGCAAAGTTAAGAACATTCCTTGTCCCACCCACGTTGATCTTACTTATAGGCTCTAAAGGAACTCCAAATTCGCACAAGGCCGCGCAATGATAGATGGCATCGACTTCCTTAATCAATCTTCGCGCTTTGCCTCTTTTTATTCCTAGATCCGGCAGCGTTATGTCGCCTTCCACCACTTCAATATGTTCTGCAAATATTTTGGCCTTTTCTTCGCCGAAATCTTTTGCCAGAAGATCCGATATCCTGTCGGATGCTTTTTGATCACTTTTATCACGAGCTAAAATAAAGACTTTGCTCTTTCTGCCAGAGAGGAGATCTCTTACGATATTCCAGCCCAAAAATCCTGTCGCCCCTGTAATAAGTATATTTCTCATCGTTCCTTTAGATAATTCTCCACAAGTTCGTATAGATCCTTGATCGTCTCGATATCAAAAGCCTTCGCTTCGTCTATTGTAATCCCATATTTCACTTCTATGGCCGCCAATATCTCCATGGCATTTAGTGAATCTATGCCAAGATGGTCTCTTATCCTTATATCAGGCTTTATCTCGGATATGTCTACTCTCGCTACTCTAGATAGAATCTCTTTAATATCTTTCTCTAGATTATTTATCTTGGTCGCGGAACCTCTATTATTGGCGGCAACCTTTTGTTTCATACGCTCTTCGTTACCTCAGCGATGGGGAACCTAATGATAAATCTCGCCCCTTCATCCGCTTCGCATTCGACTCGGATGGCGGCCTTGTGCTGTTCGATGATGTCGCGCACCACCGATAGGCCCAGCCCTGTGCCGGTTGGTTTTGTGGTGAAAAACGGCTGAAAGACGCGGCCGAGGTCTTCTTCTGATATTCCGCAACCGCTATCCTGGACAGATATCTCCAACTTCTCGTCATTATTCTTGAAAGGCATTCTGCCGTTATTTTGAACCAGCCGGCCGGAGACGTTGAGGCTGCCACCTTGCGGCATGGCGTCGATGGAATTTAAAAACAGGTTCAAAAATATCTGTTTCAACTGATTCTTGTCTGCCGCGACGATAATATCATTGTCAGAAAAATACAGGGACGACATAATGCGGTGCTTCAAAAAGTCGCTGCTCAAAAGTCCCAGGGTATCCTGTATAAGCGTAAATATTTTTACGGGTTCCAGCTTTGGAGCGGTTGGCTTGGAAAAGTCCAGGAGTTGTTGAACGCTAAAGCTTACCTTCTCGACTTCGGGTTTCACCAGGCGCGCGAAATTCTCTACGAAGGTCTTGTCGTTATGCTTCTCCGGCAAGAATTCGGTAAAGGTCTTGATGATGGTCAACGGATTCCGTATCTCATGCGCCATGCCGGCGGCTAATGTCACCGCGTCCTTCATCCTGTCATGGTGAAGCAGCTCCTGGTGAAGTTTCAGATTTTCCTCGGCCAGTTCCTTAGTAGTTTTTTTAAAAAAGTACCTATCAATGAAAAATTGAATTTTATTCTTTAATGGGATAAAACACAGCGCAATAAAGAACGAAGCTAATATTGTAATCGATAACGACGAATAGCCAACCGTGCCTTGGAATATTTTTTCTATCACAATAACACTGGTCAAATAAATTACTGTAACAAATGTAACCAGAGCAGAATATATAAGCGTTTTGCGAATAACTATGGTGATATCAAAGAGCTTATGATACAGAATAGCATACGCTATTAAAATATTATGGAATGTAACGGCGTATGTCCCAAAAGGAGTATATGGGAATAACTCGATATCATAAACTAGTAAATAGTTTCCACAACCTCCAATATATCCTACTAGCAACCCCCAAAAAACATATTTAAACTGATTCTTTCTTTCCCCTTTAGCTAATCTATACGCTTTGTATAATTCCATTTGCGTATATGCCACGATAATTAACCATATCGTTAAAAAAATACTGAATAATATTCCTGGCTTAACAAAGTAAGAATGCGAAAATTTAAATGAAATGCCACTTATTAACGACTTTGTCAAATATAAAATTGGGATAAGGGTGCAATTTATAACATACGAAACAATTAAAAATTTTCGTTTTCTTCTAGAATCATTTATTAGGGAGAAAATGAAATGGGCATAAAGTGGGGCTATAAATAAAACTCCTGTAAGCATAAAGCGCGCCCAATGTAAGGCGATATATCTATTGTCCGCCGTCATCATCTTCATCTGGCCATAAGTCCAGATAGCGATGCATAAACAGAATAGCGTATATATCTGATTAGGTAATTTATTTCTGCCTTTTACATAAACAAATATTCCTAAGCAAAAATTTACAATTGTGGTGAATACAAGAGTTGTGACATAATGACTCTGGAGGATCATTCTTATTAACACTCCTCAAGCCCGTCCGCAGACAACAATACCCAACTCGTGAAAAAACAAGTTGGGTGTTACTTGCTGACTGCGGCGGCTTCTCTCTCCTCTTGGACCGAGATCCAGCGGTCGATTGTGGACCGCTTGAACCGCCAGTTGGCGCCGACCTTGAAGCCCGGCAGCTTGCCTTCCTTGGCATGCTTGTAGATCGTGACGGGCCTCATCTTCAGGTAGCTGGCCAACTCCTGGACCGTGAAGACATTCTCATCTGTCATAATACCACCAGTATCTTTGTCGTTAATCCCCAAGACTTGTTCTTTCTTTTATTAATTTTATCAATTCCCGTCCTTGCTTGAGCAAGCCGTCTAAGTCTTGTCTATTTATTTTTGACAAAACTAGAAGTGGGTAGCGCTCTTCTATGTAATAATTTGTGGCCTTGACACAGAGTGATCGAAAATTTTCGAAGGTGCCATCATATTCAAGGACAGCGTTTAACAAGGCCTCGAGGTCGTGAATTCGTTTCAGTTTCCAGCCTTTCGATAATAGATAGCCTTTGAGATATTTTTCAATCGCTTGCTGGAGATGAAATCCAGCGCCTTCATAGTCATCGGCTGAAAATAGCAATTCCGTCCTTTTAAAATCTTTTTCACCTGTCGCAAGCCAATCTTTTGGATAGCGCGATTCCTTAGGCTGCATACAGAACGTCTCCCTTCGACAGTATCTCTTCTAGAAATTGGTCTCCTATATTTTGTCGTTCCATCAACTCGCGAGGAGTGATCACTATGGCCTCAACAGGAATCAGCCGCTTCGGATCGCTTATTATGCGCCGCACAGTTATTCGCCTCTCTATTGGACGCTCATTGGTGTCCTTGACGATCAGGAGATCAATATCGCTATCTTCCGTTGGCTCACCATATGCATATGAGCCGTACAAGATTATCTTCTCCGGGCAGTATTGTCTTTTAACCTTCTCTATAATAGCTAAAATTATATTTTTTATCTTCGGATCTTGCACCATATCTTTAACGGGTTATCGGGTTTGGTTGTTTTCTTTTTCTTCCTGGTTAGCGATCCATCTGTCTACGGAAGACCGCTTGAACCGCCAGTTGGCGCCGACCTTGAAGCCCGGCAGCCTGCCTTCTTTGGCATGCTTGTAGATCGTGACCGGCCTCATCTTCAGGTAGCTGGCCAACTCCTGAACTGTGAAGACGTTTTCGTCTGACATAGCCCTACCCCTCACCCTACCCTCTCCCCGAAAGGCGAGAGAGGGAAAAATATCACCCCTCAACACCTTCTAGAATCTCTGATATAATTTTTTTAGTCTGGCTTATAATCCCTTCTAATTCGGATTTGTTTAATTTGGAAGAACCATCGAAGGGGTAACGCTCTTCTACATAATATTCTGTCGCGGTTCGACAAAGCGATCTATATTTTTCAAGTGAGGGGTTTTTCTTTACAGCTGTATCTAAAAGTTCTTCTAAGTCGTGTATCCGGCGCAATCTCCAATCCTTTGATAGCAGATATCCCTTTAGATATTTTTCTAAGGCTTGCTGAATATGAAATGACGCTGTCCCAAAGTTGTTTGCCCTCAAGAGCGCTTCAGCCGCAGTCAAATCCTCATCGCCCTTTTTGAACCACTCCCTGGAATATAAAGATTCTTTTCTATCTGGCATAGAGAACTTCGCCCCTCGAAAGAAGCGTTTCGAAAAACTGGTCCCCTATCTCAAGCCTGCTATTCACCTCTGCGGGCGTAACAACAAGGGGTGAAAAAGGAAAGCCGCCTCTAATATCTGAGACGATGGTGCGCACAGCTATGCGGCGATCTATTGGCCGCTCGCCTGTATCTTTGATGATCAAAAGATCTATGTCGCTGTCCTCATTCGGCTCGCCATAGGCAAATGAGCCGTATAATATTATCTTTTCCGGCTGATAGCGCTCTTTAAGCCGCTCAACGATATCCAGTATCACCTTCTTTATAGCGGGATCCTTGACCATTTTTCATCCCTTTCTCGCAAAACGCCAGTTGGCGCCGACCATGAAGACATTTTCGTCTGGCATAACTCACACCTTTTTCTTAAGCTACAATTTCGCGAACTTTGTGATCTGCTTTAGAAAATCATCGAAATCTCCGAGACTGGAAGTCAGAATCTGATATACCTTATCGAGGTCGATGTCGTCATACTCATGGACTATAATATTTCTAAAACCGACCATCTTCTTCATGATATCTGACAATTTCTCATCGATAACCTTGCGCTCGCGCAATATGTCGAATAATCCGACAAGGGCGCTCGGCGCTCCCCACCCTTCATCCGATATTATGTGGCTGGCGATATCTATCGCGCCCTGGATCGCCAATTGCAGGTTATGTACAACGATATCCTGAATATCGGGGTTCGTCCTGAACTCTTTCGCCGCGACGCCGGTCTTCTGGGACAATCTATCCACGCTCTTTTTGATATGGGATATCTTGGTCCTTATAAGCGCCTGATTGACCATCGTTAAGCCTCTTTTATTCGTTTAATCATCGCCGATTCTAACAAATTCTTTATCGGGAGAAAATCGAAATATTCGATTATGGAATGCGCCTCGAAGGTCCTGTCCGTTCTTGCCGGCTTTTCATAAACCCTTACGCCGTTTTGAATGATTTGAAATTTTAAATATGGCGCTGCCTTATTAAGTATTATTATATCTATATTCTTTCCCAGAAGCCGGCTTAGATCGATAGACAAGCTTATCTGCCCATCAGTATATTCTGAAGCAGGAATTGACTCATCATAGAGGACAGCGATGTCCACATCGCTATAAGCGTTCTGCTTGCCAACGGCTTGTGAGCCGAAGAGATAGACGCAAAGAACCTCTTCTTTCCTTGAAAAATATTCCGCTAATGCTTGCTTGTAATTTGGTTCGTCTGGCATCGCTACGCCTTGCTACGCGTTGATACAGATTGTTATGCCCTTACACTGTTTGGTATAAGGGCCAGCCAATTCCTCACCCGTTTATGCGGGGTGATATTAAGTATACCTTATTTCTGGATATAGTCAAGGGTTAGGAATTAAAATTTTTAGCTATGTTCTATACTCAAACTGAAAGAGTTATGACTTGGGAGGGCGGCGGTTTTGGGAACGTCCTTATTACGGTCCCCATTACGCATTATGCGAAAGATAAGACGGCTTATACTATAATGTATATTTAGAGAGGGATGACTCGAGGTCCGAGATCTCTTCCTTTAGGCTGTTTATAAGCCCGGCATCAGCAGAGCGCTTCTCCAGCTCGCGGATTGTGGCGCGCAGTTTATCGGCTATCTGCCTTTCGGCATTGACCCTGTCCCGCAGGCTGTCTATAACCATATTGAGGCCGTCTGCCAATGATTTAAGCTCATCCTTCTTCCTCAACGTGACGCGGTTGACAAGATCGCCTTTGGATAAAGCTCCGAGGAACCTCTCCATCCTATATATGGGGCCTGCGATCCTATGGGATAGGAATATTCCGATGACGATGAGAAGCGGAGTTATCAACAGCAAGCTGAACAATATCTGAATATTTATACTTTTAACAATTGCGACTAACCTTCCTTGCGGATAGACATTCGATAGTTTCTCCCCAAAAAGTATCATGGTCTGATAATACACAGTATACGCGGCGAGCGCGCCTACGCCAAACATAACCGATAAGATGACCCTGATGTATCTCAGCTGGAATCCGGGAGCGATAAAGTAGTGTTTTCTTATGAATTTCTTCTTTTGGATAGGCATCAGTCTATCTCCTCCATATTGTGGCCTCTCTTCTAATTGTAAAATTCACATAATCCTTTTTGCTGGTCTTGATCACTTTGACGGCTGTCTTAAGCGGCATATACCGCGTTGGCTTGCCGTCTATCGAGACTATGAGATCATCTGTCTTCAGGCCCGCCCTTTCGGCCATGCCTCCACCTGTAACTTGAGTCACTGTCAACCCATCCAGCTCCATCAACAGTCTTGCGCCGATCAGTTCGTTTGTGCCGGATAATAGCCCTCTCTTTTTATTTAAATTGACATTTACGCCGCGCTCTATAATCATCTTTATCTCGCGCGGCTCCTGTTTCAACAGCAGCCCAACCACTTCCGCCAAATCCATATAACCTGTGAGCCTGCCCCACACCGCGATGACGCGATCGTCGCTCTTCAAACCGGCATTGGCCGCGGGCGAAGAGCGCGAAACATCTTCGATCTCGATCTTCAAACCCGGCGATTTGAGCGTAATGCCGAGCGACGACCTCAAGTCCTTCAATTCCTCCCGCCAAAGCTCTTCGGCGGTCCTGGTGTCTGGCCCGGCGGCCTGATATCGCTCAAATTCCGCCCTGCGTTTTATATCCTCTTCCTTCTTCGCCTCCTGAATCCTGAACAGATACCCCTGCAGGAATACGACGCCGTCCTTCGCGGCCCTTGAATCAGGATTGACCTTGAGGGCCTTTTCGTAGTATGCGTAGGCTGACGCGTAGTCATTGCGCTCTTTTGAGCGCTCGGCAAGTTTTATGAGATTCTCTTCCTCGACATCATATCTAAGGGCGCGGATATCTGACTTCATGACCTCGATCTCGCCCTCCGGCGTAGACAGCACCACCCGATCCTTGTAATCCTCTACGATAATGCCCTTCAACTCGCGGCCGTCCCATTTCTCGATGGTGTCGGAAAAACAGTAACCAGTAACCAGTAACCAGTAACCAGTAATAAAAAGAAAAACGTTAAATAGTCGGATATTCATGCTGCCTTTCGCTTAGCCTCGTCGTAAACCACTTTAAACGGGACGCGTCTCTTTCGCGCGATCGCCGCGCAGTCGTCATATTCCGGCGAAATAGTCTTCGCGCCGGCATGGCCAGAAGGGCCGGAACTGATCTTCACCTTGATCTGGCCGTATTTCGTGCTGACTTTCTCAATCCGCCGGTCGAGCTTGAGCCTGTCGGCCTTATAATATCTCAATCCGATCGCTTGAGTCTCTTCAAATATGATAGCGGCTATTCTTTCTTTTAGGGCCTCGCCGACAAGGACACTCAATTGAAAAGCCGGCCGCGACTTCTTCATCTGAATAGGCGTAATCCAAACATCGAGCGCGCCCGCCTTGAACAACCTGTCGAAGAGGTAGCCGAATACAAGCGGGCTCATATCATCTGTATTTGTCTCCAAAACGACGATGGAATCCGAGGAATAACCTTCAGCCGACTGGCCAAAGACGACCCTCAGCATATTTGGGACTTCGTCTAATTCCATGCCCCCGGCGCCATATCCAATTTGTTCGATACGCATAGACGGCATAGGCCCGAATTCCATGCACAGCGTCTTCAATATGGCCGCGCCTGTAGGCGTAACAAGTTCCGCCTCGACATCCGTCTCCTCAAGCGGCGCGCCTTTTAAAATCTCCATGGCCGCGGGGCCGGGAATAGGCAGCTTTCCGGACCGCGTCGCGACATATCCCCTGCCTAACCGAAGTCTGGAAGAATAGAACTTCTCAACCCCGGATTCAACAGCCGCTATCGCGACCCCGGCTATATCCACAATCGAATCGATATTTCCGACTTCATGAAAATGGACATTTCCCAGGCGCAGGTCGTGGACCTTCGCCTCCGCGCGCCCGAGTGTCAGGAATATCCGGCTCGCGAGGTCCTTAACCTTCTTACCGAGGCGGCTTTTTTCTATCAAATTCAAAATAGACTTTAGCGTGGCGTGCCCGCGCTGATGCCCCCTGCCCTTCGCGATCGCGCAGTTAAATTTCGTCCCGGCCAGGCCGCCGCGTTTGGTTCGCGTTATCTTTATTTCGCATCCGGCCAGGCCCAACTTGCCGAGTTCGCGCTTCAAAACTTTAGGATCGAGCCCCGCGTCCAGAAACGCGCCGAGGGCCATGTCGCCGCTGATGCCCGAGAAACAATCAAAATACGCGATGCGCATGTTAAACTCATAGATAGGGACTGTCCCCGAAGGGGACTGTCCCTATATTTATCATCGACGCGAAATAGCCCGCGCCGAAACCGTTATCGATATTCACAACCGCCACGCCCGGCGAGCAGGAATTGAGCATCGTAAGAAGCGGCGCGATCCCTTTGAAGCTGGCGCCGTATCCGACGCTCGTCGGAACCGCTATGACCGGCTTTGAGACGAGCCCGCTCACTACGCTCGCAAGCGCCCCTTCCATGCCTGCCGCGACGATTATGACGTTCGCCTTTTCTAAGAGGGCGCGCTTATGCAGGACCCTGTGCAGGCCCGCTACGCCCACGTCGAACAGGGTCTCGACCCTGTCCCCGGTCAATTCAAGCGTCGCCTTGGCCTCAAGCGCAACAGGCATGTCCGCTGTCCCGCCGGTCACGATGAGGACAAGCCCCTTTTTTATCCGTGGTCTATGCGCGGGGGCCAGCGATATTATCTTCGCGCGCTTTTCGTATTTCAATTTTGGGTAGATCTTTTTCAATCCGGAATACGCCGCCTCATCAGCGCGCGTTATCAATAAAGCCCCTCCGCCGGAGGCAATCCTTCTGGCAATTTTTATAACTTCGTCTGTCGTCTTTCCCTGGCCGAATACAACTTCAGGAAACCCACGCCTAAGTTTTCTGTGGTTGTCTATGCGCGCGAAACCCAAATCCTTGTACGGCAGTTCTTTGAGCCGTTTCAACGCGGCCTTGAATGAAATCCTGCCGCTCTTAAAATTAGTCAACAGCCTTTCTGTGTCCATCGCTTTTTTTAGAACGTCTCCCTGCTATTGTATAATGATATAAATGACAAGCGTGATGAGGAGCGCCGATATTATGTAGAAATCTTTGAAGTACCAGAAATCTCTCACGCGTTCCGGGAATGTATAGTCATACTGGCTTACCAGCGGCTCACGGCGTTTTATCTCCTTCTCTAAATCTGTATATGGATGGGCCGCCTTGGCCGCGGAAACATCCTGAATCACAACGCCCTCACGCTCTTTGAGCTCGAACTCCTCCACTTCTTCCCTTATGGCGTCGATATGTTCCCGCCTGAATCTCAAAAACGCCCCTCCCACCTTGTAGGCGGGTATCTCCCCCATATCGACGAGGCGTTTTACCTCCTCTTCAGACAGGCGGAGTATCCTGGCCGCCTCCTGTATCGTCAATAGTTTCTCGGGCATGTTATTTTATCTTCCCGGCCGCCACCCACTCGTCTACCTTGGAGCGGTCAAACCTCCAGGACCCTCCGTCTTTCCTGCCCGGCAGCCGTCCTGAATTCGCCCATTCATTTACCAGCGACGTATCCACCTCCAGATACTTGGCCAGCTCGTCTGTTGACATCAGGCTGCCACGGGTTTCAATATTATCTTCCTTTTCGTGGGAGAGCATACTGCATCTCCCCTCTAAGATCGAGCCTTCCGCGACGCTTAAAAGCGGCGTTTTCACATCTCCCACTATGATCCCGGGCGCGATGAGCTTCAGTTCCTTAATGGCGATGACATTCCCCGTCACCTTGCCGGCTATGATAATCATCTCGCCGAATATGTCGGCGTTGACGCTGGCATGCTCTCCGATCATAAGGTTCCCTTTTGTGTTGAGGGTCCCTTCGAACTTTCCGTTGATCTTTAAATTTACGGCGTCCTTAAATGTCAGCGTCCCCTGCATGCTCGCGTCCACATCCAGAATCTTCTCACCAACCTCTTCGTGCTTCCTGTCTCTTCTCAGTTTCATACCGCCACCTCCCACTTTACGTGTTTTACACCGGCGATACCCTTGACCTCTCGGATTATCTCATCATCATGTCTTGAGGTTGCCAGCCGAATGCTAATGCGCAAGGCAGCGCTTGGGCCTGTTCCATCCTTCTCCACCTCAAAGTCTTTTATCTCAGCCTCGTAACGCGCCAACACCTCCCTCACGCGGCTTAAATTATCCGCGTCGATCTGCGATTCTACCTCAAGCACCCTGTACCAATCCTTCCGGATGAGGGCGTGTTCCATGCGGGAGAATACGAGAAGCGCGACCAATGTAAGGGCTGTCGTAACAGACGCGGCAAAGTACATGCCGGAGCCGACAGCGAGGCCTATGCCCGATACAACCCAAAGGCTCGTCGCTGTGGTCAATCCTCTGACAGACGCCCTTGAACGCATTATAGTGCCCGCTCCCAGAAATCCTATTCCCGTAACAACGCCTGCCGCTATCCGTCCAGGATCGCCTATGACCTTGCCGGAAAACGCGTCGACCATGTGAATCGAGGTAAGCATGACGAGCGTCGAGCCCAGACACAAAAGGATGTGGGTCCTGAACCCGGCTGCCCTTCCGTGAAATTCGCGTTCGAATCCGATGAAGCCGCTCAATACAGCCGCGACGATCAACCTGAATAAAACCTGCCAATGGGTAATCATAATATAAAATTCCTCCTTTAGGGACAGTCCCCTAGGGACTATCTGTGATAAACTTTTTCGGGGACAGTCCCTACAGCTTCAGATTCGAGTCCACACCCATATACAGGTCTGAACGCGCCCCGCGCCTGTAAAGCTCCTCGCCGACAAGGCCGATCATGGCGGCGTTGTCAGCGCAGAATTTAAAATCAGGAAAATACGCGTTTATGCCGCGGCCCCGGGCCGCCTGAAATAATTTTTGGCGCAAGGCGTTATTGGCGCTCACACCGCCGCCGACTACGACCTGCCTCACGCCATGCCTCTCGCAGGCGGAGAGCGTCTTGTCAACGACAACATCGAGCGCGGCGTCCTGAAAACCTGAGCAGATACCGCGTATCAAGCTTTTACTTAAACGCCCGGCGCCCCTGGTATAATATAACACAGCGGTCTTTATGCCGCTGAAACTGAAATCCAAAGAGCCCTCTTCGAGGTATGCCCTGGGAAACCGCGGCTCTGCGCGGCCCTTCGCGCCGGAGGCCATCTTTTCGATAACGGGGCCGCCCGGAAAGCCTAAACCCAATATCTTCGCCACTTTGTCGTAAGCCTCTCCAAGCGCGTCATCCTGCGTCTGGCCCAGAAGCCTCACATCGTCAAAATCTCCGCAAAGATACAGGCTCGTATGGCCGCCGGAGACCACGAGACCTATAAAAGGAAACTTCGGCCTCGCCGCATGATCCAGAAAGACGCTGTAGAGATGCGCCAATACATGGTTCACGCCTACGAGCGGCGCGCCAAGGGCAAGACTTAGCGCCTTGGCCGCTGAAACGCCTATCAACAGCGCGCCGACAAGGCCCGGCCCTTTAGTCACAGCGACGAGCTCCACATCCGCAAGCCGTTTCTTCGCGCGCCTTAGCGCCGAGGCCAGGACATAATTTATATATTCGACGTGATATCGCGAGGCGATCTCAGGGACGACGCCGCCGAATTTCGCGTGGAGCCGCAGGGACGATGTTACGCAATTTGAAAGAACCCTTCTTCTATCTGTAAGCGCGACGGACGTCTCATCGCACGAAGTCTCTATCCCCAAGGTCAGCATGTCATTGGACCAGGTCCGCCAGCTTTACAAAACGGATACCTTCCTTCTCCAATTCTGGCAGGACCTCTCCCAGAACCCTCACTGTAACCTTCCTGTCATGGCCGATGGCCACGCAGGCGCCGGTTCTGAAGGCGAGGTCTTTCGCGGCATACAACTGATTTTTTATATATTCCGCGTCGAGCCTGTTGTCGAGGAAGACGCTCCTGCGCGTCATCCTTATCCCCACCTTCTTCGCGACCTCGCCGCAGACCGACTTTTCAGTCACAAAGCTGTCGAGGAAGAAAAGTCTCCTCGACTTCAGCTCCCTGAATATAACCTCCATGAGGCGCGGCTCCTCTGTCGCCTTGGAGCCCATGTGGTTTGAGACCCCGGCGAGACCTGGGATGCTGTTTATGTCGCGGCGCAGCCTCGCTGTCACTTCATCATCCGGGAGGCCGGAGTTTATCGCGTCAACCTCCTCAACGACATCTTTTCTGTGCGGCTCTAAAGGAAGGTGGAGTATCACTTCATACCCCCTCGCGGCCGCCTCTTTAGAGATTATACTCGAATATTTAAGATTCGGCAATATGGAAAAGGTTACCGGGATTCCGATAGAAAATAAGGGCTCCAGATTGTACCTGTTATTCCCAAAATCATCTAGGACGACGGCGACTTTAGGATTTGGGTATAACTTCTTCGGCGCCTTCTGCCTCCGGCCGGCCTTCTTCGCAAGGCGCATCGACAGGACATCCAGGGCCTTAAACCTTATCGCGTAGTACGCCTCTTCGCGGCCCTTCGCGGATGTATAATCGCTCCTTTTGACTGTAAACGGCGTCTTTTTAAGGCCGGCCTCAAGGGCCTTTGTGAATTTTTTAAAGTCGACGTCGCGAACAGAATATTCCCGGAATACGCGGAGATACCGCCTGCCGTCTCTAGAGGCCGTCCCGCGCGATTCTCTGGCCATGTCGTCTTCGGATATGTTGAATTTCGCGAAGACAGGCGCTAAATATTTATCCAGCGGGCTCGATACGTCTATAACACCGCCTGTTATCTTTAAAAATAAGACAACGCTTATTATTACGGCGCCGACCGCGAGCGCTATGATGAAATTTCGCCTCTTCATTTTACGATTAGCATGGAATTTGCAGGTTTCTGGTTACTGGTTTCTGGTTGCTTATGAGCTACGAGCCGGTAATACGCCTTAATCCCTTTTATGATGTCGATGGCCCTCATCAGCTGGCTATCGCGCGCATCCCGCGGTTTTTCTTTTGGTTTTTCTTCCAATTTTTCGAATACGTTGTTTTTCTTTTCCTTCGGCTCCACGTACGTCTCTTTCTCCACTATGACATCCGGTATGATCCCCTCTCCGTTGATCGATCTTCCGCTCGGCGTAAAATATGACGCGGTTGTGAGTTTCAGCGCGGAACCGTCCCGCATCGGTATGACGGTCTGGACAGAGCCCTTCCCGAAAGATTTCGCGCCGACCACTATGCCGCGCCTGTTGTCCTGGATAGCGCCGGCCAATATCTCAGAGGCGCTCGCTGATCCTTCGTTTATGAGCGCCGCGATCGGGAAATCAACATACGGGTTCAAGACCTTCGCCCTGAATTCCAGGCTCTGGCCCGCCGCCCTGGATTTTGTCGAGACGATAACGCTGTTCATGGGCAGGAATTTTTCGGCGACGGCGACCGATGTGTCCAGAAGCCCGCCCGGATTGTCCCTCAGATCAAGTATGAGCGAGTCCATCCCCTCGGATTTGAGTTTGGCCAGCGCCTTATCCAGGTCAGCCGGCGTATTCTCCTGAAACTCGATGAGCTTTATGTAGCCTATTCTTTCTTCCAGGATGGAGTATTTCTTTACGCTCTCTACCTTTACCATGCTCCTCTTTATGGCCAGGTCTATGATCCTGTCCTCTTTCTCCCGCCAGAGCGTAAGCTTGACTGTTGTGCCCGGGTCGCCCCGCAGGTTCCTGACCGCGTCATCGAGCGTCATCTTCTTGGTTATCCTGCCGCCTATCTTAACGATCCTGTCGCCTGCCATGACGCCGGCCTGGTCAGCCGGAGAACCGGATATGGGCGCGATCACCGTGAGGATCCCGTCCTTTAGATTCAACTCGATGCCTATTCCAGCGAACTCTCCCTTGGCCTCCGCCTTTATATCCTTATACTCGTCGGGATCCATGAATTGGCTGTAGTCATCAAGGGATCCGAGAAGCCCTTTGAGCGCGCCATAGATGAGTTTCTTCGAGTCAGCCTCATCTACATAGTCAGACTTTATCACGCTGATGGCGTCCGCGAATAACTCCAACTGCGCGTACAGGTTCTCGCCGGAGATGTTCGTCCTGGCCCTGGCCGAGCCTTTGGTCTGGCCTGCCAAGGCGTCCGGCCGCAAACCTAACGCGAGGACGAGAAAGATAATTCCAAAACTTAAACGGGATCTCATCGGCCCAGGCTCCTCTTCAATATCTCATTGACTAATCGCGGGTTTGCCCGTCCTCCGGTTTCTTTCATCACCTGGCCGACAAGATATGTAAAGGCGTTCTTCTTTCCGGCTTTATAATCGTCCAGAGATTTTTTATTCTTCTCCAGCACCATTGCCACCGCGTCTTCCAATTCCTGCCTGCCGCTTATCTGAGAGATCCCCTTTGCCTTCACGATGCTGCGCGGGCCTTGCCTGCTGTCAGCCATCTCTGTCAGAACATCTTTCGCGGTCTTTTGGCTTATCTCGCCGGAATCTATCATCTTTAAAAGCTCAACGAGGTCCTTAACAGGCGGCGCCGCCTCGCGTATACCGGTTTTTTTCAGATTTATCCGGTTCAATATCTCTCCCATGATCCAGTTGACAAGGGCCTTTGACTTGTCGTAGAGTCCGGCGCACTCCTCAAAATAATCGGCCATCGCCTTGTCGCTCACAAGCACGCCGGCGTCGTATTCGGAGAGGCCGAATCTTTCGCGAAGGCGCTTGAGCCTTGCTTCAGGAAGTTCCGGCAAACTTCTCCGAACGGCCTCGATCGATTGCCTGTCCGCGACAAACGGGACCAGGTCAGGTTCAGGGAAATATCTGTAATCATGCGCCTCCTCCTTGGAACGCATGGATATTGTGACGCGTTTTTGGGCGTCCCACAGCCGCGTCTCCTGGACGGTGGATTCTTGCGAATTCACGACCTCCAACTGCCGCGACGCCTCATATTCGAGCGCGTCCCTTACCCCTTTAAATGTATTCATATTCTTGACTTCCACTTTCGGGCCGAGCGAGCTTTCCCCCTTAGGCCTCGTCGATATATTGGCGTCGCAACGCAGACTGCCCTTTTCCATATCGCAGAGCGAGACATCCAGATACTCCAGGATCGCCTTCAGCTTCGTGAGATAGTCGTAGGCCTCTTGAGGAGAGGCGATATCCGGCTCTGTAACAATTTCCAAGAGCGGTATGCCGGCCCTGTTGTAATCTACGCGGCTTGCGCCATCAAGCCCTTCGTGCAGAAGCTTGCCGGCGTCTTCCTCGAGGTGGACGCGTTTTATGCGTATCGTCTTCGCTGGCAGACTGACGCGCCCGTTGTACGCCAGAGGCTTGTCATACTGCGATATCTGAAAGTTCTTCGGAAGGTCCGGGTAGTAATAGTTCTTCCTGTCGAATTTGACGAACCCCTGTATCTCGCAGCCAAGCGCCAGCGCGACCTTTGTGGCGTATCCGAACGCCTTCTCATTCAGGACCGGGAGAGCGCCGGGAAGGCCGAGGCATACCGGACAGGTTTGTGAGTTTGGCCGTTCGCCGAAACTTATTCGGCACCCGCAGAACGCCTTCGTCCGGGTCGAAAGCTGCAGGTGCACCTCTAGTCCTATGACTGGCTCGTATTGCATATGACTCGTGAGCGGGACACTCTGTAGCCGGACCAAATGCTAATCATGACAGGGTGTCTTAAGATGCTCGTTCATGTGATGTTCGGCCTTTTTTTATGCCAATCCGTATTCTGCTCGTACGTATACGCCGCTCGGAAGAGCGTCTCTTCGTCAAAAGGTTTTCCGATGATCTGCAGGCCTATCGGAAGTTCATCCCCGGTAAATCCGCAGGGGAGAGATATCGCCGGAAGCCCGGCGAGGTTGACCGGTATGGTATATATGTCCGAGAGGTACATGCTCAACGGGTCTTCAAGCCTTTCTCCTATTTTAAACGCCGCTGTCGGCGAGGTCGGAGTTATTATACAGTCTACATCCCTGAAGGCGTTGTCAAAATCCTCTTTTATCTTGGTCCGGACCTTCTGCGCCTTAAGATAATACGCCTCATAGTAGCCGCTAGACAGGACGTATGTCCCCAAAAGTATCCTGCGCTTCGCCTCATTTCCAAAGCCCTGCGAGCGTGTCCGGATATACATGTCAATCAGATCCTCCGCCCCGCCGGCCCTGAAACCGTATTGGACGCCGTCGAACCTTGCCAGGTTTGAGCTCGCCTCGGCAGGCGCGACTATGTAATAGGCGGCAAGCGCGTATTCTGTGTGGGGGAGACTTATCTCCTCTACCGCGGCGCCTAAACCATGCAGCAGATCTATCGCCTTCTTGATGGCGCGCAGGACCTGCGGATCTATGCCTTTCACAAAATATTCCTTTGGGACTCCTATTTTCAGGCCTTCCACATGTTTAACGAGCGCCTTTTTGTAGTCCGGGACAGGAAGGTCCACTGAAGTCGAATCCATCTCGTCATGCCCCGCTATCACGCTCAAAAGAAGCGCTGAATCCTCCACGTCCTTTGTTATCGGGCCTATCTGGTCGAGGCTGGAGGCGAACGCTATGAGGCCGTATCTCGATACCCTGCCGTATGTTGGTTTTAAACCCACGACTCCGCACATACTGGCCGGCTGCCTTATAGACCCGCCGGTGTCTGATCCCAGCGCCAGTATAGTCTCGTCAGCCGCGACAGCCGCGGCTGAGCCGCCGCTGGACCCTCCGGGTATCCTCCTGGTGTCCCATGGGTTGCGGGTTGGGTTGTAGCACGATGTCTCGCATGAAGAGCCGAACGCGAACTCATCCATATTTGTCTTGCCGAGGAGGATTGCGCCCGCTTCCTTGAGACGTTTTACCACAGTCGCGTCATAGGGAGGCTTAAAACCCTTTAATATCCTGGACGCGCATGTCGTCTCCTCGCCCTTTACGCATATATTGTCTTTTATCGCGACCGGAACGCCTGATAGAGCGCCTTTGGATCCGGACGAATCCAGCCCCTTTGCCGTCGAACGGCTTGATTCCCCGTTGACAAGCGTGTAAGAACGCGTCTTGCCATCGATATCCTTGATTCTGGCAAGAAGGTCTTCGATTATCGCGGAAGGCTTGAACGCCCCTTTTTGCATCTGGTCTTTTAGCTCGTGGGCAGTTTGACTGTGAATGGCTGGCATATCTTCGCGCTACTTCCCCTCTATCACCTTTGGAATCTTGAAGAAATCGCCGCTCCACTCCGGCGCGTTGGCTAAGACTTCATTGACCTGCAGTGAAGGCCTTATCTCATCCTTCCGGAAAGCATTCTTTAGCGAGCTGAGGGCGTGACTTGTCGGGATAGTTTTGGATGTATCTAATCCATCTAATTGGCTTATATATGATAAAATAGAGGCTAATTGCCGGCTATAAAGCTCGAGCTCTTCGGCATTAAGTTTTAGCCGCGAGAGGAGGGCTACGTGCTGAACTATCTTTTTATCTATCATAATATTCTATAACTTACCACACACCCCCCAAAAAGTCAATCTCGTAAGGGGACGTTGTCAAGCCAAATTAGAAATGTCCTATAGTTACCAAAGTAGAAATGTCCGGTTTTTAGGTTTAAACCGTTAGTAGCAGCCCTTTTTCTTTTGGGGCGACCTTTTCTTTTTGTTGATACTG
>JAHFGN010000020.1 GCA_023247415.1 Candidatus Omnitrophota bacterium
AAAAACGTCCTGATCTAACAAAAGAGGCTCTTATGCTGCCACCGGTTGATTTAGACGATTTACTTGATAAAAAGATTGCTAATCAGGCTATGAGGGGGTATGATGTGTCTTCCAGTCCCTATTTTTATCTAATCTAATTTTATCTAATCTTGGCGCCTAACTCGGTTGAGACGGCGGCCGAAATCTTGGAGTGGACGACGCTCACCTCAGAATCTTCGAGCGTCTTCGATGGATCGAGGTATTCTATCCTGTATGTAAAGCTTATCTTGCCGTCGGGTATCTGTCTTCCCGCGTATCTGTCTATGAGCCTGACGTCTCTTATGATCGCGCCGCCTCTGGACTTTATCAAGTCCGCGACACGGCCGTATTCTATATCCGCATCCACTATTATCGACAGATCTCTTGTGACGCCCGGATATTTAGGCGGCGCGGAATATCGTTTAAAAGGCGCAAAAGATCTGTAGATTTCGTCCAGCGAAATATCAAGAACAAATACTTTCTCTTTTATATCGTAATTGTCGAGGACATCCCCCGCGACTTCTCCGATGAATCCTATCCCGCCGCCATCCTTGGCGCATATCTTCGCTGAAGAGCCTCCCGCAAATAGAGGATTATCCGCTCTTCGCAGAGCCGTCTCGCCAGCCCCAAGCGTCTCCGCCAGGGTCTCAAAGATGCCCTTTAAATCGAAGAAGGTGTATCGCGGACCAGCCAACGCGATTGCGAGGTGTTTGGCTTCAGTAAATCCCCGCGAGGATTCATTAAGATATATATTCCCGATTTCGAAGAGCCCTATCTCATCGGCCCTTCTGTTTATGTTCCACACAACAGCCTTCAACAGGCCAGGTATGAGGCTTGGGCGCATCGAGTCTTGTTCTTGTGAAAGCGGATTCTCAATATTGACAACCTCCTCACCCGGAAGATTCGCCGACTCCAAATCCTTTTTTCCGAAGAGGCTATATGTCACTATCTCATACAGCCCTGAAGATGCCAGTATGCCTCTCGTCCTGGTTTCCACAATTCTGCTATCAGGCGCCCTGGCGCTTGAGTCCGGCGGCACCTTCGGCAGGGTCATGGGTATCTTATCGTAACCATAAACGCGGCCGACTTCTTCGATCAGATCGATCTCGGAGTTTGTGTCCTGCCTGAATGACGGCACCTCGAGCCTTGCGCCGTCTCTCGAACTGCCGATTACCCTGAAACCTAAGGAGGTGAGTATCTTCTTGACCAAGTCCCGCGCGATCTGAAGACCGATGGTCTTATCCAGACGCTGATATCCCAAGGATATCGTTTTAGGCCCGGCCGGCTTATTACCTATATCTATCAGCCCCCTGTCAACGCCGCCGGCATCCTTCAAGATCATGGCGGCCGCCCTATTCGAGGCCGCTAACACAATCGCCGGATCGATCCGCCTTTCGAATCTATAGCTCGATTCTGTGGTCACTCCCAGGCTTCGCGATGTCCTCCTCACAGAGACAGGATCGAATATCGCGGCCTCTAACAATATATTCTTCGTCGATGGCGCAACCTCAGCGCCTGATCCCCCCATAATCCCGGCGATCGCTATCGGCCTCCTGGCGTCCGCGATTACCAGCGCCTTCTCATCGAGTGCCCTTTCGGCGCCGTCGATCGTTTTTATCTTTTCACCCTTTGCCGCCTGTCTTACGATGATCTGCCTGTCCGCGATCTTATCCAGATCAAAGGCATGCATAGGCTCGCCCATCTCAAAGAGGCAGAAGTTCGTTATATCAACTATATTATTGACGGGCCTCAGGCCGATCGATTCAATCTTTTCTCTCAAGCCTTTTGGCGATTCGGCAACTTTTACGCCTTCTATAATCCTTGCCGTGTAGCGCGGACACAGTTTTTTATCTTCGACAGAAACTTTTATAGTACCGCGTACCGCGTATCGCATATCGCGTTTGGTGCAGGCTCCAGGTTCTAGGTTGTAGGGAAGATTGAGTTTCGTGCCGGTAAGCGCGGCAACCTCGCGCGCGACCCCAACCACGCTCAACCAGTCCGGCCTATTAGAAGTGACCTCTATCTCGAATATAGAGTCGTTGGCTTTCGTCTCAACAGACTCCACCGAAAGCCCTGACATGGTGAGAAGCCTTGAGAGCCTCTCGGGCGTCATCTTCACATCAACGTATCTTTTGAGCCAATTGTAACTTATCCGCATGCTAATAGCATAAGTAACCTAAAAACCAGTAACCAGATACCAGATTCTGGTTTCTGTACTCTGGTTTCTGGTTTCTCTATTTTAGAATTGCCGTAAAAATCTCAGGTCGTTCTCGAAGAAGAGCCTTATATCATCTATGCCGTATTTCAGCATGGCTATCCTCTCGACGCCCATGCCAAACGCGAATCCGGCAACCTTATTCGGATCGTAGCCGACGTTTTTAAATACCTTTGGATTTACCATGCCGGCGCCCATTATCTCAAGCCACCCCTTGCCCCCGCACACAGAACATTTTTTCTGGTTACTGGTTATCGGTTTCTGGTTACTGGTTACTGGTTTCTGGTTTCTGCAGATTACACACGATATATCCACCTCCGCGCTCGGCTCTGTGAACGGGAAGAAGCTCGGGCGGAATCGCATCTTCGTATCTTCGCCGAACATCCTCCTGGCAAAGTTGGTGAGCGCGCCCTTTAAGTCTGAAAATCTTATGCCGCCTCCTACGGCAAGCCCTTCCACCTGATGGAACATGAATGAATGGGAGGCGTCGGCAGCGTCGGGCCTGAAGACCTTGCCGGGGATTACGATCGAAAACGGCGGTTTATTCTTCTCCATGAACCTCGCCTGAACCGGCGACGTGTGGCTTCGCAATAGGAATTTCTGGTTTCTGGTTGCTGGTTTCTGGTTACTATCGCTTTTCAGATAGAACGTGTCGAATGCGTCGCGGGAGGGGTGTTCAAGTGGAATGTTCAGCGCCTCGAAATTATAATATTCGGTCTCTATCTCAGGCCCTTCCACAATCCTAAACCCAAGCGAAATAAATATATCGCAGATTTCGTCTATCGTCTTCGTAATCGGATGGACCCTGCCGATAGCGCGCTTTGAGCCTGGCAGTGTTATATCAATCTTGTGCCCGGAGTCGGGTCCCACGCCGGCTGATAGAGATTTTAATCTCTCCTCCAGCGCGTTTGTTATCTTGGACTTTGCCTCGTTCACGAGCCTGCCGATCTCGGGTTTTTCTTCAGGGGGGATCTCGTCCATCTTCTTCAGGATCTCTGTTATGAGGCCCTTGCGGCCGACGTACTTTATTCTCGCCGTCTCAACCGCATCCCGGTTTCCCGCGGACGCTATCGCGGAAAGCGCCTCGCTCTCTATGCCCTTTAATCGTTCTTTCATGTCATTCGATAGGGGACGTCCCACTCCAAGGCACCCTGCAGCACACAATTCATTAAAATTTCCCTAGGTTTTTTGTTGATTTTTATACTGTTTTTTTTGATAAAAAAGTACCTAAAATTTTCTCATTTTTTATGCTGCAGGGTGCCAACTTGTGGGACGTCCCCTTTTTATTTTTACGCCTTGGTTAATTCCACCAGTTTCCCTATGGCTTTCTTATCCGATATCGCCAGTTCAGCCAACATCTTCCTGTTCAGGCCAACCTTTGCCTTCAGCAGCCCGTTTATAAATCGTGAGTAGGAGATCCCGTGCTCTCTGCAGGCCGCGTTTATCCTGACGATCCACAGGGCCCGGAAATTTCTCTTCTTCTGCTTGCGGTCCCGGTAGCTGTAGTACATGCTCCGCATCAGCTGTTCTTTTGCCCGGCGATAGAATCTATGCCTGCCGCCCCAGTAGCCTTCAGCGGCCTTCAATACCCTCTTCCTGTGTTTTTTAGTCGCAACTGCATGCGCAACGCGAGTCATATCTTCCCCCTTGTAATAGCATAAGAAACCAGTAACCAGTAACCAGAGTCTGGTTTCTGTACCCTGGTTTCTGGTTACTCCATGTTACTTTATTTTCCATACGGCAGGAGCACATGAAAGGTCTTTTCATCAACCTTATCGATGATCTGCGGCCTTCCCAGGAAACGCTTCCGCTTGGATCTCTTCAGCGCCAATAGGTGGCCCCTGCCTGCCTTGAAACGCTTTACCCTACCTTTCTTTGTAAAGCGCACCCTCTTGGCAGCAGCCTTTCTAGATTTTAATTTAGGCATCTTTCTCCTTGCAATAGCATAAGTAACCAGAAACCAGTAACCAGAATCTGGTTTCTGTACTCTGGTTTCTCTATTTTATTTCGGTCTTACCACCATATTCATGAATCGGCCTTCGAGGCTGGCGGACTGCTCGACCTCGCCGAGGGTTGAGATGTCGCTCGCTATCCTGTCGAGGATCTTTCGCCCTAAGTCTATGTGCGTCATCTCCCTCCCCCTGAAGATCATGGTTATCTTGATCTTGTCGCCGCGTTTCAGGAAGTCCTTCAAGAAGTTCATCTTGACCTGATAGTCATGCTCGCCTATCTTTGGCCCGAACCTCAGTTCTTTGGTGTGCACGACGTGCTGCTTCTTGCGCGCTTCCTTCTCCTTTTTCTCCTGGTCGTATTTGTATCTCGAAAAATCTATGATCCTGCAGACCGGGGGAGTGGCGCCCGGCGCCACCTCTACCAGATCGAATCCCGCGTCCTGGGCCTTCTTTACGCCGTCGGCGAGGCTCATGACGCCTAACATCGCGCCGTCCTGATCAACCACCCTGACCTCTCTAGACCGAATTCCGAAATTCACCCTTATGTTTTTTTTGACGATACTTTTCTCACCTCCTCAATTTCTCTTTTATCCTGTCCAAAAATTTCTCCGCGTCCATCGCGCCCAGGTCACCCTCGGACTTTGAGCGGACCGAGACGGTTTTTTCTTTTTCTTCCTTTTCTCCAACGATAAGCATGTACGGTATTTTATCCAGTTCCGCGTCGCGTATCTTCTTCTGCATCTTCTCGTTCCGTAAATCAACGTTTGCGCGCACGCCGCCTGCGGACAGAAGTTTCGCAAGACCCATGGCATAACTGCCATTCTTCTCCGATATCGGTATTATAAGAACCTGCACCGGGGCAAGCCACAGCGGAAACGCGCCCGCGTAATGCTCGATCAAAACTCCGAGAAAGCGCTCGAGCGAGCCAAAGACGGCCCTGTGTATCATTATCGGCGTTTTTAACGAGCCGTCTTTCGACACATACTCCAGCGAGAACCGCGCGGGGAGATTGAAATCCACCTGTATCGTCGAACACTGCCAGGAGCGGCCTATTGCGTCTTTTATCTTTATATCTATTTTAGGGCCGTAGAACACGCCTTCGCCCGGGTCGATCTCAAATTTCCGATTCTCTGCCCGGAGCGCGCCTTCTAACGCGGCCGTCGCCAGTTTCCACATATCCTGGCTTCCGACATGTTTCTCCGGCATAGTCGAAACATATATGTCATAGTCGCTGAAGCCGAACGCGCCTAACATGGCAAGCGTCAGCTTCAACACGCCCCTGATCTCATCCTCCAGGCGCTCAAGTGATTCGCAGAATATATGCGCGTCGTCCTGCGTGAAGCCGCGGACGCGCATCAGGCCGTGGAGGACGCCTGACTTTTCATGCCTGTAGACCGTGCCTAACTCGGCAAATCGTATTGGAAGATCTCGATAGCTCCTCGTTTTGGATCGATATATGAGAATGTGGGCAGGGCAGTTCATCGGCTTTATCATATACTTCTGATTCTCTATCTCCACGGGCGAATACATGTACTCTTTATAAAACTCGAGGTGGCCGCTTGTCTTCCAAAGGTCCATCCTGCCTATGTGCGGCGTGTATACGAATTCATATCCGCTCTTCAGATGCTCATCCCGCCAGAAGTCTTCTATAATCTTTCGAATGAGCGCGCCCTTCGGATGCCACAATACGAGGCCGGGCCCCCACTCCTCCTCGATCGAGAAGAGGCCGAGCTCCCTGCCTAATTTCCTGTGGTCGCGCAGTTTAGCCTCCTCCAACAACTTCAGATGCTCATCAAGGTCTTTCCTGGATTCAAACGCTGTGCCGTAGATCCGCTGGAGCATCGGGTTCTTCTCGCTGCCCTTCCAGTACGCGCCGGCTATGCTCAGGAGCTTAAACGCCTTTATCCTGCCGGTCGACTCGACGTGCGGGCCGCGGCACAGGTCGATGAAGCCGCCGTCTTTGTATGTCGCGACTTTCTCGTCCGGGATATCTTTTATCAGTTCGACTTTATATTTCTCGCCCATCCCGTCAAAAAGCGCCAGCGCCGCCTCTTTTTTCAGCTCCTGTCTCTCAAATTTATAGTCCTTTTTTATTATCTCGGCCATCTTTGATTCTATCTTCGCGAGATCTTCGGGAACGAACGGCGTCGGCTTATCGAAATCGTAATAGAAACCTTCTTCGATGGCGGGGCCTATCCCGAGCTTCGCCTCCGGCCACAGCTCCTTCACCGCCTGCGCCAAAACATGCGACGTTGAATGTCTCAGAGTTTCGAGATTTGTGGATCTGATCATTTATCTTCCTGCCTCAGCGATAACTTTATTAAAGCTCAAGACCATATCCGGCCGGCCGGGCGCGTCCTGCAGGGTCTTGAGCCATTTTCTTATATAACGGGTGTCTATCGTCTTTGCGCCGTTCTTTATCAAAATATTCTTTATATCTTCCATATCGACCGCGCGGCCCGCGAATATCTTGTGGACTATGAGGTCCTCAACTGAGGCAAAACGCGCGATGTAATCTTTTACCTTTACCTTTGAAGCCCTCCCGAGCGCCGTCTTTTCATAATCCGAAAATGAGAAGATGAACTCTACCCTAATCTTGCTCTTAGCGTCCACTGCCGGAAGGACCATCGTCTTGGCGGCAAAGGTCTTGGCATCTCGCGGCACCCTAAGGCCGAGCTCCCTGCACAGATTGATTACAAGCGGTATTTGGTCAGTATTGATACCCAGCGTTATATCTATATCTTTGGTCAGTCTGGGCGTGCCGTATACAAGCACTGCCTGTCCGCCGATTATCATGTACGACACTCTACGCCTGTCGAGACCTTTGGCTATTTTTTCTATTAGTTTCTCAAACATATAGACTAAAGCCCATTGACGCCCTTCGCGATTCTTATTGCTTTTTCAAGATCGCCGAGCCCTTTTGTAGTTTTTATCGCTCCGAGAGAACAGGCCTCTTTCCACATACTATCGAGCAGTTTAAGTTTCTCCGCGAAGGAGAGTCTTTCTTTTTTGAGTTCTTCTCTTTCAAAGCGCCTTAAAATATTCGCGTTTTTTATCATGGCATCCACTCAATCCCATCCTTAAAGCCGAGCAATTTAGTCCTTCCTATTTAGGGAAGGGGAATATTAAGGGGAAACCGCAGGTTTTCCCTTAAGAACGTTCGGGCGCTAGCCCCGCCCTCGATCCGTATGTGGCGGGCCGGAGGGTGACGCTTCCTATTGCGTCTCACCCGAAGGCCGAACGATTTAGTCCTTCCTATTTAGGGAAGGGGAATATTAAGGGGAAACCGCAGGTTTTCCCTTAAGAACGTTCGGGCGCTAGCCCCGCCCTCGATCCGTATGTGGCGGGCCGGAGGGTGACGCTTCCTATTGCGTCTCACCCGAAGGCCGAACGTTCTAGTGGTGGGCGCAATAGGGTTCGAACCTATGACCTCCACGATGTCAACGTGGCGCGCTAACCAACTGCGCCATGCGCCCGAAAAATTTCTAAGCCTGGTGCCGAGGGAGGGATTCGAACCCTCACGCCCCTTACGGAGCAATGGATTTTAAGTCCATATCGTCTGCCAGTTCCGACACCTCGGCAAATTAATGACGTTGGTGTTCACCTCTTGCTGAGCCTGATAGACCGTTCGACCTGCTTCAGGTATTCCTTAAAACGGGCTATCGTCGGACCTATCTTCTCGTAGACCAATCTGTCTTTTATCGCCTCATATTCATGCACCAGGCGATTCCTCAAACCCGCCCAGGGCGCCAACTCTTCGGCCAGACTTTTATCAATCAATCCCGTCTCGCCCGCTTTAATAAAGGTGTCGTAATAGTCTTTGGGAGGGGGCTCATTCAGCCCTATCACAAATGTGGAGTTAATATCAGCGGCTGATTCGACTATGAGTTGAATCAATCTCTCGCATGACCGCTTTATCGAAGGATTTTTCCTGTAATCATCAAACGAACCCTTTGGCCTTACGTCCTCCAGCTCATTTAAAAATTCGGCCAGCCGCGCTGTTTTGTTTTCTATTATATTATGATTTCGCATCGCCTTTTCTCCCGAGATAATTTTTTAGATAGACCGCGTTCAAGTTGTGGAACTTCTTGTTATCATTCCACCGCTGGAGCGCCCGAAATTTGAATCTATCAAAGAGTCCGGCCGCCTCCTCATAGAGCAATTTTCCTGACCCGGACACCTCATACTGCAGTAACGGGGGCGAAAAATTCAGGACGACCACGTCGAGCGCGTCGGTCTCGAGCGTATGCGAAATCTCTCCGACTAGCCTCAACTCGACATCACCCCTGAGTACCCCCTTCGCCATAACGGCGATGTCGACGTCGTCTTTGAAGCCCTTTCTATTGGAGGCCTTCGAACCGAATATAACGATAAACGATAACCCAAACCGCCTGGCAATCCTCCGCCACTCTCTATTGTCTACTCTAAATGGCTCTACCATAACTCATCGCAATCGGCCCCCAAGGCCGAACGATTTAGTCCTTCCTATTTAGGGAAGGGGAATATTAAGGGGAAACCGTAGGTTTTCCCTTAAGAACGTTCGGGCGCTAGCCCTGCCCTCGTTTAAGCATGTGGCAGGTCGGAGGGCGACGCCTCCTCTGGCGTCGGCCCGTAGACCGAACGTTCTAGTGGAGGCGGCGAGCGGAATTGAACCGCTGTATAAGAGTTTTGCAGACTCCTCCCTTACCACTTGGGTACGCCGCCTTTATTCATGCAATAGCATAAGAAACCAGAAACCAGAGTACAGAAACCAGAGTCTGATTACTGGTTACTAACACATAGTCTCTACTCTTTAATCCACTCCCCGCCGGGAACGACTGTGAGCCGTTTGACGTCGCCGTTCACGTAGAGGACATTTATGCCGTTTAAGCCGTGATTATCGCCCTTTGTCAAGCCCGGGCCCTTAACTTTATCCGCGGCTATTGGAAGGTTCGGCGGAGAATCAACCCTTAGGCCGCTAGAGTACATATAATCTACGGGAGAGTTCGCCATGTCTCCGGGGAAAGCCTTTTTGTGTCCTGTGTTAGGACAGATGAATATGGACAGGTCTTCCGCGTAGAGCGTATTTGGATCGGCCAGGCTTCCGACGAACTCTGTCAAATTAGAAACTGCCGGAAACGCGCCGTCGTGATCTTTCGCGTACTTGTGCAGGGCAAGGCTTATCTTGCGCAGATTGTTCGCGCAGGCCGCGGTATAGGCGCGCTCCCTCGCCTTCCTGACAAACGGGCCGAGGGCAAGGCCGCATCCCGTTATTATTAATATTACCACCAATAATTCTGTTAATGTTACGCCGGAAGATTCTCTTCTCATACCCCTCATCCTACCCTCTCCCCTTCGCAGGACTTTGTCCCTGCCGGATGTTCGTACTATAGCACAGCGACTCTACCTTGTCAATTATGCGTCTGGCGAGCTCTTTCTTCGAATGGCGGCGATATTTCACCTTCTTCCCGGATCTATCTATGATTAAATAATCGCTCCTGCCGCCGCCAAAGACGCCTCTTTCTTTCGTAACCCTGTTCGCGACAATAAAATCCAGCCCCTTGTCTTTGAGTTTCTTACGGGCGTTGGCGTCGAGGGCTTCTGTCTCAAGGGCAAATCCCGCCAATATCCGCCTGCCTTTTCTTTTGTACGCCTCTAAAAGTATGTCCGGATTCTCAACCAACTCTAATAAAACCCTTCTCCCTTGAACCTTGACCCTTGAACCTTGACCCTTCTTTATCTTCCTCCTCGCCGCAGCCGCCGGCCTAAAGTCGCATACAGCCGCGGCCATGATCAGGGCGTCGCATGATTTAAGCTCTTTTAGCACGGCCTTCCTCATATCATTACAACTCTCGACGAATATCGTCTTTACGCGCCCCTGCGGTTTCCCCAGACAACTCGGCCCGCTCGCCAGAACCACCGAATGCGCCCTTCCGGCGGCCTCCCGCGCGATCTCATAACCCATTTTGCCTGTCGAATAGTTGGATATGAAACGGACCGGGTCTATTTCCTCTCTGGTAGGGCCTGCGGTTACCAAGAGCTTGAGTGCGTGGCGTGGGATTTCGTTCACTTAAGGAGTTGTTTTGCGTGATTTACGATCTCTTCGACTGGGGCTATATGGCCGATGCCGCTCTTCCCTGAGGCGAGGCGGCCCTTTGTGGGACCGATAAAGTTGTACCCTATGCTTTTAAGTTTCGCGATCTGCCCCTGAACAATTTTGTGTGCATACATATTCTCGTTCATCGCAGGCGCTATCAGGACAGGCGCCTTTGCCGCGAAGACGGCGCAGGTCAAAAGATCGTCGCATATGCCGCTGGCTAACTTGCCTATCACGTTTGCCGTTGCAGGCGCTATCAGGACGAGATCCGCCTTATCCGCGAGGCTTACATGGACAGGGTCATATACGTCCGGCAGTTCGAACATGTCAGTGAAGACCTTGTTGCGCGCGATCGTCTGCATTGTGAGCGGTGTTATGAACTCCAGCGCCTCGCGCGTCAGAATTGGCGTGACGCTGAATCCGCTATTCGCCAGGGCCCTGGCGATGTCACATGCCTTGTAACTGGCGACGCTGCCGGTGACGCCCAGGATTATTTCTTTATGCCTCGTCACTTTCCCTCTTTGATCTTTAGCGATACCCTGCCCTCCGCTATTTCCCTGAGAGCCGTATTTGTGGCCTTTTCCCCGGCGACTGCGTCGACCAGCCGCTGGGCGCCTTCGCTCAATTCAGTCGCCCTGCGCGCCGCGAGTATGACCAGCTTGTAGAGAGACCCTGTCTTTTTAATAAGTTCGTCTCTAAATTGATATGCCATAGCTCCTCTTAAAATTCGGGTTAGTTTAAAGTTTAAAGTGCAAAGTGTAAAGTTTTGGTGTCGCTGTCGCGACTTTGAATATTTAGATGCTAGTGATGATTTTCTTCAGCTTCTTGTACGCGCCGGCCAGATTGTCATTCACGATGGAATAGTCGTACTTATCCTTGTAGACGATTTCATCTTTAGCGATCTTAAGGCGGTTTGATATAATATAACTCTCGTCTGTCTTCCTCTTCTTCAGGCGTTCCTCAAGCGCCTCCAGTGACGGCGGCAGTATAAAGATAAGGGTCGAGCGGCCGGGATAGGCCTTGCGTATGCTCATCGCGCCTTTCACGTCGATAGAAAATATGATATTCTCTCCCGCTTTAATCGCGTTTTCTACAAGCCCCCTGGGCGTGCCGTAGAAATTTCCGAAATTCTCCTCCCACTCCAAAAATTCCCCCTTGGCCATCTTCTCCATGAAGGCCTCTTTTGACAGAAAAAAGTAATCGATGCCTTCTTTCTCGTCTTCCCGGGGCGGCCTTGAGGTCATGGAGATTGAGTGGACAAGTTTCAGTTCCTTATCCCTCAATAACCTCTTCAAGAGCGTCGTTTTCCCGCACCCGCTCGGCGCGGAGAGAACAAATATCCTGCCTCTTTTTTTCTGGTTTCTGGTTTCTGGTTTCTGGTTTCTGTCTACTTCCGTCATCATTCGATATTCTTGACCTGTTCCCGAATCTTCTCTATCTCGCTCTTTATCTCTATGACGTGTTTGGATATTCTGAAATCACTCGCCTTCGCGCCGATCGTATTTATCTCCCTGTGCAGCTCCTGGGCGATGAAGTCGAGCTTCTTCCCAACCTCATCGTTCTGCGATATGGTGGCGAGGAAGTTGTCCATATGATTCCGAAGCCGCGTTATCTCCTCCGATATGTCGCAGTTCTTCGCGAATATCGCGACCTCCATCGCCAGGCGTCCGGCGTCTATCTCCTGGCCGCCGGAGAGCTCCTTGACCTTTTCGGCAAATTTCTTCCGATACTCCCCCACGCTCAACTCCGCCCGCTTCGATATTACCGCGAGCATCTTGTTTATCCGCCTTGCCCGTCGGTAGAGGTCTTGGTGGAGGGCCCGGCCCTCCCTTAACCTGTCGTCAACCAGCTCGCCGAGCGATTTCTCCAGCACGACTTTTAACTTTGGCCACAGCTTGAGGATGCCCTCCTCCGCGGCCTCGCGCGCCAATACCCCGGGAAAGAGGATCAGGTCGTCTACAACCACATCGCCTTTTAGGCCGAGTTTCTTCTTGAGTTTAAGAAGGGCGTTGTAATAGCCCTTTGCCAGGTCTTCGTTTAAGGCCACTTTTTCATCCTTCGCTATCACGCCTTCATAGACGAGATTCAGGTTGACCTTGCCGCGTTTTATCTTTTTCTGGACTATGTCCTTTATCTTATCCTCGAGGGTGGCTATGCTGTTGGGCAGTTTCGCGGTCATCTCAAAGAATTTGTGGTTGACTGTCTTGACCTCTATAGTGGCAGCGCCTCCGGGGAACCGTCCTTTCCATCTCCCAAAACCAGTCATGGATTTTAACATGCAAGGCTCCGTGTTAAGTAGCCTAAAAACCAGAGTACAGAAACCATCCTTCGACAAGCTCAGGATTGGTGGTGAGTGAAGTCTAACCACCAGTCCTTCGACCCTTCGATATAACTCAGGGTCGTCCTGAGCCTGCCGAAGGGCGAAGTCGAACCACCAGAAAATGTTATCTGGTTACTGGTTTCTGGTTTCTGGTTTCTACACTCACGCCCATACCCGCTCTTCGCATATCTTCTTCGCTATTTTGGCTGGATACAGATCGACGATTATGTCGTCGGGGCTAAACCACAGTTTTATCTCGCGCTCCGCTTCTTCTTTATTGGTTGAGGCGTGGATGACATTTTCGTAAACGCCCTTGGTGGTTATCCTGCCGTACGCGCCCCTTATGGAGACAGAATCCGCCTCTTCGGGGTTCGTCTCACCGCAGATCGCGCGGACCTTTCCTATCGCGTCATCGCCCCAATATACGAGCGCCATAACCTTGCGCTTGTGGTAGTCCCCCATTATATATTTGATGAGTTCCGCGAAGAAGGGTTTCTCGCTCATATGTTTATAATGTTCTACGGCCAGCTCTCTTGAGACCTTCACTATCTTAGCCGCCACGATGTCAAGCTTCGTCTCAGAAAGCCGCGTGAGGATATTCCCTGTGAGCGATTTCTTCAGGCCGTCGGGCTTTATCAATACCAGCGTCGATTGTCCCATGGGTATATAATTTTATCCATTATACGGAAATTGTCAATAGATTTTAGTAACAGTCCAGTGTTATAAGAAGATCGACGAGACCCGTCATTGCGAGCCACGAAGTGGCGAAGCAATCTAAAAACAAGATTGCTTCGTCGCCCGGCGGTAAATGCAAAGGCTCCTCGCAATGACGACAGGAGTTTCTTCAAACACTGATCTGTTACAGATTTTAAGCTTTCTTCGCCAGGAGCATTTCTATTATCCGCTCGAGATCCTCTTTCGAATAGTATTCTATCTGAATCTTGCCGCGCTTCTTGCCGTGCAGGATGCGGACGCGCGTGCCGAAGACCCGCCTCAACTCATCCTCGATCACGGTCATGTCCGAATCTTTAGTAACTGCCCGCGTCCTTTTGGGCCCGAGCCTCTTTGTGACGAGCGTCTCCGTCTCCCTGACAGAAAGGGCCTTCTTCACAACGAGATTACAAACTCTCAGGCGCTCCTCTTCCGTCGGAATACCCAGGATGGCCTTGCCGTGGCCCGCGGTTATAGAGCTGTTCGAGATATACTCCTGTATCTTCTTTGGAAGCCCCAGGAGCCTCAGCGTATTGGCGATGGTCGAGCGGTCCTTGCCCAGGACATTGGATATCGCGTCCTGCGTAAATGAAAAATCCGTGATGAACCTCTGATAGGCGTTCGCCTCTTCAATCGGATTGAGATCTTCTCTTTGGATATTCTCGATGAGCGAGATCTCAAGGCTCGAGAGGTCATCCACGTCTTTTACGATCGCCGGTATATCTTCTATCCCGAGCTCTTTTACGGCGCGCAGCCTCCGCTCGCCCGCAATCAACTCAAACCCGTCGGAGGTCTTGCGAACCAATATGGGTTGGACAATCCCCTTCTCCTTGACGGATCGTATGAGCTCGTCTAACTTCTCGCGGTTGAATTCCGTTCGCGGTTGATATTTGTTCGTCCTGACCTCGCTCGCCTTAAGGGACAGGATATTCGTTGTGCCGCCAGCTTCAGCCGTCTGGACAGCAGATTCTCTCGTCGGTATTAATGCGCTTAAGCCTTTACCCAACGCTCTCTTTTCCATACACCCCTCCTGCGTAAACTAAGTAGCAGGCACCCTGCTGCAGGCACCCTGCTGCAGGGTGCCTGCTACTTACCGATTACTTTTTTAACACCTAACATTTCATTTGCTAAATCTTGATACTTCTGCGCGCCAAGCGAATTTTTATCATATAAAAATATCGGTTTGCCAAATCCAGGCGCTTCAGTCAACCTAATATTCCGCGGCACAATAGTTTCATAAACCATTGTATTTAAATGAGATGCAGAGATTACATTTGCAAAATATTTCTTGACTTCTGAAATAACTTCATTTGTAAGGTTAGTTCTGTAATCTGCCATGGTAAGAAGCACGCCTTCTATCTCTAGTTCCGGGTTTAGATTCTCTTTTACCAAATTTAGCGTATTGATCAGTTGCCCTAAACCTTCGAGCGCATAATACTCGCACTGTATAGGAATAAGGGCTGAATTTGCGGCGGAAAGGGCATTGACAGTTAATAAACCAAGAGATGGCGGGCAATCTATTAAGATGAAGTCATATTGGTCTTTAACCTCATTTAACGCGCGTTTAAGCTTATACTCTCTGCCTATTATACTGACGAGCTCTATTTCCGCCCCTGTAAGATTTATATTGGATGGTATTATCCACAGATTTTGGATCTGCGTCTGAATAGCTGCGCTTGATGGTGGCAACTGATCAAGCAGAATATTATATGTGCTTGCGGTTATGGCGGTTTTATCTATGCCTATGCCGCTTGTGGCATTGCCTTGAGGGTCTATGTCTATAATTAATATGCGCTTGCCTGAAACAGCTAAGTAAGTAGCTAAATTAATGGCGGTGGTTGTCTTCCCAACCCCGCCTTTTTGATTACAGATTGCTATGATTTTAGACATTTACTATCTTGAAGTGTTCCCCGTGGAACCATAAGATTGCTTCGGACTTCGTCCTCGCAATGACGTTATTACACAAAAATATACACTACAAATCTTAAAAAATCAACCCCTATATCAGGTTAGGGGTTGACGGTTTCAGCTTCTACCACTATACCTTTTGTCATTTATTACTCTTTAACAATAATAATTGCTCTGCTGACGTCAACATCGTATTGACAAACCAGTATAGGACAAGCCCGGATGGCATATTATAGAATATGAACCCAAACATGATTGGCATCATCACCATCATCATCTGCTGCTGCTGTTTCTGTTCAGGCGTCTGATAGGTTCCAGCTGAAGCGGTAGATAGTTTCTGCTGAACCACCATCGCTATGGCCATGAAGATCGGCAGGATATTAATCGTATTACCGACGAGCGGCAGCGTAAATGGCATCTTAATCGCCTCTGGCATGGACAGATCGCGTATCCATAAGAAGCTGGCATTCTTCAGATCAATGGATCGAGAAAGAGCCTGATATAGAGCAATGAATATAGGCATCTGCAATAAAAGCGGCAGGCACCCGCTGAACGGATTTACGCCATGCTTCTTGTATAGCTCCATTACCTCTTTATTCATCTTCTGGGGGTTGTCTTTGTGTTGAGCCTTCAACTTTTCCATCTCCGGCTGTATAACTTGCATCTTCCGCATAGACTTGAAACTTTTATTTGTAAGCGGAAATAACACGATATTCAAGAGGACAGACAAGACTATAATTGATACACCCCAATTATGGAATACCTTGTAGGAAAATTTCAAAACACCCAATAAAAATTTGCTTATGCCGCCAAAGAACCCGTAGTCCACAACTTCCTCTAACTCCGGGCTGATGGATTTCAATGTCTTTGTATCAGCCGGACCAGCGTAAAGAAGATATTTGTGCTCTACAAAAGAGAGCGGGGGTAGGGCAGATTTTTCTATTTCAATACCTGTGAGGAGTCCGCTATTTTTATCATCGCAAAATACCGCCTTTGTAGCTGTAAATGGTTTTAGAACGATGGTAAAGTCTTTATTCTTTAAGGCTGTCCATGAGACAATACCGGGGTTTGTGGTTCTAGCCTCCCTGGACCGTTTTAGTTTTCCAACTTTTCCGTCTACCTTTGAGGCGACTTCTACAAATCTTGCGGCGTGAATATCCGGCTCTACTATATCTGATCCGCCTGTAATCCTGTACGCCAATTCCTGACTTTTATCGGATTTATTCTTAATCTTAAGCTGTAACTCTATGCTATTATTAGAGTTGTGTAACTTATATTCTTTTATTATCTCGAGCGAATCTGTCTTTGCGGTATATACGATCCTGTTTTTTTCCCTGCTTAAATTGTATGCGGTCTTGGGGGATATTTTATTTGCGGGATCGTCCAGCGCGAATACGCAGCGGGCCGGGCCGGATGGTTTAATGAGCTCTAAGGGGGATTTTCCATCGGAAGATTTAAAATCTTTAAGGCCGATCGCCTTGATCGTCCCGCCGAGGTTGGAGAATACCAGCCGAAATCGTTCGGTCTCGACGATAGTCTCTTCTTCTTGCGGCATGGAGGGTTCGAGGGCCGAGGGTCGAGGGTCGAGGGTCGAGGTTCGAGGTTCGAGGTTCGAGGGCCGAGGGTCTCTATTCTCTGGTTTCTGGTTTCTGGTTTCTGGAGGATATACCTTGGCGGAAAAGTATTGAAACGAAACGATTATGAGGATTGAAAGCGCGACAGCCAATATCAGGCGTTTTTCCATTATTTTACCCCTTATCAACCGGGTCGTATCCACCCCCAGAAAATGGATGGCAACGCAGGACGCGTTTTATAGAATTGAAGATGCCCGCAAACGCGCCATATCGCTCTATTGATTCAATGGCGTATTCTGAGCAGGACGGATAGAATCTGCAACATTGTAACTTCAATGGAGACAAGATGTTACGATAAAATCTCAGGATATATAATAGTAGCTTTTTCATATAATGGCGGCCCTTCCGGCCAATCCTAAAAGAAGCTCCTCAACCTTCTTATAACCAATCCCTGCGCCGGGGTCTCGTTTAACGCCCACAACGATGTCAAGACCCTTCTTAAGGCGCGGCAGATTCTTTCGAAATACTTCTCTTACCAATCTCTTCAGGCGGTTGCGCCTGGTAGCGAGCCTGACAGCCCGCGCGGATATCGAAATACCGAGCCTGGCGCGATCCAGATTATTGGGCGCGACGCTGAGCCAAAAGGACTCTCTTTTGAAGGAGGCGTGATTGCTGTATTCCCGACGGAAATCCGCTGTCTTGAGCAGTTTGTCTTCTCTGGTGAAAGTCTCTGGCCGCATCACACTGTGAGCCTGCGGCGCCCTTTTTGTCTTCGCCTCCGCAATACAGCCCTTCCGTGGCGAGACCGCATCCTCCGCTTAAACCCGTGTGTCCTCTTGCGCTTCCTGTTGGATGGAGTCGTTATATTATATTTCATGGTGTTTGAATTATACCACAACCCCGTTTCTAGTCAATGGAAAAAAGGGGACAGGCTCACTTTTTATACCGCGGTTTCGATGAATCTTGATATCAGGGCGTACCGTTCTACTCGTTGGCCCATGTCGTATCGTCCTGCTTTGGGGATGAGGGTAAATATAAGAAACGCCCCGCTCATTTCATCCGATATCTCGGCTATATTCAATGTCTTCGGGTCTATCTTCAGGTCTTTCATGATATTGTAGATATCGCCTCGAGTATAGTCGTGAAGATATTTTACGAGGGTTATGGTTATTATTTCAAAGAGCGGGTAGTAATAGAGCAGCGGATCCAGGTCTTTTCCATCGTCGATGAAGACAGCATTAATTGCCTGCGATAGATCTTTTAGGTTTGTCCTTTCAGCGTTTGGCGCGAATGTGAATACCAGATTATGGTCTACATCGCCTGCGCTGATACGATTGGCTTCTAATTTCTTATTGAGGTCTTCTTGAGAATTGAATGAGACTATGACCAGATTCTCCAAAAGCCTGCTGAACTCTTCGGCTTTCTTCAGCTCTTCCAGCTGCCTTAAGAAGAGTTGAGGCCTCTTGTTCTGGAGGCCGGCTATATTGCTGTGGAAGGCCAACACGAGCCTCTTCTTTGTTATCAGGATCGAGGCTATCGTCTCGATGAGATTCTGGGCCAACTCCTTCGGATCTTTGATATCGCGCAAATATGGCTCACCCGACGCGGCCTCCCTTGTTTCCCTTGATATAGATTTGGCCGCGCCGAGGCCAATGGGATCCGGGGGTTCTTTAAACCCATAAAGATAATCCCTGTCTATATTGCCCGACATATTGCGGAGGACCTGCCATAGTCTCAAGCCGTCTCTCCTGGCGATGACCCTCGCCAATACCATTGAAGCGGGCAGTATAGCGTTCATCCCAAGATTTGCCTTTCGCTTCATGACGCGAATCGTCCGTTCTTTTGATGAGTCAGGATACAATACGCCTGCCTTTAATGCCTGCGCCTCTGTCAGGCCTGAACTATCTTCGGCCCTGGCGAGCGCGAGGGTCCTCTCTAAGGATAAGAGCTTTCTATCTACATCGACGAGGCTGCCCAATTCTTTCAAGGCCTTTCCAATAAAGTGTGGAACTATAATTTGATTGAAATCCGTAACTACTTTCAGCTGGCCTTTCCCTTTATATCTGGACTTATCGCCATCTACGCGGTGGACCGCCTCGTTCATCCCTGCCGATGAACCTACGGGCGCGGCGGCAGTGAGTGTAACGCCATTGCTCAAGATAACCAGGACCTCCACTGTGGGCGGGCCCGCATTGGTCGGGATCTCCTTTGCGGCCATATAGCGTATGGTGGTATCCTCCCTTAACTTTTTCAACGGCCAGACCTCATCATGGGCTTCGAGCAGCGCGATCTCAGTCTGGCCCACCTTATACTTATTCTGCCTCTCTGTATTTGTGACTCCGCCTGTCTTCTGGCCCATCGCGTTCATCGATAAAGCGAGATCCCCTTCTATGGGATCATCCGCGGATTTTGAACGGTGCGAAACAATGATCTGACAGCCTCCGGCGAGGCCCGCGTCCATGGCCAGAATCGTTTCAGATAATGTTCCGATCTGATTTGGTTTGATCAAGACAGTATTCATCAAACCCTTTCCAGTCGCGGCCATTATGGCATCATCATTAGTGGTGACGAGGTCATCGCCTACAATAAATATTCTCCCCCCGAGCCTGCTCATCAATTTTTTCCATCCTTCATGGTCATCCTCAGCCAGGCCGTCTTCGATGGCAATAATCGGATATTCATCGACCCAGCGCTCATACAATTCTATCATCTCATCGCTGGATAGCTCGTCTTTCTTCTCGCCCATCCAGAACCTGTATTGGCCGATGATCTTCTTTTCGGGATCCTCCTCGGGATCTATGTTGCGGGCCAGGTTGTATTGATTGGAGAGCTCGCTCGCGGCTGGATCGAGCGCGATGAAGACATCTTTGCCTGGTATAAACCTACAGTCTTTTATCGCCTGAACCAGGACCTTCATGACCTGCTCCTCATGGTCCCGGTATGTGCCGATGATGCCGCCCTCCATGCCGGCGCCGACGTAGGATAGGCCTTCTGTGGACTTCAGAATCTCCTCGCATCGGTTTTGGACGGCGTAGCACATAGCCGCGGCAGCTTCATAGCTCTTGGCAATTGGGACGATCATAAACTCCTGAAAGCTGATATTGCCCCTGTCTTCAACATGGACGCCTCCCTGCAAAGTATTTCTGAACTGCCACGGCAGGCGCAGCCTCCAGCCATGCTTTTCTACCTCTTTCATGCGGGTATCAATGAACATGGCTTTATGATCTATGGTCTGCCCGGGGCTTGCCTTAGTTTCAGCTGCCTTCGCGGAAACAAGTTCTGATTGCTTTTGGTAACTTTCTTCCCGTTCTTTAAACTTGAGGTATGCGCCTTCGTCAGTCCGGTAAGTATCCAGATATGAGACGACGCCAATGCTGAAGAGCAGCCTCCCTAACATAATGAGTATGGCCCCGCTGACAGCGCTTGCGTCTGCATTCAGGGCCAGACCGCCGAGGAATATGACTATGCCCGGAATGAACGTACCACGCGATAAATATCTGGAATACCCTGGGCCAGCGGCTGATATAGCCAGATTTGGCGTCTTAAGGTCTACGTAGTAGGAGCCTCTGTGTTTTATCACGCCTTTGAATTTGCCATAGGGGATCCCGAGGAACATCTTTATATGCCAGATAACCCTATATAGATAAGAGGATTCTATCTTTCGAGCGTCTTCCGGGCTCTCCGCGACGGTCCTTAAGGCATCGAGCGCTCTACCCATGATATAATGGCCCATCTCGTGGGCAGCAATGGTTATATGTCTTGAGGCGAAGGTCAGTATTACTGAGCCGACTATCTCAAAGAGGAGGAGCTCTCCGAATAATAGATGGGCCAAAGAGGGCATACTGCCTCCTATGTAATAAGAAAAGATTATGTGGGTGAGGATGCTCAAGAATCCGGTCAGGAATGCCATGTGGAAGCTCATGAAGGTGTTTATAGACAGGACATGGTCGGCTGTGAGAGGCGCCTTGGTTGGCTGCGCGCGCGAGTCTTGCGAGTTTAAGAATTGTCGGACCTCATCGGCTATCGGGACATCCGGATCCCGAGTCTGTTCCTGATATTTCCTCACCTTATAGAGCTGATCTAACTCTTTTAAGATGAAGTCTCGCTGGCGCGGCGCGGCTCTTCGCAATATCTCCGCGGCCGCTTCTGGAAAGTGTTTTATGATTGTCGCGAAGATGAGCGATGCCTGATAATCATTGGCGCCTATATGCTTTTCTTCGACAGCGATCTTTATGACTTTTAAGTAAAAGCCCGCGACAAATTCTCGATCTAGGTATTTTGCCGCCCTCGGCCTGAATATAAACCTAGCCTTCTTATGCCTGTCGACAACGTGGTATACGGCCCTAGCCATAAAGTCCGGCGCTGTCTCTGCCACCGTCCGCAAAAATTGTATCCGCGCCTCTTGCGCGTTCTCATAGACGATATGGGACGGGACCCAAAAATTGTCTTTCCCATATGTTATGAGGTCTAAATTATCGTATGTCCACCAGAGGTGATAGGTGAACCCTTCGATATGGGCTTCGCTGGCAACCCTTGCGGCTTCCTTCTCAACCAACTCCTTAGGTATGCGTCTTATTTCCTTCTCGGGTTCTTTTTTAGCGGCTTCCGGCTTTTTAGCTGTGACATCAATAATTCCGACAAGCGCGCGATTTTTATCGACCCTGACAGAATTACGTATCATGTCAAGTTCGCGTTGATCCACTGTCTCCACTACCTGTTCTAGCCATTGGGAGCCTACGCCCCACCTCAATACCTTATATACCGGCTCTTGGCCTTCCCGCTCTATCTGCCAGGCAAGCAGTTTCTCCAGGCCGGCTGGCAAAAATTCTCTTTTCTTGCGTGTTATAGTCCCGTTGCCCAGATATATCTTGCCTCCCCGGTCAATTGTTATCACGGTCTGGCCGTTTATTATCGTCTTGGGCGATTCCTGTGATCCGCATTGCGCAACGCCTTTGGCTAAATCTACTGCTAGGCCTGGGACGCCTATGACAGCCGGGATCCTGTATTTTAGGGATAGGCTCTGGGCATGGTTTCCCATGTCTAATACAGATACAACGCCCGATGCGCCCCTCACAGACTCATCATCATTTGCCCGTATCTCTGGCTTGATCAGGATATATGCCTTGCCTTCCTTCTTTAGCCTATACGCAGTCTCAAGGTCGAAGACCGCAAGGCCGGATGCTGCGCCTGGGGCCACTGCTATGCCGCAAGAGATTTGGCTGGCGCCTTCATCCAGTTTTAATTCTACATCGTAAAGGAGCTCGTCTGGGTTGAGATGGCCAGAGGCATACTGAAGCGCTTCCGGTTTTGTTATTACCCCTTCCTCAGCCATGTCGGTTATAGCCCTGACTGCCGCCTCGGCTGATCTGGGGCATATTCTTATCTGCAGAATATAGAGCACGCCCCGCTCAACTGTAAATTCTATCTGGACGATGTCTTTAAAAAGACGCTCGCCGAGATTCAGAATATTAACCAATGTTTGGGCTAAAGCTGGATAGCCATCAGCAAAGGTCTTAAAGTTTACCAATGACAGCATATCATCGCCCTGTCTGCCGATTCCCATGCTGACATACGGCTCATTCTTGCCGTCCACTGGGTTTCTGCTGGATATGTAACCCGAGCCTGAGCCTTCAAGGACGCCGAATGCCATCTTCTCTACCATTACCGCATTGATTGCCCTGCGCTCTACCGCTGTCCTGGCCCTTTCACAGAAGGATGCGGCTGTGACAGCGATCTCTAATTGTCTGTAAACATCCTGAGGAAATTCGGCGCCTGTATTTTCTCTGCAAAGCTCTTTATATGCCCTGACTCGCCATTTTGCCTCAGATTCATTATCTCCTTTTGGGAACCTTTTCTTCAGCGTCTCGTCTCTTAAGTCAATCTTCGCAAAGTTTATCTCCCCCAGGGATGCGTTCATTAAATCCCGGATTAATTTGGCGTAGAGATTATACGCTATTTTCTCGTCATTGACGCGCCTTGCGAAGCCCTTCACAGTCTCGTCATTGAGGCCGATGTTCAAAATAGTGACATATCTGCCAGGCCTGTCTTGCGGGTTTGATGGCCTGACAGACACGAGAAGTGGATTTTCAGGGTCGCCAAACTTGAGACCCTCTGGCTGGCCAAGCCGCTCGAGGTTTTCATCCAACGCTTTCTGAATCGCCTCATGGTAATCATAATATTTGATAAAATTCCCGGCCACGCTCACAGGTATGACAAAATATGGCGGGAACTTGGCTTTGATGTCCGCTTTGCGCAATTCCCTTTCAAAATAGCTAAGATACGCTGCCTTCATCCCAACTTCTTGGACAGCATCAAGGGTTATCTTATCCGGCCTGAGTATCGGTTTTGTCGGCGGAATATAATCCGGGTCCTCCGAGGCATGTCCTTGCGACAACCATCGCGCCTCGTTATTCTCCCCATCCCAGACGAGGACTGTCGGGAGCCTGGGGCCTTGTATTTTTGATTTGCCCGACGCGGCCTGCCTTATTGCTAATGAGCCGTCCTGTAAGCCTATCGCGGCCTCATAAGCTGTTCTGGACGCGCCTACAGAGATGGCGCATGGCACGATTAAGGCAGAGCTGCCTCTATCTTTTGGGCCCTGCGCGAAATCCATGTCAACTGTCGCGACCTTGCCGCCGGGCAATCGAACCCTTGGGGTAAGGCGGAGCTTCAACTTTTCAACTGGCCCTTGCCACGCCCCAAGCGTATATTTAAGTGTAGATTTGAGGGCTGTCTCGCGGGTCTTTCCGCCTGTGGATTGAAATACAGAGGGGACCTGCAGGTGGGAGATAATATCCGGGTCTGCCAAGGCGATATCCTGCAGTAATATTGCGGCCAAAAGGACCGCGGAGATCTTCTTGATAATACGATGTCTCTTCATAAATAAGATTATAATGTTCAAACCGTGTTAGTTTAGCACAAAAATACAGAAAGGCAAGGCCCGCAAATTAACTTTTTTCTCCTTAACCAAATTTGACGTAACTCTTTGATGGTTAAAGCGATGAAAAATATTCCTTAAAAAGGGCGGACATTTGCGTTTTTAGTTGAAATTACACGGCCATTAAGGCTTGTTTCGCGTGCTCGTATATCTGACGTAGCTGTTCCGCGTCTATTGGCGTAATTGGCAGGAGCCTTATCAGCTTCTTTAAGGCGGCAATGATATGATTTATCGTACCTGTGGCGAGAGCTATTATATCGTCTGGGGTAAGATTAAAATTCTTAAGGTCATCGACATCACATAGATTCTTCAATTTTTCTAGTATTTCTAATTGTATTTTATCTTTAAACGCTTGATCTCTGGTTATATCGATTCCTTTTTCTTTTATCTGCCTTGCTATATCCATCATCCTTAAACCGAGGATAATCGCCCTTACTAATCCTGCGGCGTCATGCTGTAAGCCTATTGGTGAAAGAATGGTGTTTTCAGGGGTTATGTCTATGCTTCCTAGCCTTGAAACAATGGCAGATTGATTGATTTCTTCGCCTTTAAGAGCTGGGAATAAAGTCATAGTATTTTCTCTTGTTCGTTTGAAGTCTTTTGGCAGGGATTTTTTTTGTAAACCGTATTGTTGATACACGCTCTTGTTTATTTCCTCTATACCTGACATATAATATAGTTCTGCATAGCCATTAGGCACGCCTTGGAATGTTACGAGGAGGTTTTTGATATTATCTATCCCCATAGATTCGATGACTTCTACTGGCACTCTTACCAAAACATCTTGCTTACCTTCGCCAAGCATGTTCTTAAATAAGGTCTTGTTTTTATCGATATAATCGGTTTGATTTTTAGCAATCTCTTTAATCCTTGCGTCCTGAATATAGTTAACGGCGCCTCGGAAGTTTTTAACATGGATTCGTTCGGTTTCAGGTGATATCACAGCGCGTGCTTTTGCTGCCTTCCCGCCCGCTGAGGCGCGGGGATTCTTAATCTCGCTTAGAATTATTGTTTTCTGTGTTTCCGCCTCTTTCGCATTATTCCTATCTGGATCAAATAAGGCATAGAATCCATCGGCAAATTCTTCCTGATTTTTTTTGTATCGATATATCGCCTCATCTAAAGGCATCGTTTCATACTGCTCCACTTCGCGAGCGCATGTTAATAGCTTTTCCATATCTTTATCGCTACTTTTTTTTGCCTCTTCAATTAATCTAGTAAAAACTTTTTGCGCCACTTTACAAGTAGGGCCGTCCCATCTCATGCCGTTCTTCTCTTCCTCACGCCCCTTTTCCCTAATGTCTTCGGTAGTAGTCAACTGGCCATATTTCTTTATTATATCGTCATCTTTCCTGATCTCTTCAAAGACTTCCTTCCATATTTCAATTAATTCGTCATTTGCCTTTTTAAATTGTATTGACTCCGCGTCCGTTAACTTAATGTAATAGATTCCTTTATTCTCGCGATTGTTAGGGAGGCGCACTTTAAAAGGTTTTACACGCGTCTGTTGCGCCCTATCAGACGCGTCTTCTATAGTAATCGGGAATTCCCACTTCAGTTCTTCTATGGCCTTGTCTTTATAACTTTCGTCATCCGACGCTGAATGACCGCCGATAATATCATACCTTCCCTTAAGATGAGGTATAGCATAACTTCTCTTCTGCAAAGCTATTTTTCCGTCGTTAGTAATTACGATAACGCTTGCTGCCCGGTGGATGGGAAACGGTTCTCTGTGCTGCAACCCTGGCTCAACGAAGCCTATGACCTCATCCGCGTCATCTACGACATAATAATAGTAGGTATTTATAAAACGTGTCACGGCATCTTCAAGAGCCTGTTGTTCTTCTTCCGTAGGCGCGTCGCAATATAAGCGCAAGAGATTTTTAGTGCCTTCGATGATAATTTTTAATCCCACTTTCCATTCACTAAACGAAATCCAAAGCACTCCTTCCTTGTCCACCTCTGCTGATTCTGCTTTCAGGTTGTCGTGAATGGCGAGGTAGGCCGTGCCCAGGCCATACTTTTTGCACTTTTCAAGAGGCACATATTTTCCGCCATCTCCCTTGAAAAAAATATGCCGTTCTTTCACTGGATTTTCGCCTTTTCCGCCACATATAAAATATGCCGAGAGGTCTTCTTTGGGCTCCCCTACTCTCTTGCTGGGTGCTATAAGTTTTTGAAG
>JAHFGN010000021.1 GCA_023247415.1 Candidatus Omnitrophota bacterium
TCTATACCGTATAGTGCGACGTCTTTATCATTGGTTATGGTGAAGAACTCGCCTGCTGACATCCTTCCTTTAGCCATAAGGCCCTGGGCTGTCTGGTCGCGGATAGATTTATTGGGGAATGTCTTTAATAGCGAGGTGTCTATATAGCCGGATGAGCCTTCTATGGCTATCAGGTTAAGGTCATAGTTGGTGATGAGGTTATCTAATATCTTTACTATGGATTCCTGCGCGGAGAGCGAGGCGTGGGCGTCCTGGATGTTAATAATGACATTGCCGTTACCTTGGGTGGTGCTCGCATCCTTGGTAACGGCAATATCTTTGGGGATAGAAATGCCGTTAATATCTTTAACGGCTTCCTGCTTATGGGGTACTCCGGAATCTGGCTTGTGCTCGAGCCGTATCGGACTTCCCCCTTGGGCCCAGACTATGTCCTGGTTCAAGAAGGCTATAATCAATGATACGGCTATGGCCCTGAACCAGACCTTGTTTTTTATGCTGTAGAAATATGTAGTTTTCTGTTCCTTCATTGTATTATCTCTTAATTAATATATTAATATTGGGTAAACCAAGTAAGTTTACCTGATAAATTATAGAAGTCAATAGACAATAACTGGCTTTTTTATATTTTAATTAATGCGGCAGGCACCCTGCAGCAGGCACCCTGCAGCAGGCACCCTGCGGACTGTCTCGATTTTTATGCGAAGGAGAGGGTGGATTTGGCGTGGTCGTATATGCGCCGGAGTTCTTCCGCGTCTATCGGCGCAAGAGGCAGGAGTTTTATCAATTTCTTTAAAGCGGCGATTACATTATTTATGTTTCCATTCGCGAGGCTGATGATATCATCCGGGGTGAGATTAAAATCTTTGATACCGGAAGCGCTGCATAAGTCTTTAAACTGCTCTAAAATATCGAGCAGTATTCTATCCTTATCCACTCTCTTTTCTTTAATCTGCCGCGCCACTTCCATTATCTTAAGCCCCAGGATAGAACTTCTTATCAATCCGGTTGAGTCACTTTTAAGTCCGATCGGGGAGAGTATCGTATCGGTTGGCGTTATATCCATGGTCCCCAGCCTGGCGGCGATCGCGGCCTGATCTATCTTTTCATCGTTCGATACAGGAAGGAGCGTTACGGTATTCTCTCTTGTCATCTTAAAATTCTTCGGCCTGGCAAGGCCGTATTTTCTGTACAACCTTTCATCAATTTCACCGATGCCGGATGCAGTATACAATTCAACATATATGTTCGGGTTTTTTTCGAATATGCCGAAGAAGTCTTTAAGATTCTCTTCGCCGATACTCTCCAACGCCTCTACCGGAACACGCAGCAAAATATCGATTTTCCCGTCGACAAATAAGCGCGGCGGAAATCTTTTATTCCTCTCCACAAATTCCGAGACCGGATGGACGCTCGCGGACACCCCTTTGCCTGCCTGCGGAAAAATGAATTCTGGCAGCGCCGCATCCGAAAGACGATCAATCATAATCTTGGCGCCGTTTCTTCTTCGCGCGTCGGAATCTAAGGCCGGGCGCCGCGGCCTCTCGCTGCCGGAGGCGCTATCGCGCTCGGTCCCGGAGTTTGCGGCTTCGGTCCTGACCGGAACAATACCTCTTACAAGGATATCCGTTCCGATTTTGCGGGATAGGGCTCCCCGCGACAACCAGTCTACCGGGTCGATCAATGCATGATCCAGCGTCCGACTTACGATTCTTGCTATCGACGCCCAAAAGGATGGGACATACTCGCCTGTTTTTGAATCTATGCGGTATAACTTGCCAAGACAGTAAAGAGGGTCTGCTCCTTCTATATCCAAAATGTTAACCCCGTGTTTAGCCAAAACACCGGTAAGTTCGCCTCTTGTCACATTTCGCTCCATGCCATATCTGCGTTTTATGCCTTCCTCGCCTGCCACGCGCCTCCAGAGCCTGTAAGACGGCGCGTCCGCGTTTGGAGAGGCGACGATCATATTTCCTCCCGGCTTAACCAGATACACTAAGATTTCCGCTAAGACATCGCATTCTTCCAGCGTTAGGTTTTGCCAGAGTCCGTCAGAATATACAACGTCGAACGACCCTTTAGGAAAATACTCCTTGAGGTCAAGGGCATTCGCTCTTTGGAATTCCACGTTCTTTACACCCCGCATCTCGGCTCCTTTTACGGCTAAATTTACCGCGTCCTGGCGAAGATCTATTCCGATGACCTTGGATTTAGGGTTGGCCCGCGCTATCGCTATCGCCATGCGGCCGCTTCCGAATCCCACGTCGAGAATCCTTTGACCGTCCTCCACCCACCGCGACATCACCTCAAGTTTTTTGCGCGGGAATCGCCCTTCGGCGCTTGTTTGATTCCAAATTTCCTCTTTGGTTTCAGCCCTGAAGCGCACCTTCCATTTGCTGTTCTCTTCAAGCGTCTCGACGCTGTCTGTCAATAGGTCCATTATCCTGCCGTAACCTGGTATCTCAGGATCATACTTGCCTCCGATGCCCAACTCACGTATAATATGCATAATCTCTTCTTTCGATAAAGTCTCAACACCTTTGCCTTGGGTATTTTTATGCGCGGTGACCTGGCAGCCTTTAGCGGGTTTTGTGAATACATAATATGTCTCCGGATATTCCGTTTGATATAACACTCCATCCCTGCCTGTAAAACGGAAGCGATAAGGCTTATCTTTAGAGACTGAATAGTAGAAGTTATCATTCCCCATGTCGAAAGTGATATCAATAGACAGATCGGAGCGCCTAAAATCTTCGTCCAATAATGCGTCAAGCCGTGTCCTGCCGTCATCTTTGTAATCCGGTCCGTAGATATATACGCCTTTGCCCGAGCGTATGAGAGTGGTATCCTTGAGTCCGAATGTAACCGCCAGGCCGGAATTGCTGTAGACAAGGCAGCCGGAACCCATGAATGTCCTGGAATCGGCTGAAGCCTCATCGGCATCACCATCTACATATCTACCCAGACCGACCATCTTCAAGCTGTCCGCAATATCCCCTGAGCGCTTAGCATCGGCAGATGAGGCGGAAAGTGTGGAGTTATTAGAGTCTGCAACTACAACATTGGCAAGCCCTCTTGCGGCTATTTTCCTTCCCGGTTCGGGCAGGATAGAACAATTGCTTAGGTCTTTGTGATCAACATCTTCCGCCGGCCCTAAAATTAGATTGCCTTTTTTGTCAATCTTGTCTTTGTTGACCTGTCTTGGAGAACCCCAGAGGCTTGAGCCTATATCAGCCCATGTTATATCTGCCGGCACAGCGGCAAAACTCACGCGCGGTGACGCGCCGCCTGCGACTGGTTCAAAAATAGCGTGATCTATCATCTTCCGCAGGCCGGACCCTAATCTGGATTTCAACTTCGCATACACCCTTATAAGTTCTGTGTATTCCAGTTCTCCAGTGAGGCATTTCTCAAACGTAAGCATATATTCATCATACTCCGGGATAATATCATGCAGCGCCTTGAAGACGGTCTCTATATTCCAGACGAGCATACCGCCCTCCCAAAGAAATTTATCTTTTTCCTCGAAAAATTTCCGCGCCAGCTGCTCCGACGGCTTCTCTATAAAATCGCTTACCTTATGGACTCCCGGTTTCGCCGTCTCGCCTGCGAGCGCGATATAACCAAAGTGCGTGCTCGGCGCGTACGGCCGGACTCCTATGCTCACTAGATAAGGCCCTGCCTGCGCCATCTCTATGGCCTTGGCAGCGCTCGACTGGAACTTCTCTGTCTCTTTGATGTAGATATCCGACATCAGGACAAGCATGGTTGTATTCGGATCCTTTCTTTCGAAATACTTCGCCATGAACGCTATTGCCGCGGTTGTCCCGCCAAACATGGGTTCGATTATTATGTGGTCTAAAGGAACGTCCAGCTCCTTTGCCTGGGTCTTAACCTCTTCCTTAGTCGACTCCAGCGTTAGTATGTAAATTTGATCGGGCGTGAGGAATTCTTTTTGGGTGAGGCGCAGGATGGTATCCTGGAATGAGTTTTTTCCGGAGGGGAGCAGTCCTGTGGCAAGATATTTAGGCCTGCGCGCCGTGCTCTTAGGCCAGAGTCTTAAACCTGGCCCTCCTGCCAGGATCAGGGCCCTGACACGCTTCATGTCAGGTTCTGACCTGGCCGCCTCTCTTAGCGCCCTTTCCATGATATTGCGCACATCTGGAGATGAATTACCGAGGGTCTGTTGGAATTTGTTGTGGCCAAATATCGGGTATTCTCTTGCAGCTGCTTTTAGATTAGCCACTACCTCATTGAACCCTTCCGGAGATGAATTGGCCTTCTCAGCCAATTGTTTCCACATAAGTATTAAATCCGGGCTCACGGTCGTTGCGGGCCATGTCATCATACTGCCGGACGCGGCTACCCGGAGACCTCCCGTTGAAATTATCTGTCTGTGTAATCCGTCATTGATTTTTTTTGTGCTGAGTCCGGAGATGTTGTTGAATGGAGTTGTGTACGGGGCCCTGCGAGGATCAAAATACCTGATAGCCGTCCCCTCGTCCGGAACGGGTATGACCACTTCGGAACGTCCGGCGATACTGCCGCTATCTTCTATAGACCTGCATGCCGTAACAGTCTCATACGTCTTTTTGAAATCTGGTGAAGCCGCCCTAAGCCGAGGCGCCAAGGCAGCGTCTTGAGCCAGACATAAGCTATCAGTAAGCAAAAATATCCCCGCGAGGATAACCGCCAGCTCTTTTCTTATTTGCCGCATGTGATAATTATCCTTAGGCCTTATATATTAAAGTATTTTAATAATTCAAAGCCATAGTAGTATACTGATATTTTCGCCATCGTCAAGGATATAAATCTAACTATTTTAAATCTTAATCAGATTAATCGGAGACGCTTTCCAATCGCATCGGGACAGTGTCTTGGGGTTGTGCTGGAAAGTGTCTTGGGGGATTGTGCTGAAAGCGTACTTGCGGCAGGTATGCGGGATACCTGATTTACGCCGCGATGATAGTGCGGGAGGACGATTCTATCCGTCAACGTGAAAGACAGGCTCTAACTCAAAATAGCCCTTGGGGATGTCGGTCTTGAAGATGAAGTGGTCGAGAAATCCATACACGCCTAATATGCCGGCGAAACCAATTGATCTGTCTAAAAAACCTATCTTGGTTTCTATTGTCCAAGCGTTTTGCGGTTTCAGATTCTTGTAATCTTTGAAAACCAGCAACTTCAGATCATGAAAATATCCCAGATTCTCTGGTTGTTTCCCACCAACGCCTGAAAGAGAGATTTCGTTCTCCGTATCTTTATAATCTTGGATCCCAAGCAGCTTGGCAAAACTGTTGTCGAAAAGACACCATTGGGACCCTGTATCGATATAGGCTTCAATTCTTAGAAGATTAGTCTCTTTTTGGAGGCCGATTCGAATAAGCGGCTCGTATCGATGTTTCGCCACGGCAGGAAGAACGGGATTTGAGATGCAGGTGTAGGGATAACGGTATGCCATTATAGAAGATAATCGAACCTCAGATCCGGCATCTTCGCTATAATAGGACTTTCGAACCCTTTTTTAATAGCTTTCGCCAGAACTTCTTTTGCTGTGGCCCCGGCGCTTATAACCTTGTCGTCATTTGTAAGGGCCACCCATTTACTCTGGTATTTTTCGAAGATTTTCGTTCTATTCACTGCTTCTCCCATAATAATGACTTCTTTCATTTAGGGGATTTTATTGTACACCCTAAATTTCGCTTGTCAATAGAATTCCCACAAGGTGTTCTGAATTTTTCATTCCTAACCAGCTTATATTATGGTAACAGATTAGCGTAGAGAAGTATCACGACGATGTCGTAGGGGACATTTAAATGTCCCCTACGACAGAAGCACTTCTTTTGGCTAATCTATTACATATTATGTAAGGCTAATACGGATTGCGATGTTATGAAAAATGCAAATTTGCTATCGAATTGCAAAAATGTCTTGATAATAAGCGCCCCCTGTGCTATACTTGGTAACAGTCCAGTGTTATAAGAAGATCGACGAGACCCGTCATTGCGAGCCACGAAGTGGCGAAGCAATCTAAAAACAAGATTGCTTCGTCGCCCGGCGGTAAATGCAAAGGCTCCTCGCAATGACGACAGGAGTTTCTTCAAACACTGATCTGTTACTATACTTGCTGCAGGTGAGCTATGCCGAAAAAGATCTATATCCATAGACAGATAGAGCCAATTTTAAAAAAACTGACAACGCAATTTCCGGCGGTTGCGGTAACAGGCCCCCGCCAATCCGGTAAATCTACCCTTTTAAAGGAAACTTTCGCCAAGACATATTCCTATCTTTCATTTGACGACCCTGTTGTGCGTGAGCGGGCCATATCGGATCCGAAATTCTTCCTGGAGAATACTTCTGAAAAAGTCATTATTGATGAAATCCAGTATGTCCCACAGCTGCTGTCATATGTAAAGATGCTGATTGATAAGGACCGTCAAAAACGCGGCCGTTTTATCTTCACAGGCTCGCAGCAGTTTAATATGATAAAAAACCTGGGCGATACTCTCGCGGGGCGGATCGGCATCCTGGACCTTCTACCGTTCTGTATAGACGAAAAAAAGAATGTTCTTCGAAACGCGGAAGGCTTCTCTAATACGGAAGGATATTTTATCCATGCATGCCTGCGGGGCTCTTTTCCTGAAACGGTAATCTATAAAAATATCGACGCTGATTTCTGGTACAGCGGATATCTGCAGACATATCTGGAGAGAGACATTCGCACGATTTACAATATAGGAAATTTGCGAGAGTTTCAGCGATTTATGCAGCTGCTTGCGGCCAGGACCTCTCAAATCTTGAATTTAAGCTCGATCTCCTCTGATTTAGGCGTAGCGGTAAATACTATAAAGAGGTGGATATCAATATTGGAGGCCAGCCGGATCATATATCTGCTCATGCCTTATTATGAAAACATGGGGAAGAGAATAACTAAAAATCCAAAGGTCTATTTTCTGGATTGCGGATTAGCCTGTTACCTATTGTCCCTGAAAGAGGCGGGTTATTTACTAAATGGTCCTATGGCCGGCGCTTTATTTGAAAACTTCTGTATGCAAGAGACTATCAAATACATCTTTAACCGCGGCATTAGGCCGAATCTCTTCTATCTGCGCACCCATAACGGCTTGGAGGTGGACCTAATAATCGAGAGGAACAGACGGCTTTTCCCAGTAGAATTCAAATTAAGCAAGACGCCGGATCAGTTCATGGGAGAACAGATAAGACGATTCAAACGTCTATTCCACGAACTGCAGATTATGCCTGGCAGGATTATATCTTTATGCGGCGAGAATATCCCGTTGTCTCCAGACGTATCTGTTCAAAAGGTAGATGATTATCTCGACTGGGTTAAACTCTCATAAAAATGGGAACAGCGCCCATTATTTAAATAGGCGCTGTCCGCAGATTTACCCAAATTTTGATGAATTTTGTGCTGCAGGGTGCCTTGGAGTGGGACGTCCCCTTATAACTTATAACCTTATAAGATTTTGGGGAGTTCTTGTAAGGCGTCTTTTATGGGTAGGATTTCTATATCGCCTTCTCGAAGGCGGCGCTCTCCCCCATAAATGAAATATGTTTTAGCGGTAGGATAATTTTTTTGGAAAGTCCTTAAACCTTTCATCATCGAACTTGATATCCTGCTTGTCCGTTTAATCTCAAAGGCCTTAATACCCCTGGCGCCATATGCCACAAAATCCACTTCAACTTTGTTAGAGGTCATCCAATAGAATATAGTGTAGCCCAAGGCTAAATAGGAATTTATTGCCTGCAGTTCCTGCAAAAAAAGCGTTTCAAGGGCATGCCCGCCGACCTCTTCGGGCATATCGAGAGGCCCCATTGGTCTTAATGTGCGATAAAGCCCGACGTCAAAGAAATAAAATTTAGGATGGGCTATGAGACGTCTTTTAGCCCTTTTGGAAAAAACAGGTATTCTATAAGCTATGAGGAGATCCTCTAATATCGTGAAATAATTTTCAACTACTTTTCTCTCAACACTGCAATCCCGCGCCACCGAGGAAATATTTAAGATAGAGCCTTGCGAAAAACTGGCTGCTTCTAAAAATCTGGAGAATGCCCCCAAATTTCTTACTAATCCTTCCTGCTGGATCTCCTCTTCAAGATATGTCTTGACATAGCTTTCCAGATAGGCCTTGGGGTTTTCTTCGGTATAAACGCAGGGAAGCTGACCATAAGCCAAAGAATGATTAAGGTTAAAATCCTCTCCCAGCTCCGCGACAGTAAGCGGATAGAGATGATACCCCAAAGCGCGTCCAGCCAGTAAATTTACCCCTTTTCTTCTTATCTTTCTGGCGCTGGAGCCTGTTAAAATAAATTTATGCCTGTTTTTTTCGATCAGCCGATGAACTTCATTTAAAAGTTCCGGGATCCTTTGAACTTCGTCTATGATAACCCAATCATCAAAATTCTTTGGTATAAAATTCCCGAGCCTCTGCGGGTTGGCCATAAGATCATTGAAAATTTCCGCCTCCAGCAAGTCTAAATAAACTCCCCTTGCGAACTTTGACCTTACCCAAGTAGTCTTGCCTGTGCCGCGGGGGCCGAACAAGAAGAAGCTTTTATCTTTCGGGGGTACAATCAGTCTGGAGTACATAGTTCCATTTTACATAGATTTTTGGAATTGTCAATTAAAATCTACGAGATTACCGGGAATGGGAACAGCGCCCATTATTTAAATAGGCGCTGTCCGCAGATTTACCCAAATTTACCAAAATTTCGATGAATTTTGTGCTGCAGGGTGCCTTGGAGTGGGACGTCCCCTTATAACCATTACGCTACATAAACTTGCTACGCGGCCTGGAGGGCGATCTTCTGGGCATGGTATATTGCCTTGAGCCTTTCACAATCGATTGGCTCCGCTTTGGGCATGAAGATGATGATTCTATTTATCTTGTCATAATAAAAAACTATCGGCAGATTCGGCGGTTCCTTACCAACTGCCAGTTCCAGCGCGATAGACAGCATCTCAATTATCTTTATATTGAGCTGAGCGACTGAACCGCTATGCTCGCTATAATATTTCTCGAGTTCGGTCGGATCAATAGCGGCCAGGAATGCCCTCCTCTCGCCTCCGGTGCTGCGCAATGAATCGAAACCTGATGAATCTATCGTGCTTTTTGACGCAAGGACCACGACATTCGACAATTTGGTATTCGTATCATTGGCCGCCCTCAACAGGGAATCCGCCAAATCCGAACTTTTCTTATGAATTATCTCCACATTATTTAACCCGATCGAACGAAGGGTCTCGCCGATAGAGTCTATCTCTCTTATAAGCGGATTGATCGCACTGCGCTGAAGGCTGTGAGGCTCTTTAAAACCCGGGATCCAGTCATCAGTCTCAAGGCCAACGATGAGTTTTTGATTCTCTCTCTTGGCCTTTCTGGCGAGCGTGATTATCGACGCTACAACGGAATCCGCCTCAAACTGGGCCGGGTCTTTCTTTGTCTCCGCCGCACTAGTTTTCGTACCCTTGGGCAGGTCTGCCATTTTAAAAAGCCCTCGTCCCTTATCAGCAACGCCTGATGTGGACTTTCGGTCCTCTTTTGCCCCCAGAGTACGCGTTGGATGGGAAGATATATGTTTAACCCAACCCTCAAGCCAATCTGCAAAGGTCGGGTCTATAGACGATTCATTTGACAAAAACTCCAAAAGGGCGTTCACCCTGTTTGCCTGTGGAGGGCAGATAGGACAGTTTTCTGACGGCGTCAGCCTTCGTATGAAACGCCTCTTTCTGCTCCCGGTCCAGATCTCTTTTAAGGTAGATCTTTTCAGGCTGCCGAAACTCCCATCTCTTGGGCCGCTTCTATGAGCGCAGGGATAAACATTGAGGTTTGGCCCGACCACGGCTATAAGCGGATGCGCAGAACATCTTTCAAAGTTTCTTTTCGCTAAAGACCTCGCATCTTCTTCGGTATACATGCTTATCACCTTAAAATTGCTGTCAGAGAATTTCTCTTGAGCCTCTCTCAAATACCGATAGCAAAGAGACCATTCGTCCGGCGTCAACACCCTCTCTCCGGGGTTCATATCTGCCCTGAACCTTATATAGTCCGCGCCCAGGCTTTTCGCTAACTCCGTAATGGACAAAATTTCTGGAAAATTTTCTGGTTGAATCAAATAGCCCACACCTATCTCTACCTTTGTTCCTCTTTCGCGCTTTAATCTCGCCAATTCGCGTATATTGTCTATCACGCGTTCAAAATACGTTTCCGGCGTACCTGTAACGGCGCTGTAGCTTTTGGCGGAACCTCCATATAAACTTATATAAGCGTATTTCGCGTTCACAACTGTTTCCCGGGCTTTTCCGTCGAGCAATAGACCATTTGTGACCAACGCGGTCTCCAACCCCCTGGCCAGGGCTTCTTTCATTCCAACAAGCGTCGCCGGACTGACCAAAGGCTCCCCGCGCCGGCCAGAAAATAGGATCAGCCTTACCCTCATCGCCTCGTCCTGGATATCTGAATTATACTCAGAGACATCTCTTAACAATTTGAGGATCTCCTCAGGCGTCATGATTACAGACCTCATGGGCTTGGCGTCATGCCTCAGCTTACCTATACAGGACTTGCAATTATGAGTGCACGACTCGCTCGGATGAATTTCAATCTGCGGCGGCGCAAGCACTTTTCCCTCCATCATCGCCTTTAACAAATAAAACCTTCTAAACAACAGATCTCTTTCGATTGTAAAAGGCCCTGCTCCCAATTTCGAAAAATTGTTTAAGGCTTCCTCTCTCCTTCTAAAGACCTCGGCGATCTCATCCCGATTACGATATATCTTTCTAACAGCTTCCGCCACCCTGAATGCGGTGCCTCGATCCATGTCTGACCAGACAGGCAGGCATAATACGCTGTCTGAAATTCTTTCGGTATTTCCTAAATCGCCTTTTCTGTAATTTGTAAAATCTCTGTGCTGCGCCGGAAAGTATTCTTTGGTCTGAATGCCTTCCGCCGCTAACGCCCATTTAAGCTGGTCCCTGTTTAAACCGAACTTCTCCTCGTCAACTATAATTGGAAAATGGACATAGGTGCTTGTTGCCCCATGGGTCAGTCTCTGAAAAGCCAGGCCCGGTATGCTGTTCAATCTATGAGCGTATATACGCGCCGCCTGTTGTCTGTTTGAACGATGCCTCTCGATAGATTGCATATTATCGAATGCCATAACGGCGTTGATTTCCGGCATCATACTGCTTGATAACATTCCGCCCCTATCTTTCTTAAGCGCCCCCAGCATCTTATCGTTTACAATGACAACTCCGCCCTTCCCGAATGCCTGGGCAATCTTTCCAAAACTGAAACTTATGGCGGCGCCATCGCCAAAATTTCCGATAGGCGTCCCATTGTATGTGGAGCCAAGGCTTCCGGCGCTGTCGATAAGCAGCGCCAATTTATGTCTGGAGGCTATCTCCCGAAACTTTTCGTAATCCGCCGGGTTGCCAAATATGTCTACAGGCATAATGGCGCCTGTTTTGTCCGACACCAGATTTTCCACTTTTTCAGGATCTATATTTAAGGTTTCCGGATTGATGTCGGCGAAAACGGGTTTTAATCCGCGCCGCAATATCGCTCTTATGGTCGCGTGAAAAGTGAAGCTTGGAACAATTACTTCGTCCCGTCCATCTTTACCTACTTCCGCGCCTATCAACAGCAGCTCTAACGCGTCTGTCCCGCTGGTTACGGCAATAGCTTTTCTATCCTTTAGTTTTAAATATCTACCGAGGTCCTCCTCAAACTTTTTTCTGTAGCCAAATCCGAAATTATACATACTCTGCTTCACGATAGCCGATATCGTTTTAAGAACCCCGCGTTCGTCGGACGGTCTGGTTGGCTCTATTATCTGGATCCTTTTTTTAAAAACCGGCTTGCCCCCCAAAATCGCCGCTCTGCCTTCGCCCACACGCCGTTTTCTTAACCAGAGATCAAAATCGTCTCCCAAAAAAGGCGAGCTGTATATCTCCCTTTTCCAGAAATCTATAAAGGCTTTCGCGCTTTTAAAATCCGACGGGCTGCAGGCAAAGCCATACTCCCTGCCTTTTAATTTAACAATCCTATCGCGCATATCGGTCACTATATTCTCTATCCGCTTGAGCATAGCAGTCTCATCCCCGGTTTCATCCAGGGGTATGCCGCAGCAAAAGGCAAGCCAAGCCGCCGCCGCTTTAATTCTATTCAGGAAGGGATCGCGCGTCTCCCCGTCCATCTGCATCATCTCAAATCCTTCTGTCTCGCATGATCTAATTAAGGTGCGCGGCTCAAATTGATAATGGTGCTGTCCGTCCGGGAAATTCCTTGCGAGAAGACCCTGCGGAAAGATTAAAGAGGTCAGACAGCTTTGATTGGGGACAGTGCCTAAGAACACAACGCCGTCGTCGGCAAGGACGCGGTTCACTTCTTCGAACAATTCTCTGGGGTTATTTATATGCTCAATGGTGTTATATATTATCACCACTTTAAACTTGCCGCTTTCAAAATTAGCCGCTTTCAATTCTTTATTTAATATGTTTAATCCATACTTCCTTCCGGCGAATTCCACGCCTCTGCTGGATAAGTCGGTCCCGGTCAGATTCTCGTTGCGCCATCCGTATTCTTCTCTCAAAACATAAAGCAGCTCGCCTGAAGCGCTGCCGATCTCCAAAAGCGGCGCCTTCTGAAGATCGGGCCGCAGTTTTTTTAGGCCGTCTACAATGATCTTGGCCTCCTGCCTGGCGCGGTCCAAAGCCTTATGGCTTTTAGTTTTTTCATCGCGAATATCGGAAGAGTATTTATCCAGATCTTTCTGTTTTATTACAGCCTGTGGATTGTCATATTCCAAACCGCATGCCCTGCATCGCACAAAACGCGATGGGCCGATAATGAATTTTACCTCGTAATCCTCGCTCCCGCACAAATTACAAGGCGTACCTTTCCATTCCGACGGCAATCCGGTAAATGTCCTGAACCAGTCCGGTCCCTTCGCTGTAGTTTCGCCTTTAACCAAGGCTTCCATGTCTCCTACAAAATATGGCGCCGGAAAATAAAAATCTACTCCGTCTATCAACGCCATCACTTCGGGATGCTTCATCACCTGCGTCTTCATCTCTTCAGGGAAAGCTAATTTTTCGCGAAACTGCGCGATGGAGACTCTGCCGGACGGCGGCCCCCGCGGCCCGCCTCGGGCCAGCCACTCCAGGATTTGCCTATCGGGATTGTCAAAGTCAACTATCGGCCATATGGCGAGGTTGGCGAGCGATTCTCTTCCGCTTATGATACGCGCCTCCGGATACTTCCCGGACCATTCCTGCAGCGGTTTATTTTTATGACGCAGGTAGTAATAATCCCGTATCCACGAAAGATTCACAGCCACGGCGGAAGTCTTTTCCTCACCGTGCCGCAGAATCGGCATGAGGAGGATCGTTTGTTCCGCGCCGCTCTCTTTTATCTTTATCTCACGCATATCCATAGAGATGTCCAACGCGAGTCCGGACGCGGCGCGGCGGAATTCTGGATGTGTCTTTCTATCAGCAGGCAGGACTTTTATCGCATATTTATCTAAGACAGGCCATTCGCATCCTGGCATGTTGGTAAAGGCGGGATTATTTCGTAGAGCAATTTTTATAACATATCTCTGCCCATATCTCTCGTATGGGATGAGCACAATACCGTCCGCAATAGTCACCCCTGATAGATCTATTCCGCCTAAGGCCTTTCCTAATTCGGCTGTCAGGGTTGAGCTCATATATTTTATTGGAAGCGGTTTTGTGTCTTCTTCAAGGTCACCCAGCAGGTATCTGGCTATGCTGGAGATTGAGGCTGATAAATTGACATCGGAAAATACGGTTTCTCTGAACCTTTGCGCATCTTCAGTCATCATCTGCTGTTGAAATAAGGATTGCGCGGCGAGGCTGTCGCTTCGCGAGACATGTTCCTGGGGATATACCTGCGCTATATCGAGGGTAATAAAAGAAATGGTTAAAAAAATCGAGGCTAGCGTGGAGTTAAAATTGTGCTTCATCTTTTTTGTTGTTTCTTTTTATGTAGCCTATCCCTGGCCGGACCGGCTCACTTGGCTGAAGCCAGCCTGCCAAGGATAGGGCGAGGGGGAATTATTACGCCGCGCTTGAGAGCAGCTCCATTGCCCTTCTGTAGACCGCGATCTCGGTTCCGTAGTCTATCTGCCTGATCTTCGGCAGATATATGAATACGCCCGGTGATTTCTGTGTGATGCCTGCTGGCAGGATATCCTTGTCGATCGCGAGGCCTTCCCGTATCGCCTGCATCCTCGCGAGGAGTTTTAGCAGGGCCTGATACGAATTTATCGCCGCTAAGACATTTTCGCCGTTCATCTCTACGCCCCTTATCTCCAGGAGGACGCCTTCGGCGCTATTATCTTCTTTTATCTCGCCTTCAGCGGCTCTTATGCCTATGTTCGTCTTCGCGACACCCGTAGCCTTAGCTATCTCATCGATCAACGCGGATCTGGCCAATCCTTTCTTATCGATGAAGTGAATGTCCCTGAGCCTATATCCCGCGGCCCTCGCCAAGCCTTGAACCTGCTCAAGGGTCTCTCCTTTTGAGCTGTCGTAGATAACGCAGTTCGCGATGCCTCTTCCGCCTGCCCTCTCCATATTCTCGAATGTGAATGGATCTTCTTTCGCGACTCTAAAGGTCGTCGCGCCGGCGAATTTACCTGATACTTCCGGCATATCATCGTTGTATACGCTTATCTCGCCCATTCTCTTCGCGACCAAAGTATTCAGTTTGGTGAATTTGGACCTTAGGGAGCCGTTTTCTCTGAGCAGTTTATCGAAATCGACAGGCCCTATTGCCGGCAGTTCCTTTTTTATCTCATTGATGAGGGATATTATCAGGTTTCGAGTCTTTAGATTTTTCATTGCAAGCAAAACGCTTCCTCGGAACTCATCAATATTATCGATAGACGGCACATCGACATATATGGCGCCGGCTGGAAGTTTATCTTTATCATTAGCTCTAACAACTTTTACCCCATCCTTACCGAAGGCATCTATTATTGCACGCTCGAGTCCTTCTGACGCATTCTCATGTATGCCGATTATGACAGGCTTTTCTTGGCTCATATTTATTCCAGAGCCGCTCTGTCGCGTTAGCCGGGGAGCACTATCTTGAGTGCGCATGGATGGCGGTAATCTATGACTATTAGGCCCACTGCTGCCAGGGCCTCCGGGCCCAAACCAGGGCGCCTCTGGCGGAGCGTTTCTGGCCCTGCGATATAGACCAATGCCAATTAAGACAACCAATACGGCTAATCCTATGCCAAACGCGGCCCATGCGCAATTTATGTCAGTCTCTGAGAATTGTATCAATCTGTTCAGCAAGGGCAGCGCCTGACCAGATATCGACCTATTGACATCCTCTGTTACGACGCGTTCTATAAAGTCGAATCGCAGGCCCAGGGCCGCGATAATGAGGATGAATGTCAGGGTTAAATTCCAAAGTATAAACTGATTACGCCGGCGCCGCTCCATAAGGCCTGCGTCTATGCGGCGTCTATTGGCTTCGCTCAGTTCCAAATTTGCCGCGTTCGGCCAGATGAAGGCAGGCGCCGCCCCTGGATCTATCTTATGCTCATATTTTTCGAGTAGGGCATCAGCAGCCCCTGGCGTGCGGCCTGTCAGGTGCCAATAGCCGATCTTTCCTCCCACCTCTGACCACGCCTGCCTGTTCCCGTATAAATAAAGGCTGTTGTGGTAGAACGCTATGAATAGATTCGGGCCTGCCATCCGGAAGTTCCTCGCCCTAATGGCCATTTCTTCAGAATCCCGAGCGCTTTTAACATAGAAAAATCCGAATATCCCGCCTGCAATAAGTACAATAACACCTCCCAGGAAGGCAGCTATCATCCATTGGACAATACTTGCCGCTACAACACATCCTACAATGCTGCCCAGGAGCGCGCCAAAGAAGAAGAAATACTTATATGGGGAGACTATACCTATGCGCGTTGGATAGCCGCCGATCATCCTCCAGGTTGTTATCTCGCCGTTTCGAACCGCGTCATAGGTCCTCTGCAGCTCCTCCCTTGTTAATCGCTCTTCAGGCGTAGGTCCAGTAACGCCTGAATAATAGTCCTCTATCTCTTCAAGCTCTCGCCGGATCTCAATTGTGTCATTCGGGCCTTTGATAAAGAGGAGGCTATATACGCTGAAGCCTGTGTATACCGCCAAGAGGCCGAATATTATTACGGGACCGATCACCCATATCCACTCTTTCGGCATGAAGTTTATCGTCTCCGGGACGTACCAGTTGACGAATTTGCGCAGGTCTAGAAGCGCGGAGCCTATGCCTGTCGCGGCGTTCAGACGGAAGAAGAGGGGGAACTTCGCCAGGTACGAACCTATCATGTTCATCGGAATAAAGTGTATTGACCATACGATCGAATAGAGTAAAGTTACAGCGAAACATAGTGGATGTATGACGCTTGCCAGCGTGGAGACGAAGAAGGTCACGTATCCAAAAGGTCCTTTGCGGCGTCCTAGTTCCCGCAGATTTCCACTTTCTATGATGATCAGTAAACCCACCAGATATCCCTTTATCCAGCGCGAGGTCTGGAGTATCCTTGTCATAATCTGGAGGCCCGCTGTAGCGGCCGGATCCTCCGGCGTTATTGTATAGAAAGACACTATGTTGAAGCCGTACATCCATGATACGAAGCCAAGCATATAATCCTCAGCCACCTGAAATTCATCCCACGCTCCGATGGTGAGCAGACTATTCTTCATCCTGTAATGCCGCTCTATCGTTTGAACGGCTGGAGCATTAAGGCCAAGAGCCCGCTGTATTGCGATGTCCTGCCAGTCTATCTCCTCCACAGGCGTTACGCAGAACCAGCCGGTTGTGCCGCCGAGCGGTTTAAACGTGTCCGGGAGGGTGAAGAAGCTGTTCCAGCCCGGCTTATACCATGTGTTATATTCGCCGAAGAAGAACGCTGTCACGCGCCATGGCCTCCAGAATAGGGAGTTGCGGGACTGCGACAGCCTCCCTTGGCCGTTCCTTGGTTCATTTATGCGCCTGAATTCGCCGATCAACAGCTCGCGCTCAAACTGATCCTGAGTCAGCGTGCCATTTATAAAGCGCGTCGCGATATCGCTGTATCCGGGCATATTCGCGAGGGTGATATAAAGGTTTATAAGCTCGCGTCTCGCCTCTGGGTCCGTCACAGTCTGCGCGTGTTCCCAGAGCAGCCCGGTTGAGAGGATCCTGTTGCCCGGCCCTGTAGCAGGCTGCATTAAACGTCTTAGGGTTGGGAGTGTGTATGCGACAAAATATCTAAGATGCTTCTTTAATACACCGCCTCGTTTAAGGTTGAAACGGTAATGCGACATTCGCTCTTGGTCCGTGAGGCCTTCCCAGTATCTATTTACTATTCCGCTGATATCGCCTGCTCCCGGCATACCGAGAGGCGGCAGGGCCGCCCGGAATCGATCGCTCAAATTGCGCACCGCCCCAACGCCGTCCATCACACCCAGGACGCATTTCAATATCTGGAGGGGCTCAGGCTTATTCTCAGAGTCGTAGATTATGCCGAAGGCGCCGTCAGATCTATTCATGACAAAGGTATTCGCGCCTGGCTTCGTATACGGATTGGATGGCTCACGCAAGGCATTCAGAAGCCATCCCCTTCTTGTAAACCGGTTTTCTTCCCTGACAGGCGCGCCGGCATATTCAAGCTGCAGAGGTATTTCGCCACTTAAGTGGCCCTTCCTCATCAGATCCCTTGGGTCCGGGTCCCTGCTCTCGCCGGCATATATCGCGTGCAGCCTTGTGAGAGGGTATCTCAAACGGGTTATGGCCTTCAAAAGCTGCACTATCACATCCCACTGCGTGCCAACGACGACAGGCCATATATTTATCTTGGGCAGGAAGTCATACATCATCACTATCCGCTCTTCATTCGGGTGCTCCGCGAGGAATTGCCTCAGCTGGCCGCCGCTGAGCAAGAGTTCAAAGGGATGGGCCTGAAGATACCAAAGGGTGAGACGCCTATCCCTATTATTCAGCGTAGAGCATATCACAAGACCATGCCTGTCAGCCCAGTTTTGGAGTTCTTCAAAGCCACCGCCAGACATCCTGTTTAGTATCTCCCAGCCTACGAGCGTGGTATAGATGTTTCTGATTGAGCCAACAGTAAATTCATCTCTGCCTAAGTTGTGTATATCATAATCGCGCCAGAACCGCTGCTCCAGATCCACCCCCCTTCCCATGAGCCTCTCGTACGCCCTTCTATCCCTATTTGAGAGGGCAGCCTTGCCTCCTCGCGCCGCCTCTCTTATGACACGGAGGTCGTCATTGCCGTACCTCCCGAGGACTGTCTCTATAAACCGCTCTGTCGAGTCAGCGCGCAGTCTCGCGTCATCGCCATCGTAGAGCTTATCGTCCTCCACAATCGCGGCGAACCCGTTCCTGGCTATGACGCGCGCAGCCAGGACGACTATGGCGCGGAGCGTGATGAGGCCAAGTCCAATCTTAAATATGAGACTCGTTACGGATGAGTCAAAGAGGTATCCTATATCAAACCTGAACCCGGCAAGCAACGGCAGTCCCCATAATAGGAATAGCGGGAGCAGTATCTGAAGTACTCCATAGGTAAATGTATGATAGTAAGGCCTGAATGGGCTTTGCTCATTCGGGTATTTCCGCGAGTAGAGGCCGATGGTATAGAAGACGAATTTTATCGCGAATATGAGGAGGCCTGCTGTTACGGCCCAGGTTATCAAGTTCTGCGATACGGTTATAAAGAACCATTCCCCCCAGCCCATAGACCTGCTTGGGACAAGCCCCAAGAGCCCCCTGATCGGATCGAGGATATGAAAATTCCTTTCGAATAACTTCGAGATGCCGCTTCGCCCGAGCGCGTTGCCTGTTGTGGCCAGATGGTTGAGCCAGTACAGACTGACGGATGTCGTCAGGAAGGCGCCTAAACTTATAGCGTATAGGCCGACTCCAAGGAGGAAAAATAGACGTATATACATAATGGTCATCTTGCCGAATCTCTCCAAGAGGTAGAGATGCATGCTGTCATATGGTCCGCGCGTCTTTGCAGAGTCGCTCACATTTTCTGAACCCTCGCGATCCTCGTCTAGCACTAATTGAATGGGATGCGGCTGGCCAGGTACAGGCGTAAGAAGGTCTGCGATATTCAGATGGCTTAAATCCCCTTCTCTTTCCATAATCTTGCTGACTGCATAACCTATCTGGTGTAGGAAGCGCCATACATCCAGCGCCTGCAGAGAAGCCTCGCTCTGGGCATTATAGAGGCCGAGGTGTGTGCGATATATGATATTCTTATATGTCTTGGCAGGATAGATGAACATCTGGGCCAGCCTCACGCGGTATAAGAGCCATGCGGAGGCGTAGAACGTAAGGATGAATATGATACCACCTGTTATCAAGGCAGGCAGGCAGCCAAAAAGATTCCACGTTATAAAAGAAACTGGCAGCGTCAGATAGAGCGGTGCGCGCTTTGCCCCGTATTCCCATCTCGCCCGTATTGTAGGAAGCGGGCTGGCAATGAGAATATTCAATTCTTGGATCGCGTTATCTAATATCACCCCAAAGGTGTTTGTATAACCTACCGCGCCTCCTGGGCGGAGGCCCCCCCCCGGGACTGCCTTACTACGGCGCGGCCTTGTCAAATCAGAGAGTCTATATGGCGCGAATGCAGGGTTAGTTACAGTAGCCCGTATGTTGTTTAATCTATTTCTTATCTCCACGAGTTGGGCGCGCTGATTAACCCTGAATTGCTCTGGATTCCAGATTGTCCGGATATACCGCGCGACTGGATTTATAATGTTGAATAGAACGGTTGTGAAGGTGAGGATGAGGCTTGTGGTGATTAGGAAGTCTGGCATATAGAGATATGTTACATATTGTGCTGGGATAAAGACAGCCAGAATTCCGACAAATCTTGTCAGCATCACCCAGTTGAGACTCAAGAAGAAGATAATCGCATAGAGAAATGGCATAGCGACGATCAACCTCGGATCGTAAAACTGATATATTCGATAGGCGGCAATGCCGAATATGATATTGCCCAAGGACTTTTTTAAATTGTGCCTTGGTTCAAGGTTTGGATCGAAGGAGACAGCGGCGAATGTCTGTGGGAGTCTCATTCTGGGTAAGAATAGACCGCGATCTTCGGTATCACCTTCTTTCATAAAGTCTAGGCCCAGTCCCTTCATCCAGCTATCAATCTGCCTAGTATCTAGTATCAGCTCGTCGTAGAGACCAACCGCGGCTTCTGTGGCAGGAGGGTTTGGCGGCGTAACGTGGATCGGATGCGTTGCTGATGCGCCAAAGGCCCATGTGAAAGCGCGGCCTATGGAGCTGCCCGCGCTATTAGTTGAACGTCTCACAAGATTGTTTGCTGTGAAGCTGTGTAAGATCCATCTGAACAGGAAACCTATGACAGCGAAGGCGTAGCCGAGCGCGCCAAACGGCGCAAATCCATATACGATCAGACCAACGCTCTTGTTGAGCTCGAGCCCTTTCATCTTCATTATTGGAATCCCCGAGCCGCTTTGTCTTGCGCCCTCTTGAGGCTGAACCTCTTTCCCCTGAATATCTTCCTTGGGTTCAGCAGGCGCACCTGGAGATTCAAGTATCTCTATCTTTTTTATAACGATATCACCGTTATATTTTTCGCTTTCAGCCCCTATGCTAAATTCTATCTCCATCATCAACACCTGTGACGGGTCAAAGTCGCCGACGAGACTGGGCTTTATCTCCTTTGTATCTTCCGCCTTAGCGGCTGTAATAGCGCCGTCCTGGACCCTGCCATGGTCGTCTATAAGATAGACCCTGGCCTGGCCGAGCTTTTTGATGAATTCGTCAGTGAATCCAAATGTGATATTAATAACGCGGCCCATCAGGTTTATCGGTTTAGCATTCGGGTCTGTCAGGTCTATTGTAAGAAGGCCTTTACTATATGGATCGCCCTTATATAGGTCTTTTTCCTCTTCGGTCCGAGGTTTCAAATGTCTAAGATTTTCGGCTGTGAGAACGATACCCTCTTTTTCTATCTTTAATTTCGACAACCCAAGATGCGGCAACACCGGCCTCACAAGACATGAGTCATCATTGAGCGCGATCGTTCCAGGCTTTGCTTTATTTTCGCCCTTACTCCCAGGTTGCAGGTGCTCGATACGCATATGTCTTATTGTAACCCTGCCTTTATCTACGCCTGCGGCGCCCTTTGCGCCTTTAATATCTATCTCGAACCTCTCTACGTTCTTGGGGTTGAACCCGCTGCTATCCTCATAGCGCCAGTCGCCTGACGCTGGCGCGAAGTGTATACGTGTATCTTTTATGTCTTCGACTCTGCCAACCCTTGCGAGCAGTTTCTTCGTGTTGCCTGCGCTATCAAACGCAGTCATGTGGATTTCAAAAGACTTGGCTGGGTCATCTACCTGCGCCAGGAAGACGAGCTCTGCATTGGTCATGTCCTGCTTGTCCTTCGATACTCCGATTGTGATTGCAATCCCTTTTTCGCCTTGAATATCCGCTACATAAATAGGAGGCCCTATCTTCTCATTCTTTTCCTCACCCAGGCCTGCTGGTCTTAGCATCATATAGCCGTCTATCCAGTCAGCGACTAAAAACTTTGTCAGGAGACCGTTTTCGACATACCGCACGATATTTTTGTACTCTTCAGATATCCGTTTGGCCTTGTCCCGGTTCCTTCCAAGGTCAAAATAGGCCGCAGAGCGATACGCCTCGAACTGGGCCGCTATAAGCTCAACCCAGAATTTGAGATCCTCATCGCTCATGGTGTTCTTCTTCCGTTCCTCTATAACCTTGTCCGCCTCACCCCATATCCTTCCGCTGAAGTAGCCCTGGATCGTCTTCATAGTGCCGTCGAGCGAACTGCTGAGATCCCTCTTGGATTCTTGTATGATCAAGGTTTTGAAATTCTCCATAGCTGTCTGGCGAACTTTATCGAGGATGCGCTGACGCGCCTTTTGAAGATTCGCGTCGCCTTTGAATAGCCATCTCAATATGCCGTTTATCTCCCACGCCTCTTTTATAACATCATTCAAGCCAGAATCAATCAACTCTTCTAACTCCAGAGATATTTTATCTATCCTCCCCCTGAACCGGCGTATGGATTTTTCCTGATCCAGATCCAGCGCGCCTTTTGCTGTCAGCGGAACGGCTATCGTCGTGTCGCGGCTTCTCCTCTCATTGAACTTATGGTCAGCCTTGTAGATGTATACGAACTTATCCGTGCGGATATATTCTTCGACAAGCTCTGCATTGTTATTAAAAAACTGCTCTTCCGTTCCGGAAAGCACGAGATCCACCAATCCATCGTCATTCACATCAACATAGAGCATATCAGCTGTTATTTCCTTTCCATCGACACTCCTTGTCTTATTATACTCACAGCTTATGATGAGAGAGTGTTTCGGATTTAGATTGGCGCCTTTTACCTGAAGGCCTGATATAAGATTAACATCCTTGTCACCGGCTATGACTTCCTCTATTGTTTTGCCTACCGCGTGGGCCTTGTAACCTGTATCCTCATCGTTTAATTTGTCATCGTTGTTTGTATCCTCTCCGATGAATACCACATCCTTGACAATGCCCCCCCGGACGAACTCTGTATAGGTGATGTATACGTCCTTCCCATCTTTATCCTTCGCGGTTATCTTGTAGCAGCCTTTTGGTATGGTTATGGTCTTTCCGCCTGGCAGCTGCACATTCTCTTGCTTGCCCAGCCTTATTACCTCTTTTGGCTCGACTACTTGAGGAGGGTCATTTTTATTATCTTTTTTCTTGAGGGATTCCTCAAAATCATTCCTCTCCTTAGCATCCATCTCATCCGGGGTTTTCGCCTTAACTTCAGCCATGTGGCTTATGATGAGAGAGTGTTTCGGATTTAGATTGGCGCCTTTTACCTGAAGGCCCGGTATAAGATTCACATCCTTGCCGCCGGCTATGACTTCCTCTATTGTTTTGCCTACCGCGTGGGCCTTGTAGCCTGTATCCTCATCGTTTAATTTGCCATCGTTGTTCGTATCCTCTCCGATGAATACCACATCCTTGACAGGGTCCCCCTGGACGAACTCTGTATAGGTGATGTATACGTCCTTTCCATCTTTATCCTTCGCGGTTATCTTGTAGCAGCCTTTTGGTATGGTTATGGTCTTGCCGCCTGGCAGTCGCACATCCTCTTGCTTATCCAGCCTTATTACCTCTTTTGGCTCGACTACCTCGGGAGGGTCTTGTGGTCCTTTTTCCTTGAGGGATTTCTCAAAGTCCTTCCTCTCCTTAGTATCCATCTTATCCGGGATTTTCGCCTTAACTTCAGCCATGTGGCTTATGATGGCATATTTTTTATCTAATTTTAATATAGGGCGCTCCACCTTAGTATTTGGGTCTGTTTCTTTAACCTCCTTGTATGTGGAGTAATCTAGACTCCTGGTGTTTTTATGGCCGTTGACATCTTCGACATATGTAGCAGTCTTCTTTAGTTTGACATCCGCAGCGATAGTTATACTGTTTGTGCCTGTTTTCTTCAATAATTTGTTCAATTCGTCCTTGTTGCTATTTTCTATCTTCTGCCTCAGCTCGAGACGATTGCCGTCCATAATCTCTATCCCAAAGTCCGCGTCCTTGTCGCCATCCACATCGACGTAGCCTATTTTATGCGGTTCCTTTACCCCGTCTCCATTTAGATCGAATTCCGCAGTATGCGGATTGATCAAGCATAATACCAGGTCTAACGGCCTCTTACCGAGAATATCATAATCCGCGAACTTATCCTTGAACACATAGTTAAATACAACATCGAGATTAGAATAGCCTTCGAGATCGGCATGGCTCGTGACATTCTTATAACCCTTTACAGCCTCAATTGCCGCCAGGGTGTCGTTAAAATTCCTCCCTGCCTGTTTAGAGAAGAGGGCCAGTTGTGCTATAATTCTTATATGACGATCTAAATCGGATGGGTTTATTCTATAATCTTCGTTATAGACTTTTTTCAAAAACTCCTCATATCGCGCCTTCTTGGCAGAAAAGTCCGTAAATACTTCTTTTAGAATAGCGTTTGTATCGCCATGATACTCTAAACTTGCGGTCACAGCGCTGGCAGCAGCCTGCCATATGTATTTTCTATCTGCCGCCTCGAAGGCTGTCATCTTAGAAATGGGCTCTAAGGCATTATCTATCACTAAGTCAACGAAGGCCTTAAATTGCGCCTCATCAGGAGGATGCGCGCCATCAATCAGGCCTTTCGCGATCCCATATGTCAGATAGGAGCCTATTATGGCGTTCCGGATAGGATCGAGTTTGCTGCCTACGCTTAAATCAGGAACCTTATCTTTTATCTTTTTACCAATCTCTTCCCAAGACTTTGGGTTATAGTTATTAATCGTTTTGTAGTAACCTGTCTTTTCATCGAAGACCCACCTCAGTTTAGCATCTGAGAAATCGCTTAGTATAGTCAGATTGAGCAGCCAGTTGAATCCCTCCTGACGGGTATTTCTGTCGTTTGAATCTATTCCAAGACTGCGGAGAAAGCTCTTATACATCTTTGGCTTGTCTCCTTGTATAGCATTTAATTTGGCTTTCACTTGAGATAGATCTTTAACTATGTCTTGGGGTCTTAAGATCTTGCCTGTAGCGAGTCTTTCCTTTTGAGCTATAAGCGTCTTTATATCGCGAACGATCTTACGAGCTTTGAACAGGGAGATTGGCGGCGGTTTTTGCGCGGCTGGCTCTCCTTCTGGCTCATCACCAAAGAATCCTATAACCGCGGGATGTTTTCTAATATCTTCATAATCTTTAAATGCACCCTGATAATATGCCCTCACCCGATTTCTAATGGCATCTTCGTTTTCTGCCTCTGAGGTTTGCACCATCTTATTTATCTCTGCGTTAAGTTCTCGAATGAATTTTTTTGTGTCATCCTCCTCTCCACTTACGCCAGCAATTGTTACAAACTCATCTGATATTATCTTGCTTCTCTGCGCTTCATCTAAGTCCTGATGCTGAATAATTACGCCCGTTGGCGAGACGTCTTTTGCACCCTCTTTTTCGGGTGTTTTCATCTTCGGAATGTATTTCTCATTCTCTTTTTCGGCGTTTTTGAGGAAGTCGTCAAAATCTATCTCACCGTTTAAAAGTGGGTATAAAAATTTGTCTCTGAATTCACCCCATCTAAAATCTGTAGGCTTACCTGTTTGGGGATCAATCTCTATGTCGTCAGAAAACCCCCCTGTTTTAGGATCGATCTGCTTTACATGATATGACATTAGGATTTCGATTGGGAGTGTAAATTTGTTTTTAACAGGCGCTTGTCTGGTAAGATATTGCCATGCGCGGTTATTGAAACCTACCCCTTTATACCAATCAGCCACACCCGTGCCATAGAATTTGTCGCTCGCCCTTTTACATTCTATTTCCCGCTCTTTTTCATCAGTAATTGTGCGAGCTGGAGGCAACTCATCTCCCCATAGACGCTTGTTCAACTCCAGTGTAAGATATAAGAAATTAGCGATTCGTATGCCGGCCGTCTCCGCATTAGTAATAAATGGATACGATTTCTTGCGCTCATCATCGTAGATTCCGCTTTGCGCCATGTCAAAGGCGCGTGATAAGATAAATCCCGTCCTGCGGAGATTTAAGGTATCCGGCTTCACATCCTGCGTAAGGTAGGCTATTATGTCATTTACCGCTTTTTTCTGCTTGTCCATGCCCGGCACCCGGCCTTCCGCGAT
>JAHFGN010000058.1 GCA_023247415.1 Candidatus Omnitrophota bacterium
TGCGCGAAGGACGGCTATTTTATCTCTCTCTTCGCTTGAGAGATGTGTATATTTATTTTCCATAACGCATAGATTAACATATATATCCTATGCGTTGCACTTCCTCATTGAACTGAGGACGTTTTTTACTAATTCGTCGAGACTGACATTCAACGCCTTTGCCAATTTTACAACTGTCTGGATGGTTGGCTTTTTGGCAAAACCGGACTCAATTTTAGTTAAAGTATTAAGCGAAATATCGGCAAGCCGCGCTAGTTTCTCTTGAGAAAGCCCCTTTTTCTTTCTTAAACGTCGTAAATTATTTGAAATCATATTTCTTCTTGACAATAGTTTATACTTATCATAGTATAATTCTATACTGATAACTATTAATCAACTTATGTAATATTTTATCACATAAACAGGATTTTTAAACCAAAATCTTTCACTTGGCATATTTCCATGCTTCGACAAAATCAGAGCAAATTTTTCGTTCTTTTCCTCCTTCGCCAAGGCTTTGGAGGACAGGCCTTTTTGCCTCGAGTTTTCGTGGTGAGGGCTCGGCATACCGCCGTCTGTGGGGTTAGCTTGTAGCAGGCGGGATGTGGACGAGCCTGTAGCTGATTTGCATACATTGATACTTCAGATTGTAGGGCGAGGACACGATAGCGCCTGCTGTAGCCGTTACTCTACCTGTTATAGCTACAGCGATTTATACAGGCGCGATGCCGAGCCTCGGGTAGATAGTTTTTAAGATTTTATTTCAAGGGTACCCTTGAAATATGTTCGGATCTCGGCGGCAATGCAGCGCCAGTTTGAAACGCCCTGCGATTTCGCGATGATATCGCAGGGCGTTTCAGACTGGCGCGCCCGGGCCGGATCGAACGGCCAACCTACTGGTTCGTAGCCAGTTACTCTATCCAATTGAGCTACGGGCGCGTCGCTTTAGATTTCACCAGAAGCTACGGGCGCTTGATGAGGCGTTCGGCGGCCTCTTTCTTCCTCAAGTCCTTAGGCAGTTCCACAAAGAATCTCGAGCCCTTTCGCTCTTCGCTTTCGGCCCGGATAGACCCTTTATGCATGCCCACTATATCCTTGCTTATGCAAAGGCCGAGGCCGGTTCCCTGCACGATGCCGTCGGTCTTTATCGATATGTTGCTGAATTTGTCGAATATCTTTTCCAGATCAGCCTTCGCGATGCCTATGCCGGTATCACTGACAGCCAACCTTATGTCTTCGCCGGCGTCTTCAAGGCTCACAGACACCTTTCCGCCCCTGGAGGTAAACTTCAGGGCGTTGTTCAGCAGATTTATCAGCACCTGCTCCAGCCTGTCGGAGTCGCCCCATATGGCGATGTTGTTCTGAGGCAGGCTGACAGTAAAATCTATTTCTTTTTTCTCGAAAAGATTCCTCATCTGATCCGATACGTCTCCGACAAGCCCGGTCACGTCTACACTATCCCTTGCCAGTTCAAGTTTTCCTGCCTCGAATTTTGACACTTCCAGGAGGTCATGCACAAGGCGGTTTAAGCGGTCAATGTTGTCTTTTGCCAGCGTGAGAAACCTCACATGCTCGGTTTTAAGGTCTTTGCCTGTCTCGTCAAGAAACGTATCGAGCGACGCCTTTATATTGTTAAGCGGGTTCTTCAATTCATGGGAGAGGACCGCCAAAAAATCCGACCTTATGTCATTTATCCGTTTCAGTTCCTCGTAAACCCTGGAATTGCGGATAGTGCCGGCAACATGATTGGCTATCGAAGTGAGCGTCTCCAGATCATCTTTCGTGAATGATGTGCCGTCGGTCTTATCGGTTACATTCAGCACGCCGAGCACCTGGCCGCCTATGGCGAGTGGGACGCTCATGCACGAATCCGTCTTATATTTCCTTCCGTTGGACGTCTTAAAATTCGGAAATTGTCCGAAATCCTCTATCAGGATAGGTTTTATATCCCTGGCTACGCGTCCCGCTATGCCCTCTCCGAGCTTGGCGCGCGCCTCTCTCACAACCTCTTCTTTTACGCCCTTGGCCATCTCTATCGTAAGCTCGCCCTTCTTCTCATCCAGCATCATGAGCGAGATGACCTCCACAGCCAGGAATTTCGAGACCTTGTCTATCATCTCCTTAAAACAGCGTTTCGACTCAAGCGACAGATTCATATCCCGGCTCATCTCGGTCAGGAGCATCAGGCGGCTTATGGTCTTCTTCAGCTCCCCCGTGTCCATGGCCAGGCTGTCTGACTTCGCAGAGGTCTTTTTCGGCGGCATCTTTATCTTCCTCCCTATATGTTGGTACATTTTTTTATATCATAATAAGGTGCAAAAAGCAAGGCTTTCTGGTATAATATCAACCCGGTAGATTAAAATGGGACAGTAAAAGGAAAGGTGCCGGAGCGGCCGAACGGGCATGCCTGGAGAGCATGTGTACTCGTAAGGGTACCCAGGGTTCGAATCCCTGCCTTTCCGCCAGATTTTCAGCCATTACGGCAATAAGAAATAGGAGCGTATGTCATATCTGGTATTCGCGCGAAAATACAGGCCGCAGGGATTCGATGAGGTTATAGGCCAGGAACATATAACGACCACCCTGAAGAACGCCATAGAGCTTGACAGGGTAGCGCACGCGTACCTGTTCGCCGGGCCGCGCGGCATAGGCAAGACCACCACGGCGCGCATCCTCGCGAAGGCGCTCAACTGCGAGAAGGGCCCGACGTCAAAGCCGTGCTCGAAATGCCAGACATGCCTTGAAATCACGGGAGGCTCGAGCCTCGATATCCTGGAGATAGACGGCGCGTCAAACCGCGGCATCGATGAGGTGCGAAATTTGCGGGAGAGCGTCAAGTTCGCCCCGTCTAAGGCCAGATTCAAGGTATACATAATAGACGAAGTCCACATGCTGACGGCCGAGGCGTTCAACGCCCTCCTGAAGACGCTCGAGGAGCCGCCGCCGCACGTCAAATTCATATTCGCCACAACCCAGGCCCACAAGGTCCCACCGACGATACTTTCGAGGTGCCAGCGTTTCGATTTCAGAAGGATCCCAAAGGCCAAGATAATGGCGAGTCTGGCGGCGATCGCCGGGAAAGAGGGCATCGACGCTTCAGACGACGCCCTCGAGATGATCTCCAGACATGCTGAAGGCAGTATGAGGGACGCGGAGGTCGTCCTGGATCAGGCCGCCTCTTTCGTTGAAGGAAGACTCACCGCCGACGATATCGTGAAGATGTTGGGCATTGTGGCTGATGACGCGTTATTCGATCTGGCGGATTTCATAGCGTCCATGGACTCGAAACACGCCCTTGGGCTTATCGACAGCGTGATAAACAGCGGCAGGGACCCGAGCCAGTTATCAGCCGGACTGATCGAGCACTTCAGAAATCTCCTGGTCGCGAGAGTGGCCGGCGGCGAAAGCGAGCTTATAGATTCATCTCCGGAGAAGATGGCGCGGCTGGTCCAGGCCGCGAATCGTTTTTCTTCCGAGGAACTGCTGTATTTCATATATACGCTTTCAGGCGCGGCGGACCTGGCAAAGAAGACAAACCTCTCGAGGATCCCGCTTGAGATCGCGATAGTGAAATTGTGCGGCCGCGCTAATGTCATGTCTCTGGACGAAGCCCTGCAGAGGCTGAAGGATCTGGAGGCCAGGATTGAAAATGTGCCCCCATTACAGCCGGCGGCCCCGGCGCGGCCCCGCAATGACGATTTGCGGACAGCTCAAGACGCCGGCATTTCTCCGGCTGCCAGCGCCCCAAGCCCAGGCCTGGATGTTGTATTGAACCAGTGGCAGGCTGTTCTGGGGGCCTTGCGCTTGAAGAAGATATCAGTAGCGTCATTCCTGCTGGAGGGCAGGCCTGTCGCGATAGAAGACGGCTGCCTTGTGATAGGTTTTCCCGGCGAATTTAAATTCCATAAAGACGCGTTGGAGGATAACCTCGAGAACAAAAAGTTCATAGAAGAAGCCCTGAAAGACGTGGTCAATACAGATTACAGGATTAAATTCATTCTGAACGCCTCCGGCGCCAAGCCGGGCCTTCAGGAGGGACGGAACGAGAAGTCTAATAAACTGGATCCGGTTATAACAGAGGCCATGGACATATTTGACGGCGAGGTTATAGGGCGGGACAAGGCATCGCCCAAAGGCAGGACATGAAGGGCTTTCCTGATTCGATGAGGAATTTGATCGAGCGCATCAGCCGCCTGCCCGGCATAGGGCATAGGACGGCCCAGAGGCTCGCGTTCCATATTTTGCGGATGCCGAGGAATGAGGCGGAAGAGTTGGCGAAGGCCGTCATAAAGGTAAAGGAATCTGTCAAATTCTGCAGGCAGTGCAATAACTTAAGCGATGAAGACATGTGCCAGATCTGCAAAAGTCCGGACCGGGATAAATCTGTTATATGCGTCGTAGAGGAGCCCGGGGACATAGCGGCTATCGAGAAGGCGGGCGGGTTCAACGGCGTCTATCATGTCTTGCTGGGCAGTCTGTCTCCGCTGGATGGGATAGGTCCGGCTGATCTGAAGATAAAAGAGTTGTTGGACAGGACTGCCAGGGATAGGCCCAAGGAGATAATAATCGCAACCGACTTTAATACAGAAGGAGAGGCGACCGCCTTGTATCTCGCGAAGGAGCTGAAGCCGAAAGGCGTCAATATGACCAGGGTGGCTTACGGCATACCTGTTGGCTCCAGGCTCGAATATTCCGATCAGGCGACCATCTTCAAGGCCCTCGAGGGCCGCCGCCGGTTATAGATTGGCTATAGGCCTTGACAGGGGCGAGGTTATCTGGTATATATAGAAAGGACAGCGCCCAAAAGGGCGCTGTCCCTAAAAAAGGGAGGTTCTATGGGAGTAATCGAGGCGATTAAGAAAGGTTTTGCGGCAGCTTCAAAGAATCTGACATTGGTATTGGTATTATTCGTATTTAACGCGATTTGGGCGCTCGGCAGCATACCTTTAATAAACCCCGTCAATCTCGCGACTCCCGGAGCCGCGACGCCAACGCCTATCAGCAAGACAGCGCTGGGATTCAGTTTTTTATTTATATTAATCAGCATATTTATGCAGGGCGGGTCTCTTGGGTTGGTAAGGGATTATCTGAAGGCAGGCTCATCGAAGCTCGGCTCTTTTGCCTCATATGGGCTTAAATATTACCTGCGCCTGTTCGCGCTCGGGCTTATTATAATCCTGATCGTGTTGGTGGCAGCGATCATCGCGACGATCCTAATCGCCGCGACAACGCCCTTGAAACAGTTGGCAGTAACTATAATAGCGACTATCGCGGCGGTAGTTATAGGCATTGCCGCCCTATATTTTATTATTCTTCTACTTATGTCGCCTTACGCGCTTGTGTGTGATGAGGCGGGCATTATGGGTTCTCTGAAAAGTTCAATCGCAACTGTCAAAAAATCGTTCTGGAAGGTTACGGCGCTGCTGGTCCTTCTTATTTTAATATCTTTTGGCGTGGGATTTGTAATCGGCCTCGTAATCGGGCTCATCACGGCAGCTATGCCCGCGAAGGTCGGACAGGCTGTGATCGGACTGGCGAACAGCGCGTTCAACGGTTATCTCGGCGTGGCAATGATGGCCGCGTTCATGGTGTTTTATTTAGGTCTAGTCAAGAAAGAACCGCAAACACAGGCGCCGTCCTCGTCCTCGCCTACTATATAGAAAGTAGTTGAAGTGAAGAAGACAATCGAGATCCGCTGGCATGGCAGAGGCGGGCAGGGCGCGGTCACGGCAGCGAAGATAGTAGCCGATTCGGCCGTTTATGACGGCAAGTTTGTCCAGGCATTCCCGGAGTTCGGGGCGGAGCGCGCGGGCGCGCCTGTCAGGAGTTTTAACCGGATCAGCTCCGAACCGCTTCATATACATTCCCAGGTAGAAAACCCCGATGTCGTAGTGGTGCTCGATTCCACCTTATTGGATTCAATAGACGTCTGCGACGGCCTCTCCGCCGAAGGCGTCCTCATTATCAATACTGCCGAATCTCCCAAAGATATAAGGAAGAGATGCGGTATTGCGAAAGGCAGGGTATACACTGTCCCCGCCACAGACATATCTTTGAGGGAGCTGAAAAGGAATATCCCCAATACTCCGATGGTGGCGGCGCTGGTCAAGATTACCGGGATTTTAAAGCTCGAAGCGGTCATAGACAATTTCAGGAAGAAGTATTCGCACAAGTTCAGGCCGGAAGTCGTTGAGGCGAACATAAAGGCGATGAAGGCGGCCGCAGAAGAGGTTAAGACGGAGTAATTTTTTTTCTCTCCCTTTTTCCTCTCCCAGGGAGCCGTAGGGCAGACTTAAGTCTGCCCTACGGTCATGGGGAGAGGGTAGGGTGAGGGGTGAAGGGTGAGGGGCAAGGGGTATGAGCAAACAACCCGGTTGGAAAGAGATACCGATAGGCGGGATGGTGATAGGCAAAGGCCTCGCCCGCAAGTATAAGACAGGCTCATGGAAGTCGTTTAAGCCCGTCTGGCATAAAGATATCTGCATCCAGTGCCTCTTCTGCTGGTACGTCTGCCCCGATTTCGCTGTTCCATTGGATAAAGACGGCAAGATGTGTGGTTTTGACTACGACTTCTGCAAAGGCTGCGGGCTGTGCGCCAAGATCTGCCCGACCAAGCCTAATAAAGCGATTACGATGGAGAAGGAATAATTTTTCCCTCTCCCAGGGAGCCGTAGGGCAGACTTAAGTCTGCCCTACGGTCATGGGGAGAGGGTAGGGTGAGGGGAGAGGGTAGGGTGAGGGGCAATGCCAAAAATTGAAGCGTTAACAGGCAACGACGCTGTCGCGTACGCGATGAAGCAGATAAATCCTGATGTCGTCGCGGCGTATCCTATTACGCCTCAGACCTCCCTCATGGAGAAGTTCGCGGAGTATGTCGCGGACGGCGAGATTGATACAGAGCTTGTCCTGGTAGAATCAGAACACAGCGCCATGAGCGCGACTGTCGGCGCCTCGAGCGCCGGGGCGCGCGCCATGACCGCCACTTCAAGCCAGGGTTTCGCGCTCATGTGGGAGATTGTATACATAACGTCGGGCTTGAGGCTGCCGATAGTGATGCCGCTTGTCAATCGGGCATTGTCCGCGCCTCTGAATATCCACTGCGACCACTCGGACGCGATGGGCGGCAGGGATTCAGGCTGGATCCAGCTCTGGAGCGAGAATGCCCAGGAGGCCTACGATAACATGATCCAGGCCATAAGGATCGCGGAAGATCCTGACGTCCTCCTGCCCGTATTGGTTAATCTCGACGGCTTTATCATAAGCCACGGCGTTGAGAATATCACCCTGTATGATGATGAAAAGGTGAAGAAATTTGTCGGAGAATATAAACCGAAACATTATCTATTGGACGCGAAGAATCCGATAACGGTCGGGTTATTGGACCTGCCGGATTTTTACTTCGAACACAGGCGCCAGATGGCGGACGCCATGGAAAATTCCCCCAAGGCGATCGCGAAAGTTGCCGAAGAGTTCAAGAAAGAGTTCGGGACCCCTTATGGATTTGTTGAACCGTATAAGATGGATGGCGCCGAGATCGCCATTATAGGCCTCGGCTCAACTATGGGGACCCTGCGCCTCATAATAGATGAATATAGAGGTAAGGGGATAAAGGCAGGGGCGCTGAAGATGCGGGTTTTCAGGCCATTTCCCAAGGATTATCTTATTAGGGCCATGAAAGGCCTTAAGGCCTGCGCAGTCATTGACCGATCAGATTCGCTGAATGGCATCTCCGGCCCGCTTTACACAGATGTCCAATCCGCCCTGTATAGAGAATCGACTGTGCCGGTTGTGAATTATATCTACGGTCTCGGAGGCAGGGACGTCACCTTAGCCGAGCTTAGGGGCATCGTGGAGGATTTGATCAGGATATCGAGGAGCGGGAAGATCGAAAGGCCCGTTACATATTTAGGAGTGCGGGAATAGATGGCGACATTGAAGGACCTCTCAAAGAAAGAATCGGCGATGACTGCCGGCCACAGGATGTGCCCAGGTTGCACAGCGCCCATCATAGTAAAGCTCGTCACTATGGCGGCGGCGAAACCGCTCGTCCTGTCGTGCGCGACAGGATGTCTTGAGGTATCCAGCACGATATATCCGTACAGCGCATGGAACTGCTCCTTTATACATAATGCCTTCGAGAATTCGGCTGCGACGATGAGCGGAGTAGAGGCGGCATACAATGCGCTCAAGAGGCGCGGCAAGATAAAGGATGAGTTCGGATTCATCGCCTTCGGCGGCGACGGCGGCACATACGACATCGGCCTGCAGTCCCTCTCCGGCGCCATGGAACGCGGGCATGACATGCTATACTGCTGCTACGACAATGGAGCTTATATGAATTGCCTGAGCACTGATTCCATGATAATGACCGAAAAGGGCCTGAGAAAAATTACTGGGGTAAAAGAAGGCGATTATGT
>JAHFGN010000088.1 GCA_023247415.1 Candidatus Omnitrophota bacterium
ACTTATAAAAAAGGAGCTCCTGCTGTTTCTTGTCGGCGGCGTATTCGTCGTTGAGGCGTTTTCGGTATTGCTGCAGATTATATCTTTCAAGTTATTTAAAAAGCGCGTATTCCTGATAGCGCCCCTGCATCACCACTTTCAGTTCCTGGGCTGGCCTGAGTCTAAGGTGACGATAAGGTTCTGGATAGTCGCGATAATACTCGCGCTCCTGAGCCTCGCGACGCTGAAACTTCAATGAACATAGAGAATAAAAAGGTAACGGTTATTGGATTGGGGAACAGCGGATTGAACGCCGCGATCGCGCTTGATAACATAGGCGCGTTCGTCAGGGTTACCGAGAGAGCTGATAACGCCGACGTAAGGAAGAACATAGAGCGTCTCGAGCATAGGGATATAGAGATAGAGATCGGGGCCCATACAAGGGGATTTGTGCAGTCAAGCGAACTCGTTGTTGTAAGCCCCGGGGTAGAAGACGCCTCCCCGCCGGTCAGGTGGGCGGAAGAACTCGGCATACCTGTAATAAGCGAGATGGAGCTTGGGTTCCGGCTTTGCAAGGGGAGGATAATAGGCATAACCGGCACAAACGGCAAGAGCACAGTGACTGCGCTTATTGGAGAGATCTTAAAAGAGGCAGGGTTCAAAACGGTCGTCTGCGGAAATATCGGCAATGCCCTGTGCGGCGAGATAGAAGGGATCACGAAAGACCATTGGGTAGTGTTGGAGGTCAGCTCCTTCCAATTAGAACGGACAGCGGACTTCAGGCCCCACATAGCTGTCATATTGAATATCACAGATGACCATCAGGACCGATACCGGAGTTTAAAACGATACTTCGATGAGAAGATGAAGATATTCAAAAATCAGGACGCAGGAGATTTCCTGGTCCTTAATCATGACGCCCCTAATTTGAGAGAACTGACGGCTCAAAAGGCCAAACCAAAGGCGAAGACTTATTTTTACAGCAGAACCAACGAAAAGGTTTCAGCGTTTATAAAAGACGCGAAGATCATATGCGCCTTTCATGGCCGCCAGGAAGAGATTTGCGGCATATCCGATATAAGGATAAAGGGCGGGCATAATCATGAAAACGCGCTCGCCTCAAGCCTCGTTGCGATAATAGCGGGCGCCAGGCCGGACTCCATACGGGATGCGCTAAAAAGATTCAGAGGCTTAAGCCATAGATTCGAAACCGTCGAGATTGTAAATGGCGTGGAGTTCGTGGATGATTCAAAATCCACCACAGTAGATTCAACACTGCGCGCTTTAGAATCTTCCGCCAAACCGGTGATGCTTATAGCGGGCGGAAGGGACAAGAATAGCGATTACAGCGCGGTGAGGGATATCGTCAGGCGGAAGGTCAAGGGTCTCATGCTTATAGGCGAGGCGAAATATAGGATCCAAGAGGCGCTGGGAGAGCTGACGCGCGTCCATGAGGCAGGGACTTTAGAGGAGGCTGTAGCGGAGTCTTTTAAACTGGCGCAAGACGGCGACATGGTCCTGTTGTCGCCGATGTGTTCGAGTTTCGACATGTTCAAAGACTATAAACACAGGGGAGAGGCGTTCAGGGAGGCTGTAAGGGAAATCAAAAATCAAAAATCAAAATTCAAAATTGTGGAGTCGCTTAAGCGACCTTAAACATGCGGAGTGTTAGCGCGTCCATATTCCTGATAGTGTCTGTCCTTATAGCGATAGGCGTTGTTATGATATACAGCGCAGGCGCGCTGCATGGTTATGAGAAGATGCAGGACAGCCTATATTTTATAAAAAGACACCTGGTCTATGTTGCCGTGGGGTATGCCGCAATGTTCACAATCATGCTGATGAACGTCTCTACACTAAGGATATTTTCTAAATGGATGATTGCGATATCAGGCCTCTTGCTCCTCGGGGTTCTGGTGCCCGGGCTCGGCAGGGAGATAAGCGGCGCGAGACGCTGGTTTAGTTTCGGGCCTATTACATTCCAGCCCTCAGAACTCGCGAAGATAGCCATTATCATATACATCGCCGATCTCGTGGCCAGGAGAGAGGCCGCCTTGCGAAGTTTCATGTACGGGTATCTCCCGCCTCTTGTGATAACAGGCGCCTGTGTTGGACTCGTCCTCCTCGAGCCGGACCTGGGCACTGCCATAGACATCGCGGCGATCTCATTTCTCATGCTGTTTGTTTCCGGCGCAAGGGTCTCGCATATCATCTTCACGGCCCTGGCGAGCCTGCCTTTTCTCTACGTCCTGCTATTCAGCGTCCCCTATAGAAGGAAGCGGCTTCTAATATTCCTGAACCCCTGGGCTGACAGAAAAGGGACCGGCTTCCAGATTATACAATCACTGATAGCCCTCGGCTCAGGAGGGCTCATCGGTGTCGGTTTGGGGCAATCGAAGCAGAAACTCTTCTATCTGCCCGAGGCGCACACGGATTTTATATTCGCCATAATAGGCGAAGAACTCGGCTTCCTGGGAGCCCTGGCGATCATAGCCCTGTTCGCTTTATTCATTTGGCAGGGCATGCGCGTTTGTCTAAACAGCCAGGACGCCTTTGGCAGGGCCTTGAGTTTTGGGGTAGTCACAATGATAGCGCTTGAGGCCATAATAAACATAGGTGTTGTGTGCGGCATCCTGCCCACAAAAGGGCTGCCGCTTCCTTTTGTGAGTTACGGCGGCACGTCTTTAGTATTTCACATGATGGCTGTCGGGCTGCTGCTCAACATCGCCAAACGCTGCGAGGTGAGTAGATAAGATTAATCCCTCTTTCCCATGGGAGAGTGTCGAGAAACTGTTAAAACTCTAAACTCGAAACACTAAACTCTAAACAAACTCGAAACTCTAAACTCGAAACACGGGATGCGTTAATATAAAATGACGAATGACGAAATTCGAATGACGAAATAAATCCCAATGGATCAATGTCCAATTTACGCGTAAGAGACTGTGTCGCAATTACCAATAAATTTTACCTATTTTACCGACGGTATGATATAATATCCTCGTCGATAAAAATAGGAGATTATATGGCATATCGTTATGGTGATCGGAACCAATTATC
>JAHFGN010000059.1 GCA_023247415.1 Candidatus Omnitrophota bacterium
AGCGAGGACCCCTTCGAGATGAGAAAGCTGATGCAAAAGGTGGATAGCATCGCTGAAAACCTGGATAAGACCCTTGCGGAAGCAAGGGCCCTTGCGCAAAACCTGAATAGCGTCGTAAAAGACAACAGGCCTAAAATAGACAATATCGTTATAAAGTTAGAGGCTGCAGCCGACAATTTCAATGAGTTCAGCGATGACATCAAGAGACATCCGTGGAAACTCCTGATGAAAGGTCCGGAGAAGAAAGGCAGGTGACCGGTATGAAGATGTTTTTAAAAATATGGATTGCCGCCTCGGTCGTTATCCTGGGCATTTTGGTCTTTAACAGCGTGACAAAGGCCGCTCTCGAGGCTGAAAACCGTGTTAAGGTGGTAAGTCTAAACGGAGGCCCGAAGATAATGAAGGCCGGGTCCGGCGAATGGGCGGGGCTTGAGACTGACGCGAGCCTGGATTCCGGAGACAGGATAAAGACGGCTAAAAGCGAAACCGTGGAGATAGCCTTTGCCCAGGACCTGAAAAATATGATCCGCATAGAAGGCGACTCGGACCTTACGATCGCGAAGATATCCCCATATCAGATAGAGCTTTTGAACGGAGAGGTGATGGCGCATATCAAGAAACTCCCCGCAAAGTCTACATTTGAGATCAAGACGCCGGCCGGAGTATGCGGCGCGCGAGGGACCGGATGGTTGACGGGATTCGACGGCATCAGGATGACGGTCAGGGTATTTGAGGATAAGGTGTTTTTGAGAGGCATAGAGAAATCCGGAGAGCTGATGACGAAGGAGTTGATTATAAACCAAAGACGCCAGACAGCCTTAGAGCGGTTCGAGAGGCCGTCCCCCTCCCGCATAGAGAGGATTGCTCCTCAAGATATGCAGAGATGGAATGGGTGGAGGGATACCGTGCGTGAAAGGGCGAAAGAAGAAAAGGCAAAAGAGACGAAAGACGCAAGAGACGTAAAAAGGCCGATAGACAGGGAGCCTGTCGGAGGGGCGAGGTCAAAAAATAACGGATCGAAATTCTACAGATTGGACCAAAAAGAGAGGACCAAATCAGCCGAAAGGGCCGTTGACAGAATAATCGAAAAGAGGGAATCGAAGGATTTGAGGAAGACGGAAAGCAGGCCTTCGTCCGGCGACTCGGTATCAAGAGTTGATGATACCGGCCAATAGCGGCGAAAGAACAAAATGGAGATATTGCGATGATCCGAAAAAAGGCTATAGCGGTTGTCTTATCGGCGGGTCTCTTGTGCTGTTTGCCCGAATCCCGCGCGGCAGTGGATACGCGCCGGGAGGCAGAGCTCAAATACAAGACGACGTCGCAGGCGGCGGGGGAGCTTTATATGCAGCGGCGTCCGTCGGTAGAAAATCTCATCCCGGAGATCACGCTGGGTCTTACAGAAGGTTTTGACTCAAACGTCAATCTCGACCCGTCTAAAAAAAGCGACAGCTACATCGAGGAGTCTCTCGACGCCAGATACACCTATCCGATAAAGGACGATTCACTGGACGTGAAGTTCGGATTCGACATCGTCAACAGCACATATTACAATATCACTGACGCGAGCCTCTTTGACGGGAGCGCCTATGTCAATCTCGAGGGAAAGATGCCGAATGACCTGACCTTTATAGGCGGCTACGCCTTCAATACCGTCTGGTACCCCAACGACGAGAACGGCACCTATATATCCAACGAGGTAAGCGGCGGATACAAACACTACATCACTTCCCGCGTCTACCAAAAGGCGATGTACAGATTTTCGTTGAAGAATTACATAGACAAAAAGAGGCGGCTTGGGAATGCCGAGTTTTCCTCCGAACGGCGGGCCGACCTCAGGCAGGTCCTTGAGCATGAGGTCGCCGTCTATATATTTGAAAATGTAAAACTTAAAATCACAAACCAATTTCTCGTCAATGATTCCAATGACCAGTATTTTGACTATTACGACTACAGCCAATATAAATTCGGCCCATCGATGACAGTTTCATTGATGGATAAGCTGTATAACATATCGTCCTTCAGCCTGGTGCACAGGGAATACGCGGGCAGACGGGCTTCGGGCAAAAACTCAAGGCAAAAAGACGATCTCTACATCGCCTCCACATCGCTCTTGTATGATATAACCAAAGTGATATCCGTATACGCGACATACTCTTACAGGGAGAATCGCTCTACCGAGACATTGGATAAATACTCATCCAGTATATTCGCGACCGGCCTGTATTATTCCTTCTAAATAATCGATGTTCGACATAGCGGGTCTTGCCAAACGATTGCGGTTTAGACTGGCCTTCATCATAGCGATCGCGTCGATTGCGTCCGCCCTCTCCTATTCCAGAATCCTTGACAATTACGAGTTTGAGCTGCTTGACGCGCGTTTTCTATTGCGGGGCCATCGAGCGGCATCCGGCGATATTGTATTGATCGAGATAGGGGACGATACGATAGCCAAACTCGAAGCCTGGCCTATCGATAGGAGATATTACGCGATGATGGTAAAGGCCCTCGCGGGCGTTGGGGCAAAAGCGATACTCTTCGATATAATCCTCACCGATGAGACAGCGCGAGACGGTGAGCTGGAAGACGCCATAAAGACCGCCGGGAATGTCTACCTCCCCTTTGTATTCGATATAGACGCCGAGGCCCATTCGAAGTTCGTCGCGGCAAAGCCGACGACATCCAGACTGCTCGAGCGATTCAGGATCGCCTCAAAAGGCGCCGGCCACATAAATATAATACCTGACAGCGATGGAAAGGGCAGAAGGGTCCCGATCTATATAAATTATAAGGGCGGCCTGTATCCGTATCTCTCTTTTTTGCTTGCATGCGATCACCTCGGCATCAGGCAGAAGGAGATATCGCTTGCGCCGGGCAGGTATCTGCTGTTGGGAAAGGATATCAGGGTCCCTCTCGACGAGAGTTCAAACCTCATAGTGAATTTTTCGGGGACCTGGTCGGATACATTCAGGCACTACTCGTTTGTCGATATACTGCAGTCGTATATCGCTCCGTTGAGCGGCGCCAAACCGATCCTTGACCTAAAGGCCTTCAAAGATAAGATATGCGTCATCGGCCTTACAGGCACCGGCACAGTGGACCTCCACCCAAACCCTTTTGAGAGACTCTACCCAGGAATCGGCGTCCACGCCGAAGTCATTAACAGCGTCCTCAAGAAGTCATTTATATCCCGCGCCTCGCGCCGGGTTAATCTCGGCATCCTGTTAGCCCTCGGGATTCTGATAGCCTTCTTCACATCCAGGGCGCGGCCGGTTGCGGGGCTTTCGATATTAGTCATCGCGGTTCTTCTGTTTTTTAGTTTGGCAGGGGCGTTGTTCAGTGCGTTAGGATTATGGATAGATCTCTTCTGTCCAATCCTTACGGCCTTGGCATTGTATCTGGCTCTCACTCTATATAGATATATAGGGGAGAGGCAGGCCCGCCAATTGTTAGAGAAGGAACTGGAGATAGCCAGGACTATACAGGAGAGCTTCCTCCCAAAAAACCTTCCGGAGATAGAAGGCCTGGAGATGGCCCGGGGCATGTTCACGGCCCGCAGGGTAGGAGGGGATCTCTATGACTTTCTGGACCTTGGAGACCACCGCCTCGGGATAATCATAGGCGACGTCTCAGGCAAGGGGATCCCGGCCAGCCTCTTCATGGCCAAGGTTATGAGCGAGCTCAGGTTCTTGGCGGGCGTTGACTACAGGCCATCCAATCTCTTATCAGCGCTCAATAGCAAGCTGGTAGCGGAGGCGTCGACGAATCTCTTTGTGACGGTATTATATATGGTGTTCGACGCAGGGAAGAGGAATCTGACATTTGCGAGCGGCGGCCATCTGCCGGCGGTCGTGGTCAAAGGCGGATCCGGAGAGACTAAGTGGCTTAAGACAGAACAGGGGATGCCGTTAGGGCTTGTGGAAGGCGAATTCTCCGAAAGCTGCATGGAGCTTGAGCGCGGCGACACAGTAGTTCTCTACACGGATGGGGTGACTGAGGCCATGGACGGCCGCGGCCAGATGTACGGTCTCGACAGGCTCTCTGGCCTGGTGAGAAAGAACCGATACGCCAGCGCGGAGGACCTGCTAAAAATAATAAGAGAAGACGTGAGAAGGTTCGAAGCTGACGCGGGTCAGCATGACGATATAACGATATTGGTGATGAAAGTGCTCTACAGCTAGTGATCTACAGCTATGCTTGACATCGCGGCAGGCCTATATTACAATGTGACAAAAGGAGGCGATCGAATATGTTCGGGTTAAGATTAAGGATGTACCTGTTGATGGCAGCGCTCTTCGGCATCATCTATATGGCCGTGACCGTGATCGGCGTGAGCCTGGGAGTGGCCAATTTTTATTTCTATCTCATATTGTCCCTGGCGATGATGCTTCTTCAATACATGATCGGGCCGAAGATCGTCGAATGGTCGATGCGCGTCAAATATGTCGAAAAGGGCGAGTACCCAAAATTACACGCGATGGTTGAGGAACTCGCGAAGAAGGCAGGCATTCCAAAACCGAGAGTGGGCATAGCCCAGATCGCCCTGCCGAACGCCTTCGCGTTTGGGCGAGGCCTGTCCGACGGCCGGGTCTGCGTCACGACGGGGATCATGAAACTTCTGGACGAGAATGAGCTTAAGGCTGTAGTGGGCCATGAGTTGAGCCATATCAAGAACCGGGATGTCCTCACCATAACCGTTCTCTCCGTTATTCCCATGATACTCTATCGCATCGCGTGGAATTTCCTATTCTACGGCGGCGGCCGCAGGCGCGACAGAGGCGGCGCGAATACAGCGCTTGTCGGCATGGTCGCGTTCATATTCTACTTTATCACCAACCTTTTGGTCCTCTATGCTTCGCGCATCAGGGAATATTTCGCCGATAAAGGCTCTGTCCTCTTGGGGAACGAGCCCAGCTGGCTCGCGTCAGGGTTGTATAAACTTGTCTATGGTTCGGCCGTGACGGATAGGGAATCATTGAAAGAGGTTGAGGGCCTAAAGGCCTTCTTCGTCAATGATCCGTCGAGGGCAGTAGCTGAAATCAAGGAATTGAGCCAGCTGGATTTGGATAGAAGCGGGACGATCGATCGAAATGAATTGGCGGCGCTCCAGACAAAGGAAATCCATCTAAACTTTGGCGATAGGCTGATGGAGGCCTTGAGCACGCATCCGAACATGCTCAAGCGTATAAAACAGCTCGCGGCGTATAAGGTTCAATAATTATTAAATCGGGACAAAAGCGCTGAAAAAAGGGACAGGCTGCTTTTTCCAGACACATAGCCAGAAAAAGCAGCCTGTCCCTTTTTTTATGGTGCCGAGGGAGGGGGTTGAACCCTCATGGCCTTGCGGCCACCGGTTTTTGAGACCGGATCGTATGCCAGTTCCGACACCTCGGCGCGTTTATCGATATAAATTATATCACAGCGAATCCTATATTCAACAGCATATTTTTCTTCTTATTTATATAGCAGTCTGGTATAATTTTACCTTAAGGGGCTGTGGTGAAGAGGGATCACATCACAATGGCATTGTGAGGTCACGAGTTCGATTCTCGTCAGCTCCACCAACTGCTCAAACGGATCCATCCGCATGCCTATTAGGAAAGAAGTCCTCTACATAATCCTCGCTGTAATAATAACCTTCGTCGTATATTACGACTCATTCAACAACTCGTTTATCTGGGATGACTTCTCCTTTATAGTCAACAACAAGGCCATCAGGAATCTGGACATAAAAGGGGTGATCTCGTATTTTACGGACAGGGACACAAGCTCCAATTCCAAAGGCCTCTCCGCGGACATCTACAGGCCGCTTGTCACAACCTCGTTCGCGATAGATTATAGGCTGTGGGGGTTGAACCCCCGCCTGTATCACATCGAGAATACGGCCCTGCATCTCTTCAATGTGCTTCTGGTCTTTATCCTCGCCCAGCTTATATTCTCATCAAGCGAAGCGGCCTTTATAGCCTCGCTCATCTTCGGGATACATCCTGTCCAGACAGAGGCCGTGACATGGATTGCCGGCAGGTCCAACGTCCTATTTCTCTTCTTTTATCTCGCCGCGTTGATAACGCATATCAAGGCCTCCCGAAAGAGTGGATTCGGCTTCGCGCTGATCTTGTTTACATTAGGCCTCTTCGCGAAGGAGATGGCGATTACGCTTCCCATCGTCATGCTCTTGTGCGACCTGCGCTTTTCGCGAAGGCAGGGGATTGGGGAATATATAGAATATTACACGCCTTTTTTTACGGTCCTGCTGTTTTATCTGGCTGCCAGGTGGTCTGTCTCGGGAGGGCTTGCGCAGGGAACTGAATATTGGGGGAGCACATTGTCGGAAAATTCTATGGTGATGCTCAAGGCCATAGCGGGCTATATGCGGCTCCTCATCCTGCCCATAAACTTAAGGGCGGACTACGTAATAAATATCCCAGAGTCCCTATTCAGCCAGGATATGGCGATCGCCTTCGGGGCCATGGCGGTTGTCGCGGGGGCTTACGCGAGCCTAAGGCGCGACAGGCCGGCCTCGTTCTTCATATTATGGTTCTTTGTGACGCTGGCGCCGGTTTATAACATCGTCCCGTTCAAGGCGATCATGGCGGAGAGGTTTCTGTATCCGGCGTCGATCGGATTCTCATGCCTTGCCGCGTTGATCTTGACGCGGCTTCGCGCCGTCGCTCCAAAGACCGCCGTCGTATCTCTATGCGGCCTCATCATATTTTATGGCGCCGGGACCCTGGCAAGGAACGTAGACTGGCGGAACGAGATATACCTGTATACACAAGATCTTGTGAAATCTCCTGAAAGCGCGAGATTCCATTACAACCTGGGCTTCGCGTACTGCAGAGAGCATCTGGTCGGGCCATTTAAGGAGAAAGATCCGAAGAAGCGCCTGGAGTATTACGCCCACGCGGAAGACGAGTTCAGGGCCACTCTAAGGCTTAGGCCGGACCACGCCGATTCACATTTCTACCTGGGGAATGTCTATTCAGACCTGGGCCTGTATGATAAAGCGATCGGATGCTTTAAAAAGGCCCTAAGCCTGGAGCCAAACGCCGGCATATACAATAACTTGGGGATAGTCTATTACAATAGAGGCGAATACAACAAAGCCATCGAGTGTTATAAAAATGCCCTGGCGCTGAACTGGGATACGCCGCAATTGGGCTATTTAAATCTTGGAAACGCGTATCTTAAAAAGAAGGAATTCGCCAAGGCGAGGCGGATCTGGGAGGCGGTCCTGAAACTGGACCCAACCAACCAGGCCATAGAGGCCAATATAAAGGACCTCAAAAAAGCGGGGTTTTAATTATGCCGGCCCTTATGAAAATAGAGAGGTATATTATTGCAAGTCTATCGCTCCTTCTGATATTTGGCCTGGCCGCGGCCAATTACAAAAAACACGGCGCGATGAGGGCGATCTGGATAGAGAAGTTCGACTACAGCGATATAGCGCGCGAAGACGGCCCGGCGTCTAGAGCCGGCGGAGAAAGACGCGTCAATGTAAACAGCGCCTCGCCTGAAGAGCTCATGTGCCTGGATGGGATCGGCAGGACAATAGCCGGCCGCATCATAGATTACCGCGCTTTACACGGCCCATTTTTATCGCCGGAGAAACTCAAGGCCGTGAGGGGCCTTACGCAAAAGATATTGAGCCGGAATAGAGATAAAATAGCCGTAGATGATTCATGAAGAGACCGTTTTTTTACCTCGCAGTCAGCCTGTCGCTTGTAATATTCTTTTTTAAAGACTCAGAAATCCTTCCCCGCGATCATATAGCGAATATAATACAGGACGAACCTGTAAAGGTATCCCTGAAGGGGATGATTGTCGATGATCCGGTGCTTGAGGCGGATAGGTTCGGCCGCGACAGCCAGCGTTTTTTGTTGAGGACGACCGCAGTCAATCAGGACGGCTTCTGGAGCTCATCTTCCGGGACGGTGATAGCCCAACTGTTCGACGCGGGATATAAAACAAATTTTGGAGATGAGTTCATATTAGAAGGGGAACTGTCGAATATTCCGACTTTGAAAAACCCCCGCGTCTTCGATTATGCCGGATATATGAGGATGAAAGATATCTACGGCATGATGAGGGTAAAGAAGGGCAGCCCTATTCAACTTATCGGAGGGCATGGGGGTATCCTGCGCGCGGCAGCCTATCGCGTAAGACATAATATCCGAGAGGCGATAACCAGATACTTCGATCGGGAGGACTCAGGTCTGCTTGAGGCCATTATGATAGGAGACAGGTCAGGTCTTGAACCGGCCTCCAGGGATGAATTCGTCAAGACAGGCACGGTGCATATCCTGGCGATAAGCGGCCTGCACGTAGGCCTCATCGCGTCTATAG
>JAHFGN010000089.1 GCA_023247415.1 Candidatus Omnitrophota bacterium
TGAAGGAGTAGGTCTTGCATCTTGAAAAGCGCCCTTAAGGTTTGAAGAGGAAATTTTTATAAGACCAGATATTCTTCTTGTCTAAGTAGGCGTCAGGATTCTCTTTGAAAAATATCTGATAATTGGTAAACGGCGTCCAGCTTGAAGGCGTAGATATATATTCCCCCAGATACGGCTTCGCGACCTCCAATATGTAATCGGAAGGCAGGTCGTCCGGAACGCACAACCCCTCATCGGGGTTCTCGATCATCCACATAATGCTTGAGACGACGCCTATCGCCACCTGCATCGTTGTGGCATTCTGGCGGGGAACGAGCCGGCGCGACTCTTCGATAGTCAGATTGCTGCCAGTCCACCAGGAATTGTATTTATGCCCCATAATGAGCGCGCCAAGAATATCCGCGCCGTTTGTAATCTCGTCATACATAATCCTCAAGTGCGGCTGCAATTCATAATTTCTGCACCGCAGCTCATGTAGGGATGATAAGGTCTCGTGACACGGCATATAGGCGTAATGGACCGTAGGGCGGTACACAGGCCTTCCGCGCCTCCAGACCGTAAGCTTCTCCGATATGGAGAAGGCCTCGCCGTGCCTTATGACCATTCCGACGATCTCCTGGTGCGGTATCCATGACCTGACCCACGTGTTCATGCCCATCTGCGAGAGGAATATCTGATTTTTCGGGCCGTAGGGCGGAATATTCGCGAGGGCGGGGAGCTCCTTCTCGTGCGTCCCCCATCCAAGCTCAGACGGCGACGTCCCCTCCTCCCTCAAACCCTCAATACTCCATGTGCCGACGAACTCATCCACAGACTTAGGCCTATTTGTGATCTGCGTGTCGCGTTCGCTGCAATGGATTACCTTAATTCCAAGCTCCATCGACAGGGTCGGGAAGTCCTCCTCATCGATAAGATGCGCCAATATCTTCTTGTCCTTTTTTGGCGTGGTTTTGTCCTTTACGGCCTTCGCGGCGATATCCAGTATGCCCTGTTTCGTGAAGTGTGAGATGAGCCCCGGGTTTGCCCCATGGTCTAAGATAGCTGTCGTGGAGTGATCCCACTTGGAAGTCATCTCGCGAAGGGCCATCTGGCGGTAATAGAGCGATTTTTGGAAAGGGGTCTTATTGTAGATATTCGCGTAGGGATCCCACTCCTCCACCGATGTGTTTACATACAAAACCCTGTTGTCGTGACACCAGTTGAGGATGTCAACGCAGCCTATGTTCCAGGCGAGGTCAACGATGAGCCCGCCGGCCGATACATATTTTGACAGCTCCTTGGGAAGATTTATAGGGGTGATCCTGTCCTGGAAGTATTTGATGCCCTTCGCGATCCAGGGCTTCAACTCTTTTCGCTGATCGACGAAGTCTATAACGGTGATATTTTTATATGGGACCTTGATGTGCTTAAGGAAGATCGGGAGGGTGCATCTGGCGACCGCGCCGTAACCGATGAATAAGACCTTGTTTTTAAATTCTACCATTTTCACTCCCATTGATTGAAACACATTTTACATTGATAGTGCCCCTTGTGTCAAGAATACTTTGTCTGATGTCACCATACATTTGACAATGAGTATTCGGTAGTGTATGATAATCCACATGAGGAAATTTTTTATCATCGGGTTCATATTCTTTCTCGCCGCATCTATCTTTGTTGTGATATGCAAAGATATGGCGGTCAAGGCGTATGTCGAAGATTTATTGAAGCGCCATTATGATCTGGAGTTACGGATGGCGGAATTGCATATAGGTATAAAAACGCCTGTCATCCATATAAAAGGCCTCGTCCTGCTCAATCCAAAAGGCTTTCCGGATCCGATCATGCTGGACATGCCCGAGATATTTATAAAATATGACCCTTCGCGCCTCTTTGGGCCGCGCATCCATCTCTACGAGATGAGGCTCAACCTGAAGGAATGTCTGGTCGCGAAGGATAGGCTCGGGCACCTCAATGTCGATTCCCTGAAACTCTGGGATGGCTCTAAGAGGCCCAAAGGCAAACCTTCGGATATCCACATAGATAAGCTGCGTCTTAAGATAGGCAAGGCGAGTTATAAGGATTATACCAAAGGGCTTAAGCCTGCGGTGAGAGAATTCAATATCGATATCGACGAAGAGTACGCGGATGTGGAAGACATATATACGCTCGGCCGGCTCATCGTAGCGCGCAGCCTCAGCAATACATTTATACCCAGGCTGGCTGACTTTGATGTGGAAGGCCTGAATAAAACACTGCGCGATGTAATTAAAAAATCCGAACGGCTTCTTGAGGATACAGAGACGGCCGCGAAGGGCATAGTCAAAGACGCTAAAGCGACGTTGGGCGAGGTGGCCTCAGGCATAAAAGGCGCGTTGACCGAAACCTTTGGCAGGAAGAAGGAATGATTATCAAGGCGTTTAAAAGGCAGGGGCTTGGGTTTTTTGGGCAGGATATCGAATCATGGACAAAGAACTGGGGCAGGGCCGAAGGGATGTCGGAAAAATTCAGCCAAAGCGCGGCATCCGACCACCTCTCGCCTTTTTTTAAAAGGTATTTTCCTCTCCCGCCGAAAAAGATCCTCGATGGCGGATGCGGCATGGGGAAGCATACAATAGCGTACCGGAACATGGGCTACGACATAACAGGGGTGGATTTTTCAGGCGGGATGATCAGGAGCATAAAAAATTCTCTCGGCGAAGGGTTTCCGGTCTATGAGGCTGATGTGACAGCCCTGCCGTTTGAAGACGGCAGATTCGACTGCTGCTATTCAGGCGGTGTTATGGAACATTTCGAGGAAGGGCCTGCCAGGCCGTTAAAGGAGGCGCGCCGCGTCCTTAAAAAAGGCGGCCGATTGTTAGCGACCGTCCCATACGTCAATCTTTTAAGGCGCTTATCTTTTCTCGTCTTTTCCGCCAAAGAGACCGGGGGCGTCCTGCAG
>JAHFGN010000090.1 GCA_023247415.1 Candidatus Omnitrophota bacterium
CCTACATTTTCAGGGTGCATGCCCTCAACGTCTTTTACAGGATCGATATAGACGTGTATTCCTTTTGAGTTGATATGGCCGGGCAGAGGGAGCTGCAGCAGTATACCCGTTACGCCCTTATCGCTGTTCAGGGCCCTGATGCGCTCTATGAGCTCTTTTTCACTTGTTGACGCCGGCAGGGTATGCTCCTGAAATTCTATTCCTATATCTTTCGCGCTCTTCTTCTGAGACTTTAGATAGATTGCGGCGGACGGGTTCTCGCCTACCTGAATAGTGGCGAGCGTCGCAGAGGCATTGAATTCTCGTCTTAGGTCTTCTATCTCGGACCTAAGCGCCATCTTTATCTTCTCGGCTATCGGCCTGCCTTCTAACAGTCTCGCTGCCATGGTCTCCTCTTTCTCATTTCGCGATTACCTCTTCACACTTGTGCAGTATCTCCTCCTTCAACTTCGGCATCTCGTCTTCCAGCGGGGATAAAAACTTATGCATCGTTTCGATGTATTTAAAATCTTTAATATATTTCAGATTTATATAGACATTGTATTTGGCTGAAAAGAATGCCCCCTCAAGCATGATGGCCGCGATAGCCGTATCTGTTATAAGGTTCTTGTTGCCGCTCTCAGCCAGATCCTGACACAGTTTCAGACACTCACGGGCTGTCTTACATATTCCAAAAGGCGCCGCAGCCGATTCTTTGTAGAGACGCTCCAGTTCAGGCGACTCTTTTTTATGCGCCTTCATGCCGTCGCGCAGCCTGGTATATACCTGCGCGTCTTCATCGATCAGTGTCTCGAGCTTCTTCCTATATTCTTTGAGCTTTATTTTGTAAGGTGTATCACCGATGGTGTAGCTTACCACCATCTCCATAAGCGCGACGCCTATAGCGGCCGATAGCGCGGCCGCGCTCCCGCCTCCAGGCGCTGGTCTTTTGGCGGCCAGATCATCCAGATAATCCCTTAACACCCCATTTACATAGCTCATCTTACCTGTTACTTATTACTTATTACTTTTTACTGATTACTGATTTACGAAAGCCCTGTTATCCTCCCTTTAGAGTCAATATCGATCTTCTCGCCTACAGGATGAGATGGAAGACTCGGCATCGTCTTCATTTGGCCGCAGAGCGGATATAGGAAACCTGCTCCGATAGACGCCCTTATGTCCCGGACAGGAAGCGTGAAGTCTCTTGGCCTGCCCTTCAATTCCTGGTCGTGCGATAACGACAGGTGGGTCTTGGCCATGCAGATGGGCAATTTCCCCCACCCAAAATTATCGTAGAGCGCTATTTTCTCCTCGGCCAAAGGTTCATACGCAACCTCTTTTGCGCCGTAGACCCTTGTGGCGATCGTCCGTATCTTTTCCTTAATGGGCATATCCAGCGGATACAGGAATTTAAACTTTGAACTTCTTTCGGCCGCCTTCACGACAGCCCTGGCAAGGTCTACTCCGCCCTTGGACCCGTATCTCCATACCTCGCTCACCTGGCAGTCGTCCGCGCCGTTTTCAAGCGCCATCTTCTTTACCAGATCTATTTCGGTGTCAGCATCCGCAGCAAACCTATTTATAGCTACCACGACCGGAACGCCGAATAATTTCACGTTCTCGATCTGTTTTACCAAATTTTCTGCCCCGCGCTTAAGGGCTCCCAGGTTCTCTTTTACAAGGCCTTCATCCAGCGGTTTTCCTGCCACAACCCTGAAGTCGCCGGAGTGCATCTTGAGCGCCCGTATTGTGCATACCATGACCGCGGCGGCAGGTTTCAGACCGCTATGTCTGCACTTTATATCAAAAAACTTCTCCGCGCCGCAATCGGCTCCGAAACCGCTCTCCGTGACGACATAATCGGCCAGCCTTATCGCTATCTTGTCCGCCAGTATGGAGTTATTTCCGTGCGCGATATTCGCGAATGGGCCTGCGTGGACAAAACAAGGCGTATTATCCAGCGTCTGTATGAGGTTCGGCTTGACAGCGTCTTTAAGCAATGCCGCCATCGCGCCTGCGACGCGCAGTTCCTCTGCCGTGACAGGCTTGCCGCTCTTGGCCATGGCAACCACTATCCGGCCAAGCCTCTTCCTCAAATCCGCGATCCCGGTCGTGAGGGCCAGGATGGCCATGACCTCGCTCGCTACCGTTATATCAAAACCCGTCTCGCGCTCTACGCCGTTTTCGCCTCCGCCTGACGCGATGCGTATATTCCTCAAAGACCTGTCGCTCACATCAACGACGCGGCGCCAGAATATCTTGTCGAGATCGATATTCAGTCTATTTTTTCTGAATAGATGATTATCAAGGAATGACGCCAGGAGATTATGCGCCAGACCTACGGCATGGATATCGCCTGTGAAATGGAGGTTGACATCCTCCATAGGTATGACCTGGCTGTATCCTCCGCCGGTTGCCCCGCCCTTTATTCCAAATACAGGCCCTAATGATGGCTGCCGTATGCAGGCAGCGGTCTTCTGCCCGATCCTGTTAAGCGCCATAGAAAGGCCTATGGTCGTAACGGTCTTGCCCTCGCCGAGGGGCGTAGGCGTTATCGCTGTGACATCGATATATTTACCCGAAGGCCGTGTTTTGAGTCTTTCGAGGATAGACAGCTTTATCTTCGCTTTATAATCTCCGTAAAGCTCTATCTCGTCTCGCCTAATCCCAAGCCTTCTGGCGATCTCGGCGATCGGTTTTATCCTGGCGCCCTGCGCGATCTCTATATCCGGTTTCATATATTATATAATAGTACAATATACGCCGATTATATTACGCCAGGGAAAAAAAGTCAATCCCTGTATTCGCTATTGTCAAGCCAAATTAGAAATGTCCTATAGTTACCAAAGTAGAAATGTCCGGTTTTTAGGTTTAAACCGTTAGTAGCAGCCCTTTTTCTTTTGGGGCGACCTTTTCTTTTTGTTGATACT
>JAHFGN010000022.1:0-5886 GCA_023247415.1 Candidatus Omnitrophota bacterium
GTAGCCATGATAATGTCCTTTCCAGCCATAATGCCCTCCTTTGCTAAGAGACATTATAGCAACTTTGGCATAGGACATTTCTAAATTGGTTAAATAGGACATTATCATTTTGGGATTACACTTTTTGCCCCCGGATTAAAACGGATCAAATAACTGCGATAAATTCGCCGCGGGGACGGGTGATTTTGAAATGGCCTAATAATGCACTCGCCTTGCCTCGCCTGACGTCCTCGAACTTCTTTGTCAGCTCCCTGGCGAGCGCTATTTCCACATCGCCGTATACCTCTAATATATCCTCAAGAAGCTTGATTATCCTGTGGGGGGATTCATAAAGCACAACAGTCCTTCCCTCCTCCTTTAGTATCCGCAGACGTTTCTTTCGGGCGGCGGATTTATTGGAGAGGAAGCCTTCGAACGCGAATTTATGGGTTGGCTTGCCTGATACGACAAGGGCCGTTATCACAGCGGACGGGCCGGGAATGGCAACAAGAGGAATATTATGATCTATGGCAAGCTTTATCATGTTGTAACCCGGATCTGATATTCCGGGCGTTCCCGCGTCAGATACGAGGGCGATAGACTTGCCTTCTTTTAACTTATTGAGCAGATAGCCGGCCTTCTGGATCTTATTGTGCTCAAAGAAACTTGTCGTAGGAGTCTTGATTCCGTATCTATCCAGGAGAATCTTTGTATGGCGGGTATCCTCGCAGGCTATTAGGTCAACGGCGCCTTTGAGCGTCTCTATGGCGCGCAGGGTTATGTCGGTCAGGTTGCCGATTGGGGTCGAGACGATATATAAGGTTCCGGGCATAGCTACAAAGTTATCCGCAGGAGTAGTGTATACCAAAAATAACTTCCCCCTTCTCTTGCTTCATGCATCAATTCCTTTGAAGGTTTACTATAGGTAATTGGCACTTTATTAATTTGGTCTTGCATTCTGGGCAATATTCTAGAATCTCAACTTCCCCATCCTTCTCGGTTTTTGAGTCAACATACGTTTGGCAGAAAACTATACTCGCCAATAGCGATACTGCTAATATATTCATTTATAATTCTTGGCGACGTCAGGAGCCGGTATGTGCTTCTATGCTATCCTTGTAATGCGGTGGGTGGCACCTTACGGGATGATACCTTTTTTGGATAAATTATTGAAGAAATGTTTCTCCAGCTTATTACATTCACAGACGATCTCTTCTGGTCTTCCGACCCTCCATAAATCAGATAAAGGTCTTTGCTATTCTTTCCGGCCACTTTGGTCCAATATTTTAAGCCGTCAAAAAAATCGGCAGCAATTGTTTTGCCTGATTTTATTTCTACGGGTGCGAGCATACCGGCTCTTTCAATAAGATAATCTACTTCGATGCCGGTCTTGTCCCGCCAAAAATAACAGTTTGGTTCCTCGCCTCTGTTGTATCTTTCTTTTACCAATTCCGATATCAGGGCCGATTCAAAGAGGCCCCCTCTCATGTAATGAGTCGCAAGCTGTCCCCGGGCCTGAATACCCAGAAGTGAGCAGGCAAGGCCGGGATCGTAGAAATACAGTTTGGGCATTTTCACAAGACGCTTATTGAAACTCTTATGATATGGCCTTAACAGGAAAAGGATGTAGCACGATTCCAGGATTGAAAGCCATGCCTTTGCGGTATTATGAGTAATTCCACATTCATTTCCCAATGATGACAGATTGAGCAGTTGTCCTATTCTTCCAGCACAGAGCTTGATGAATTTTTGAAACGTATTAAGATCACCTATATTTTTTATAAGGCGGACATCCCTTTCTACATACGTCTGTATGTAATTACCATACCAGTCGGAAGGCGTGATCTTTTTATCGTAGATACGCGGATAAAAACCCGTGAAAATATAATCATCGATATTCTTTTTGCTATAAGACGTGCTCTCCAATTCCTCCAGACTGAGGGGAAGCAATTTCAGTATAGCCACACGGCCTGCCAATGTCTGGGAAATGCGTTCATGCAGCAGGATATTCTGAGAACCTGTAAGGATAAATTGGCCCGCGGCCTTTTTAGCATCTACCGCTGTCTGGATGTAAGAAAGAATGTCCGGAACCCGTTGCACTTCGTCTATAATAACGCCCTTTTCGTATGTCGTCAAAAATCCTTTCGGATCCTTCGCCGCAAATTCTCTCGCGTCAATATCCTCCAAGGAGACGTACGCCAGCCGCGGGAAGACGTTTTTCACAAGCGTGGTCTTGCCGGATTGGCGGGGGCCCATAATAGAAACTACCGGGAATTTCAGGGCCAGCATCCGCAATTTTTTAGACAGGGTTCTGGGGATCATGGGTCAAGTATACATGATTTTGGACAAATTGTCAATACAATTTACAATTTGTCCAATTATACGGCTGTCTTCGGGCTCACTTCTTATCATAGGGGATAGAAGACGCGGCGCTTTGGGAAACGGACACTACTCAACTGTAACGGATTTGGCTAAATTTCTCGGCTGGTCGACGTCGCAGCCGCGCTTTACGGCGATGTGATAGGCGATCAACTGCAGCGGCAGGGCCGCGAGGAGCGGCGAGAATAGCTCGCCGCATCTGGGTATATATACGACCTCTTTTATCTCTTTTCCAATCTTATCGTCGCCGGAGCTCGCGATGGCGATTATCTTGCCGCGGCGGGCGCGGATCTCCTGTATATTGGAGATCATCTTCTCATAAACTCGAGATTCGCAGGCGATGCAGACGACAGCGCGGTATTCGTCGATCAGCGCGATCGGGCCGTGCTTCATCTCGCCGGCGGCATACCCTTCAGCGGGAATATAAGAAATTTCTTTCAATTTCAGCGCGCCTTCAAGGGCGGATGGAAAGTTGACTCCCCTGCCGAGATACAGAAACGAGCCGAAATGCGAATGGCGGCGGGCGAGTTTCGCAATTTTTTCCTGCCTTTTTAGAATCTCCCTCTGCTTCCGGGGGATGCCCTTAAGTTCATCGAGATGCTTCTTAATCGCCTTTTGGGGCAGGGTCCCTTTCAACTGGGCCAGGTAGAGCGCGAATAGATAGAGCGTTAGGAGTTGGACTATGTAGGCCTTTGTAGAGGCGACGCCTATCTCGGGACCGGCATGCGTATATATTACGTTGTCCGATTCTCTTGTGAGGGTCGAACCCAGGACGTTGCATATCGCCAGCACGCTGGCGCCGTGAGCCTTTGCCTCTTTAACACCGGCAAGCGTATCCGCCGTCTCGCCGGACTGGCTTATGGCGATGACCAGCGTATCCTTGTCTATGAGGAGATTGCGGTACCTGAATTCGCTCGAGACATCCACCGATACGGGTATATTACATACGGATTCGAGGGCGTATCTTCCCGCTAAACCGGCGTGATAAGCGGTCCCGCAGGCGACTATGGCGATATTCTTTATCTTGCTTAGTCTGGCTTCGGAGAGACATTCTCCTCCAAATATTATCCTGTCAGAATCTTTTTCTATCCTCATCTTGAGGAGGTTCTCGACGATCGCCGGCTGTTCATTGATCTCCTTGAGCATAAAATGCCTGTATCCCTGCTTCTCCGCCTGAGAGACGTTCCAATTTATCCGAGTCGTATTCCTGAAAACCACCCTGCCGTTTAAGTCCTGTATCCTGCAGTTATCTTTAGTCAATACGGCCATCTCGTTCTCATTTAAAAAGATGACCTCTTTGGTCAAATCCAGGACCGCCGGCACGTCGGAGGCGAGGAGATTCTCATCCTTCCCCCGTCCGATGACGAGCGGGCTGCCCAGACGGGCGCCGATGAGTTTATCCGGCTCGCGGATAGAGATGACGCCGAGCGCGAAGGAGCCTTCGAGCCTGGCCAGCGCCTTTCTCACGGCTTCTTCCAAAGATGAATTTTTATAAAATTTCTCGATCAGATGCGCTATGACCTCGGTATCGGTCTGGCTTGTAAACTTGTGGCCGTCCTTTTGGAGCTCATCCTTCAGGCGGGCGAAATTTTCGATGATGCCGTTGTGGACGATCGCGATCTCGCCCTTGCAGTCAAGATGAGGATGGGCATTGGCCTGATTCGGAGCCCCGTGGGTGGCCCATCGGCTGTGGGCTATTCCTATGGTTCCTGAGAGCGGCCTCTTCCCAAGCAGGCCCTCCAGGACGCGGATCTTGCCCGGAGACTTTCTTATTGAGATGGAATTTTTATTACTTAAAATCGTGGCGATGCCGCTTGAGTCATAGCCTCTGTACTCAAGCCGTTTGAGGCCGTTCATAAGAACGTCCTGGGCATTTTTATTTCCTATGTAACCGACAATTCCACACATCTTACGCCTTGTAAATGCATAAGTAACCAGAAACCAGAAACCAAAAACCAGAAACTGGCTGCTTCATCTCATCTCCTGCCTCGCTCGTAGGCGATCTCGCCTCTAATTATAGTCAGTTTTACATCAAACCCTTTGTCAAATATGACCAGGTCGGCGTCTTTTCCGACCTCCAAACTTCCCTTTTTCCCGTAAACTCCGATGGCGCGGCCAGGGTTGGCTGCCGCAAGCCGCACTGCCTCTTGAATCGATAACCCGCCCTCGCGAACCGCGTTCGCTGCCGCGCGATTCATGGTCAGGCAGGAACCGGCAAGCCTGCCGTCTCCAAACCTATATGCCCCCTCCAAAAGACGAGCCCCGTAAGGCGCGCCCGAGACAACAGAATCTGTAATAAGTATAACGCGATCCAGGCCTTTTGCCGCAACCAATAATTTAAACAGCGCCTTATGAAAATGGACCAGGTCTAATATAACCTCTGCTGTCACTCTGCCGCTTGCCAATATCGCGCCGATTGCGCCAGGAGAGCGGCCCTCCAGCTGGCTTATCGCGTTAAATACATGGGTGGCGTGAGATATGCCGGAATCGATGCCTAAAAGCGCCTCTTCATATGAAGCGTTAGAATGGCCAATCGAGGCGATTATCTTCTTCCGGCGCAATCTCTTTATAATAGACAACGCGCCCTTCACTTCAGGCGCAATAGTCATCATTTTTAATAACCTGCCGCATATCTTGAAAATGGCGCTGAGCACCTTCATATCGGGCTTTAATATATATCGCCTGTCCTGCGCTCCGGCCTTTAAAAGATTTATAAACGGCCCTTCCAATCTTATGCCGAGGACATTCCCGCCGAGAGGGCTGACCCTGATAAACTCTTTTATTCTATTGACAGAATCCGCGAGAGACTCAAACGACTGGCAGGATAGCGCCGGCAGTATAGAAGTCGTCCCGACCTGCGCCTGGTTTTCAAAGATCTTATCCGGGAGGCCGTGTATATGCGTGTCGATAAATCCCGGCGATACAAAATTGCCCCACGCGTCTATTTTAATACAGCCTTTGGAACAACTGCGGCGAGGCCTCCTCGTCTGCCAGATGGATTTTATAATACCTCTATCGATAAATATCGCCGCATCATCCAAAACCTTATCCGGCAGCACCACCCTCGCGTTATATATTAACTTAGGGACGGTTCTCATTGCAATCTCAAGACCATTGTCCCCATTACCCTTTACCCTTCGACTATTGGTTTTTCGTCTCTTATATACCAGCCTGCCGGATTCTTGAGGAAGTCATATGAGCTGGATATCAGCTCGAAGTGCGCCTTCTCCTCCTCCATCAAAAATTTATAGAGGTCCTTCGCGTTTGGGTCAACGGCCGCATCGAAAGACTTTTTATAGAAATCGTACCCGTCGTTCTCCATCTTCATGGCGATCTCATACGCCTTAAGCTCGTTGGAGTCCTTCTTCACCGCCTTCTCCATAGACGACGGCTGTCGTCCGAATACTAGCCTGTCTTTAATAGATTTGTGAGGGATCATGGTGTCGCAGAGTTTCGGAGTCATATTTCTATCTGCCAGGCCAGCACAATAGCAGCTGATCGCCCCGATATGCCGGTTCTCATCCTCGG
>JAHFGN010000022.1:5896-23633 GCA_023247415.1 Candidatus Omnitrophota bacterium
CTCAAAGACCTTCTTTGTCATTCTGTTTTGCGTCTTCTTCGCGCACTTTTTATAAACATCGCAGCCGCGCCGCTCCATCTCCAGAGCAGTCGACAATCCTTTTTTCAATTCCTTATTATCGCTCATATCCTTAATCCCCCCGGAGCCTCTTGACCTGTTTAACATAATCATCTAAAACTTTTTTGTGGTCAAAAGCGAGCTCTAACTTGTTCGCCTCTTCCAGCTTCACAATCTTTACCTGAGCGGCGTCGTCTCCCGCGCGAGGCGCGCCCTTGGCTTTGGCTGTAAAGGCCATCGATACCGTGTGGAACCGCGGATCGCGTCCGGGATCCGAATAGGCGCGGAACTGCCTTACATCTAATAATTTAAGCCCTGTCTCCTCTTGGGCCTCGCGACTGACAGCATCCTCAAGACTTTCGCCATAATCTACAAACCCGCCCGGCAGGGCCCAGCCAAACGGCGGATTCGACCTTTTGACCAATACGATCCCGCCGTCAATGTCTATGATAGCGTCCACAGTGATAAACGGCCCTTTCTGCAGTTTCTCAACTATATGAGTGAGATACGCCGTCGCCTGCTTATCAAATACGTCGAAGGCCTCTTTATCGTACAGGCAGAAGATTATTTCTTTTAAACCCGCCTTGCGCTCATCGCGTAGATATTTGAATACCTCCTGCGACATAATCTTGGCGGCTGCCAAAAGAGGAAAGCCGCCGACGCCGCAGCCGAGCGCGGGAAACGCGATCGAGGCAATCTTCAATTCATCCGCGACTTTAAGCGAGCTCCTGGCCGACTCTCTTATCTTGACCTCATCCGTCTTGAAATCCATACCCATGGTAGCGGCATGGATTACGTATTTAGCCTTGAGCCTGCCTCCTCGAGTCGCTACTGCCTCGCCTATTCCTATCGGACCCTTCTTTACAGCCTCGTCCTCTATTACCCTGCCGCCTTTTTTCTTTATCGCGCCTGCGACCCCGCCGCCCATTACGAGTTTATTGTTAGCCGCGTTGACAATCGCGTCAACCACGAGTTCAGTGATATCACCTTGAACTATTTTTATCTTTGCCCCTTTAATGTTTAATTCGCTCATAAAATTCCTTCCACGGGAAATTGTTACCCGGGCATTCTGTGGCAGCGCCGCGGACCTGGCCGTGGCCCAGGATATTTTTGACCGGGATATTATAATATCCGCGAAGTATGTTGACAAGATAGACCAATGAATCTAACTGCTTCTCGGATACGCTATCTTTCGAGAAGTTCCCTACGAGGCATATGCCTATGCCGCAATGGTTCATGTTGTCAGCCTTGCAGTGCGCGCCCACATCCTGATGTGTCCAGCGGGGCGATACCTCGATCTGGCCGTCAGCCTTCCCGGCAGTCCCGTTTGAAATCACGAATTGATACCCCAGGCCGTGCCAGAATCCGCGCCGAAGGTGGAGCTTGAAGAGCGATAACGCGTTCCCCGTCTCTGTCGCGCTGTGATGAACTATGATGTATTGCCATCTGCTAGAGGCATATAAAGGGACAACAGGCCGAAGCGGCATCGCCTTTGGTATAATAAGGCGCTGGCCCATGCCCAATCTGCCAGCGGCCTTAAGGCCGTTGGCCCGCATAATCTCCTCAACGCCGATGTCGTACATCTTGCCGAGCCGCCAGAGCGTCTCGCCGGGCGCGACGATGTGGACTATATCCTTTCTGATGACGGGCGAGGGAAATTGCGGATAGATCTCCTTCGCGGGAATCACTTCCGGCGCCCTCGGAGGCGTCGCGCATGATATAGTTATAGACGCTAATATTCCGATGATAATATATGTGGGGAGTTTTTTCATCTTCGTAACAGGTATTATTTATGCTACAACCAATCGGGGTTTAATTCAACAAAAATCTCTGCTCTGATCTGGTCTCTATCCCTCTCCCCTTTAGGGAAGAGAGAAGGGGTGAGGGGTAATATTACGCGGCCTCAAGGAGGAGCGAGGATCCTGTCGTGGGGAACTTTTAGGCGTTTTATCGCAAGATATGCGATGCCGCCCATTGATAGAATCGCGAGGATGCCATGACTATCTCTTCCGCTTCCGTTTCATGTATATTGCGATGTTCATATTGAATTAGGTTCTTTTTGCCGATAATGCGTTTTAAAACATTCGTTTTTTCACCGGCATCAGGCAACGACACCGAACTCACCAATTCACATACGTCAAAATGATCCCCCGATATGGAGCGAACGCCTTTCTCATATACGCAGATGGCATCCGCAGACGATATGGCGCATTGAAGGGCAAGCGTGCCGGCGGCATTGAAATTTCTATTTTGCAACGCTGATAACATAGCCTGATAATTATCCGCGGCTTTCTTTAAATAGTCCTTTGCGGCGGATTTGTCTTCTATTTTTGTTTTTAAGCGTTTAGCTGTCATCTCATCTATAGCCTATTGGGTCAGCGCCATAAATCACTATATACGAATTCATAAGCTCGGAAACCGGCGGAAGATTCCGTTTGAGTCTTGTCATAAATTCATCGTGTGTTTTAGTATAAAGGTCTAAATGCAATCCGAAATATTCGTAAAATTCACTTGAAATTTCATCTCTGAACACATCCTCGACTTTTTTCTTTGAACGGCTGTCATTGACTATAATCGCTATATCGCAATCGCTTTTCGAGTGCGCAACGCCTTTTGCTATGCTTCCATACAGCACCGCCGATTCAAGAAGATTTCGCATCTTGTGTTTTTTTATCTTTTCCGCCAAAAATTTAGCTATATCATCTTTGACGGATATCTCTTTTCGAAACATCGGCTGCAACATTTCCTTCACTATCCGGCTAGAATGATTAATCCTGTATATGTGCTGGGCCCCGACGAGGTCCCGCCGCAAGATGTTTTGATTATAAAGCTCTTTGAGCGCGGTGTGGGCCGCAGGCGGCGTTATGCCAACCAGTTTGGCAACCCCTCTGCCGGATGCCATAAAATCTTCTCGTCTTGACACAAAGAGCCGAATTATCCTGACTTTCGATCTGGTATCTAAGATCTCGTCCAGCCTTCTTCTAACGGTCATGGTAATGTTAACTCCTCTTAACAAGTGTTAAGTATACTTTACATTTCATCTTTTGTCAAGTTTGACCTCATCTTTACGCGGCCTCGAGGAGGAGCTGGATCCTGTCGTGGTAATCCTTCAGATATTGGATGGCGGCCCGCGCTATAGGCGGCAGGGCGAGAGCGATGGCGTGATTGATCCTTACGGCGGGAGATGTGATTATATCTTTCAGCGTCTCCGGGGTAAATTCATCGTCTGTCAAACCCAGAGATCTCTGATATATCTTAAGCATCTTCGGGTAGGCGTCGGATACGGCTTCATCAAACTCTTGCGGTGCCTCGCGCCTGACCTTCGCGCACGCGGCCTGGGCAAGGCCTATCGCTACTGCCGATGAAAAATCTCTTAAGATGGTGCCGGCTGCTTCCTTGCCGTCAGACATCGCGACAGGGAATATATTTTCAGGGATCTCCTCGAGCCTCTCCAGTTCCTCTTTCTTCACAATAGAAACCGTGAGCGTCCGAGTATCCGCGTGAGGCCTATTTATTCGCGGTTTGACCGTCTCTATATCAACCATGGCCGGCAATTTTCGCATCTCCTCCAAGAGAACGTCTTGCGCTTCGCGAACATACGTCTCGTCGCTGGAGTTAAATATGTAATTAACATCGAGACCTCCCCTTTCATGAAGGAGCATTAAGTACGCCCACGTCCTCATATTCGCCTCCAGGTCCTCTTTCGGGATTAGAGATAGATCCACCATCACATCCACAGGATACCCGCGAAGCTGCTTCGCCGCACGGTTGAATAACAACATACTGTCTCGATGCCCCGCGTCAATCCCGCTTGAGGATTCCCTCGGATGAGAGGCCTCCCCTTTTGGCGCGGCCAAGTCTCTTGAGTCTTCAACTCGCCATGGCTTGAGGGCTTCGGCCTTTGATAGAAGATTTAGTATTTCAATGACCTCGGCAATTCCAACGCCAAGAGAGCCGGCTATCAGCTCTTCTTGAGTCTTCTCTTCTTCGCTGGCGCCTGTCTCTTTGAGGAAGGCTCCTACAACCCTTTTCGCAAGATCCTTTTTATCTGAAGGCAGCTCATCTATGGCTTTTCCGATAGCGCTCCTCAATTCTTTAGTCTCTTCTTCAGACAGAACAGGCAGGACGCTTGAATCAAATACATATCCTTTTCCCTCTTCCCCGCCGTGAATTATTCCAATGAGGATGCGCGGTATGGATAGGGCCTCTTTTGCCTTTATGCGCAATTCAGCCTCTTTCTTTTTGAGCGGCGGGAATATAAATTCAAAGGGGAGGTTCTTCCCGGATCTTTCATCTATTTCGAACAACACCTTTAAAGGCCTGCCTGCCAGGTCTTCCCAGCGGGTGAATATGTAAACGAGCCCTTTTGTGAGCTTGAGGAAGTTGCCATCTTCAACCACATAATTTTCAATACTCCCTATGCTCTCAAAATGGCGCATTGCCCTGAGCGGAATTGACTTTGATTTATATGAGGTGATGGATTGCCCTTTCTTATCCCTCACAACTTTGAGAGTCTCTTCATGTAAGGCAGCCCCATCCTCGCTGATTATCCTCACTTTAGTTACAGCGCCTTTATGGACTTCGTATTCTATCCTGTGATTGGGATATTTGCTGAAGGTAGCGACAAGTTTAGATCCGATAGCTAGAGATCCATGGCTATCGAGCCTGTTATTCACAATCAATACGTTGTCGAGTCTATTTAATAACCTTTTAGATAACGCATCCGGCAGATGGCATCTTATAGCCCCTGTGGCCAGATCTTTCGCGTACCTTATGCCTTCTGTAAGGGGTTTACCTTTTTCATCCAATAATCTTATGGTCGTTCTATCTACCCTGCCTTTGTGGACTTCGTATTCTATTCTTTGGTTGGGATATTTGCTAAAGGTAGCGACAAGTTTAGATCCGATAGCTAGAGATCCATGGTTATCGAGTTTGTCATTTACAATCAACACGTTATCGAGCTTGCGCAACAATTCTTTCTCAACCCTTTTTGGCAGGTGGCATCTTATAGCCCCTGTGGCCAGATCTTTCGCATATCTTATGCCTTCTGTAATGGGTTTACCTTTTTCATCCAATAATCTTATGGTCGTTCTATCTACCCTGCCTTTATGGACTTCGTATTCTATTCGTTGGTTGGGATAGGCACTAAATGTTGCGATGTACCCAGCGCTTATATATAAACCTCCACGGATGTTGAACCTGTCGTCCTCGATCAATACATCATCCGACTCTCTTATGTATTTATTTAGTTTCTTTCTTGGAATCCGCGCTATTGTTTCGCCTGTCTTAAGGTCTACAACCGTCACCTGCCTCCGCGCAGGCGATTTTTGCGCTGCGCCGTTCGAGGATTCGCGCGGGCCTTTCGGCTCCGCGGGCTCCCCGGGCGCCACCCCCGCGTCATTTGGCTCTTTGTCAGAAAAGGGGTTAGCGTACATCCCCGGCGGCAGCTGGGATAAAACTTGACTTTCCCTTGAAGGTATAGTATTGTTTTTATGGTTAGGCCATTCCAATTTTGTTTTTAAGAAGGGGGCTGTTGTGGCTAATAAAAATACGAGTTTAGCGATTAAAAGGCTTAAGGGCGCGAAATTAGTTGGCTGGACTAAGTCTATATTAGCAAAATTTAAACTGCATAAAGATTCTCGGGCAGGGATAGTAGCGGATAAAAACGGCGTCCCCCAATTATTTCTCTTTGATACTCCCGCATTTCTGGATGTCCTATCTACAATTGATGAAGCCGCCATAGACCGCCTCACTAATGCAGAATACCATTCTAAGGCAACTAATCCTGCTGGCTGGTTAATTGATGAAATTGAGGCAAAATTGCCTCCCAGCCCAAAATTTGTCCAGTCTCTTAAAGAAGCGCTGCGAGAGGCAAAACGTAAAGGCTGGATACCCTTCTCAAAAATACAAAAAAGCCTCGGACTTAAATAGCCTCTATGTTCGCTATCAAGTTTACTCCCAGGGGAGAAAAGGACTTTAGAAACCTCACTCCTCCTGACCAGAGGCGAATTAACGAAAAACTGACCGCCAATGCCTCTTTGACCAATCCTTTGGTCCGCGCTAAACTCCTGATTAACCTTCCACCCTCTACCCACCGCTTCCGTATTGGCAAATACCGCGTTTCCTTTTACATTGAAGGCTCTACGATATTTGTGGAAAGGATTGAGCTGCGGGCAGAAGCCTACCGAGGAAGATGAAGCTAACCCCGCGTACATCCCCGCCGCAAAGGCGGTAATCGGCGCCGCGCCGCTTGCGCTCCCGCGTTCCTTAGAGGAGGTTGCCGCGCTATTCGCGGCGGCTTCCTTAAATTTTTTCCTCAATTCGGCGATTTGCGCGTTTGCCAGCTCTTTTATCCCCTCATTGGGCAAGTCCTTAACCGGGCTGTCGACGTCCAAGATGCCCTGCGCGCCAAGTTCACTCAAGAGCCTGTATGCAACATATAATTTCCTCTCGGGTTTTGATAAGAGCCAATAGACCAATGCGTCATAGCCTCCGGGTTTGCCTTTTCCTATATTATCGACGATGCCTTTGTCATACTCATCCGCTATGTCGCAGACTACCCTGGCACCGCGCGATTCCGCTCTACCGGGCGGATTACCCACCAGGCACCTGAATAGAGGATCCTTATCAAGCCGTCTTAAGATATCGGCCCAACCCTCCTCGAGAAGGTTGCCGAAGACAAGAGGGCCGTGCTCGGATGCGAAGAAATCCGCTATAGTCAAATCCCCATTATAATTTATCACCGCGTAGTCTACAAATAGCTCCCTCCCAAAGACTATTTTATTCACTTCATCAAGGTCGGAGAAATAGCTATTTGGAAGATTCAGGGCACGGCCGAATTTCGCCAATTTATTTTGGAGAAAACTGATCTCTTTTATCGTCTCCTTGGCACCATTCTTCTTCAAAATGAATTTTTTCATTTCGCCATCGCCGGATAAAGAAAATTCATATCCGCGTCTTCCAAACTCTTCTTGAAGCGCTTTAAACGCGCCTTCCCATGTTCTATCCAGCGTAAACAGCAATATATCCGCCTCCGGAAAATCCTCTGCCATCGCCTCTATCAAATTCGCTATTTTCCTGATAGAGATTGACTTTTGCGAGAGATGGAGGTCGTCTAAAGAGATGTCTAAAGCAAATCTCTTATTTTGATAAGTATCTATGACCCTCTTTCTAAGCCGTTGATAATTCGCCCAAGACCGCTGGTACGCATCGAGTTTTAGAAAATCTTCAATCCCAGGATTAATAACGCCCTTTCTAATGCCGGCCATCCTTGTATGAAAGGCATCCCTTAGATCTCCTGCGAATTTTTTAGCCCTGTCTTTCGTGGTCATGGTCGAGGCATTGGTTGTAAGAGAATATATGGGGAATCGCCTGATGAGCTCAATCAAGTCCTTCCTTATCAGGACCTCTCCTCCTGAAATATGAGTGGGCGGATTATTGACAAGGATATTGGCCGTATCAAATATCTTTGCCATATCTTCGATGCTAAGCCTCTCCTTTTTATTGGGCCCGCCTGATATGCCGCAGTGCGCGCATTTAGAGGTGCACGTAAGCAGAGGGACGACCCTGAGATGATTCGGGACCCATTCGAGCAGGCGCTTTGCGCCGCCTCTATTACCCTTCATGAACTGCTCTCTCCTGAACTTCTCAACGAACTGTTGAAATTCATAATTGAGGTCAAGCTCATCCGTAATCACGCTTTCGCCGAATAGCTCTTTGACCCTTCGCGCCTTGCTGCCCAAGGCCGGCTCTGACTTTGAGGCTGCGCCTATCCTCATTGCGCCGCTCGATGATTCGCGCGGGCCTTTCGGCTCCGCTGATTCCCCAGGCGCGGCCCCTCGGGAAACGGGCCCAGCTGCCGCGACTGCCGCTGTTTTACCTTGACTTTGCGGTTTATCTATAGTATATATAATTACAGAGGTGAGAAAGATGAGGTTAAAAATCGTCTTAGAGAAAGGTGAGGATGGATATATCACAGCAAAAGTTCCTTCGCTTCCCGGCTGCCACAGCCAAGGTAAGACTGAGAAAAAAGCGATTAAAAATATCAAAGAGGCAATCCTGCTGTATCTAGAACCAAACCCAAAGGATATCCGCTCCACTTCTTCCCATAAAGTCTTGAGCCTTGCAATATAATAATGAAGCCTCCCCTGCTTTCCGGGGATGAAATCATTCGTGCTTTTTTGCGCGCCGGATACATTAAAGTCGGACAGCGCGGCAGCCACGTTAAACTCTTTAACCCCATCCAACAAATCACGCTGATTATTCCCAACCATAGAGAACTTGACCGTTGGACGCTTAAAGGCATCCTTAAAGACGCGGAACTGTCTGTAGAAGAATTCCTTAAATTTCTCAAATAAAGTCCTAAATACCGCATTCCCCGAAGTCCACATCCCCGCCAAGCCGGAATCTACCTTAAGCCCTGGAAGCGGATTCAAGACAAAATAGGAGCTCAACCAGCTCTCGCCGCTCGCTGAACCCCGCTCGGCCGCCGCCTGATTATAGATATTTTTTACAGGGCCCAGGCCCGCATCCCGCTCATCAAGCGCGGCTTTGGCCGCTTCTACAATCTGCACCCGTGATATTCCAAAATGTAGATAAAGCGCTTCTGGGTCGCGCCTGGAGCCGGCGTTTATTTCCAGGCCTAAAGACTTTACACCCAACCCCAAGCCTATATCGCCAATCCCTGCCAGATATTCCGGAGCGGCATCCGCGATGGACACCACAGGGGTAAAGAGCCGCTCATCTTCAGGAATGAGTTTGCCTAACTGCGCAAAGTTATTCTCTCTGGCCAGCCGGCCCAAGAGCTTGGTGGGGCTGGTTACTACAATTACATTGGCATAAATCCCACGGCCGCGCAGCAATTCATCGGAGGCGGCCAAGACCTCTTTCACCATCGGGCCGATGGTAACTAAGTTCACAACGTTTTCATCGGGCTTATAATCTTCTGTCTTACTATAATCCACCAGGCGGTAACCGCCGTTTAAAACATCCTCTTTCCACGCTGCGGGAACCTCCTCTTCGCTATTATAGCCTAAGCGCCGGTAAAGCTCCTTGCGGCTAATCGGCATGGTAGCGAGACGAATATACACGACATTGCGGCCAACATCATCCTGATTAGCCATGCGCCGCAGACTTTCAAGCAGCATATAATCTAACTCCAAGCCAAAGGCTGGCTCCCAGGTAATGGTATTTGGCAGAGACCTGCCAATCACACCGGAAACCACAGAGCGGTGCAGTGCCCCCTCTGGAGAAAGTGTTGCGCCGGTAGGTGTGCCGATTAGAATAAATCTGGACTGAAAATATTGGCCGTAGGAGAGCTGGTCCAAGGCGCGCTGCAGCAAAAAGACATCATAGCCAACTAATATAGGAAAAAGCGGCCATCCGGTAAAAAAGCGGGATTTTCCTAAGGCGGCGGCTAAGGTTACTGCGGTCATCTCTGTAATTCCTAATCTGATGTGGCTTTCTTCTCCTAGTTCCTTTGGGCTGCGGATTATACTGGTAGAGGTCGCGACATCCGGAGACAAGGTCACAAGATGGCCGGCGATGGGCTTGAGAGCGGCCTCTTCCGGAGTCAACTCCGCATAAGGAGCCCGCGCAATGCGCCTTAGCTTAGCCACGAGATACCCCAGATAGACTTGCGTAGAGATTTCTTTCATGATGTCCGGAATATCCGGCTTGATGAGCGCGGGAAATGTTGGTCTGGTTTTTTCAAGGGCAGTGAGAAATTCTCCTTCATTCTTTTTAATCTGGGCCTGCCCCGCGCTTCTTTCTTCTGCCAGGCGCCTTTTTACGCGCATCAATAATTCTTTCTCGCCAGAGCCGTCAGCAAAATCAGGAAACGGCTCATCCGCGGGAATATTTAATCTGCCCGTCAGCTCCTGAATCTCTTTTGCTGTAAGCAGGCGGGAGTGATTCCCTGGGTCTCCCATTAAAGGCCTTAAGCCCCAACCCTTAATGGTATGCGCTAAAATCACTACCGGCTGCTCACCCTCCCTTGCCTCCTGCATGGCTTTGGTTAATTCCTCTAAATCATGGCCGCCTAAATCTGTAAATAACTCATAAAGTTCTTCATCGCCATATGCCTTTAAGAATCCCGATAAACCCGGCTCTTTATCTAAAAGTGCGCCGCGGATTGCGCTGCCACCTTGGGCAATTAAGTTTTGATATTCTCCCGGGCCAATCCCTTCCATAACCTGCCGGAACATCCTCCCTTCGGCTTCTCGGTTAAAGGCATTTTGTATCTTACGGCCCCAATGTAATTCTTTTACCTGCCAGCCGCACGCGGGAAAGATGCCTCTAAGCAGATCCAATGTCTCATCAGGCAGGTTTCCATCAAGGGACTGCCGGTTGCAGTCTACAATGAGCGTAACATTATTTAACTGATGCCGTTTTACCAAAGAAAGAATCTCCAGCAGGTTTCCTTCAGCGGCCTCGCCGTCGCCTAAAACCGCCCAGTAGTGCGCCTTCGGCAGAACAACCCCGCGTCTTTCTAACCAACGATGCGCGAAAGCCAGGCTAATGGCCATGGCCGGGCCCATCCCCACTGAACCTGTGGGAATAGCCACGCCATCCGGATCAAACATGCCCGGATAACTGTGCAGGCCGATTTTAGCAAATCCCTTTTGCGCGGCCGGCGGCAGTTGTTTCATAAATGCCTGGCTATCCCGCTCATATTCCTGCCGCATTTCTGGCGGTAATTGCGCCAGGACGCTTTCGACATAATGGTTTCGGGCTATTGTAATAGGATTTTCCCTTAATCCAGATAATGCCGCTATGGGCAAATCACCCATCAGAAATCTAATGGCATGAAAGACAGGCCCGGCATGTGGTTTATGCGCCGCGTAATCATATCCGAGCATCGCGAAAAGCTCTAAGGCCAGCATAATATGCAGTGCCGAGGCGCACCCTGCCGGATGCCCTCCGGTTTTTACAGCGTGCTTCTCTTTATTCGCCTCATAAATCATGCGTGTGGCCAGCCACAACACCTGCTTGGCAATATTGTCTTTCGCCTCTGCATCCGCCCCGATCGTTGAGCCGCGCTCGGGCGCCGCATGGGGATAGGATGCGGCGCCTTCGGAAACGGGCCCAACTGCCGCGACTGCCGCCGCGTTAATTTCCGCTTGACTTCTGGGTAAGCGTAATATATTATTTATATTAGACAAGAGGAGCGAAGATATGCGCAAGAAACAATTTTTAGTCCTGATTGAAAGAGATGAAGATGGCGTTTTAGTAGGCACTGTCCCTTCCTTAAAGGGATGCCATACCCAAGCTAAGACCTTGCCCGCTTTACTTGAGCGAATAAAAGAAGTTATCCAGCTTTGTTTAGAAGTTGAACGCCCCAAAACTCCGCCTTTAGAATTTGTCGGCCTCCAAGAAGTTGAAGTCAGCTGATGAGCCGGCTCACCCCTCTTAAGCCCGCCAAAATCATCCGTATCCTCCATCACCTTGGTTTTGAACGCATCCGGCAAAAAGGCAGCCATATCTATTTTCGGCATCCGGATGGCCGCTCTACGGTAGTGCCGTTTCACAAAGGTGAGGATATCGGAAAGGGACTCCTGCGCAAAATCCTTCAAGATGTTGAGATGGTATGGGAAGAATTTATTACTTTCCGCTAAGTCTTTTATCGCGCTGATGAAAAGATACCCCGCCATTGTCATCCCGACCGCGCCGCTCGTTGAGTCACGCAGGCGGGATTGGTCAGTTGTCCTGTAGACCACGCCGATCCTGTTTTCGTTTAGATAGAACGGGAGCGGGTACATGCTAAAATTGTCTACATCAATTCCTGTATCACGTACAAACTGGACTCCCAGGTCTTTCCCAAGCCCGGCAAGCACATCACCTAAAATACCTAAAAGTTCAACTCCTTCTCTCCTATCGTTTATATCGTTTATGAAGATATATCCGCCCTGAGGGTTAAGATGCATGAGGATGGGTTGGATAAGCTCCGAAATACTCTCTCGCTCGAATCGCTTAATCATTCCCATAACATCGCGCTGGTTTTCTTGGTCGGACATATATAGCGTTGTCAACGATATTAGGTCGCGGTAGGTTCTTAGTTTTTCTGGAGTCGTTATCGCGTAATGGAGTACCGCAAATGCCGCTATATAGTCGAACTTCCTGTCTCCCATCTCGCCATATGAGGCAAAGACCCCGATCTTTCCTTCTATACCAAGACGCTTAAAAAGTTCCACCTGCCCATTTAAACTCTCCCTTTCAATCTCTATAATGCTGGTCTCCAGCCCCAATTTAGCAAAGAGTACCGGCAGATAGTCTGAGTCGCCTGGCCCAACCACGAGGACGCTTTTACCTTTTATAAGGCGCATGTTTAAGACTTTCTCTACTATTCTGTCTTTTGCTCCTTCATCGAATACCACTCCACCATATAATCTATCTATCTCGTCTATCGCGGCGCGTATCTCCTCTAATGTGACATTGCCCGCTGCCGTCTCGCCGCTCGCGCTGGTTCGTTCCTTGCCCGGTATTTTGTCTTTCGAGGCGGCTGCTGGCTCAGGCGAAGGATTTTTGGTATATACTATCGCACTCCTGAATTTATCCCCCGGCTCATTCTCGAAGACATCTTTACCGCTAAACGCCCTCTCGCCGCTCATTGAGCCGCGGTCAGATGCGGCACCTCCAGAAACGGGCCTGCTGCTAAATTCTATTCCCTCTGGTTCCTCTTGACTATAAGATAAGATTGTGTTAGACTTTTTTTGAGGTGATAAAGAATGAAGGCCCAAAAGATAAAAGATATTCGTAAAAAATTCCACAATGAGTGGCTGTTGATTAAAGTAGCTAAACTGGACGACTCTACCACTATACCGTTGACTGGATATATGCTTGCCCATAGCCGCGACAGGGATACGATCTTCAAAAAATCTCTCACCTATAAAGGACTTATATTTATTGACAATTCCCAAGACGGGCTTCCTAAGGGCTATGCCGTTGCGTTCTAGCATGGTAAAGATTCCTCTCGATATTGATACGAACTCAAGTATAATAGTTTTGGATGCTCTTCTTAAGGGTAGACGTGACGTTAGAATAATCAAGATGGTGCTGGATACAGGAGCGAGTATTAGCACCATCCCCACCGAAACAGCGCTAGCTATTGGATGTGACCCATCCAAACCTAAGAGACGAATTGAAATGATCACTGCCAGCGGTACAGAATATGTTCCTGTAGTAAGTATTCCTGAAATTAAATTCTTGGGTTTCAAATTAAGTAATATTGAGGCTGCCTGCTTAAACCTCCCGCCCCAGAGTTTAGTTTCCGGTCTATTAGGGCTCAACATCCTAAAAAGTTTTGATATACTGCTCGGCTTCCGCAAGAAAACCTTAGAAATCAGCAAGTAGTCGTTAGCGGTTTTCGGCGCCATCCCATCCAGCGACATCCCGCTGGCGCTATTTCTTTCTTCGTCAGTCTCCGGTGTCTTTCGCTCAAGGCTCTTTTCGCCGCTTGCGGAGGAGCGGTCCTCTGGCTCCGATGGGATGCCAGATGCAGTGCCTTCAGAAGCGGACCCTGTTGTCGCTATTGTCAGCGGCGCGACCCTTCTCACCCTGAAATTATCCCCCGGCTCATTCTCGAAGACATCTTTACCGCTAAACGCCCTCTTGCCGCTCGTTGAGCTGCGCTCACCCGCCGACGCTTTAGTGGCGGGCTTGATGAGCCGCGTTTTAGCAGCGGAGCCCTCTGGCTTCGCGGAGTCCAGAGGAGTGTCGGCTGAGCCGGGATTGGATTTTCCTCGTAACCCCCTCTTAGGCAACGAGATGGATATAGCGTCTGCTGCTCCTAAGACAATGGCAACAATTGCGATTTGGGCTTGACTTTTCCGGAAAAGTGTGTTATTAATTTTATTCAGGAGATGATAAAAATGACTAACGATAATAGATATATAACTTCCAATATTAATACCTGCCACGGGCAGCCCTGTTTCCGGGGGACGCGGATTATGATATATCTTATCCTTGAGCTTCTTGAGGCCGGAGAGACGCCCAAGCAGATTATAAAAAGCTATCCTCGCCTTACCAAAAAACACATCGAGGCGGCCTTGCACTTTGCCGCGGAAATGATTAAGAATCAGGAGTACATCCCTTTTGCCCAACCCGCCTAAATATAAGTTCATTGCTGATGAGAACCTGCGGAGAGAAGTAATTGAATTCCTAGAGAATTCTGGGTACGATATAAAAGTTCCCGCAAAAGGGCTAAGGAACGGGCAAGTGTTGCGCATAGCCGCTGAGGAAGAACGGATTCTTATTACCCACGATAAAGATTTTCTTGACCCGCTCCTATATCCGCCTTCTAAAACTTCCGGTATAATCCTCATCCGTATACACCCGCCAACTGTTTCTGATATCTGCTCTGCTTTAGAAAACCTTCTTGGAAAACTTCGTCCCGAGGGTTTGAATAAGAAACTAATTGTTCTAGAGAAAGACGGCTTTCGCATTAGATAAACCACGGCCAAACCACACATCTCTATAATTGGCGCCAGCATAAGCAGGGGGAATAGACCTATCGCCCAAGGCGAAGATGTGGCGAGGAAAGCGGCCATCGCCGCCGCGGCACAAAGCGAGCCCAAATGAGTGCTGCTGGTTAAACCTGGTTTGGATGCAATGTTTGGGGACGTCCCTGGTGAAAATTTATATGTGGATGCGTCCTCAACAACATCTTTACCGCTAAACACCCTTTCGCCGCTTGAGCTGGAGCGGCCCTTGGACGGCAGATGCGGCAGGAGGATGGGTTGTGGGGCGGGGCGCAAATACTCGGGGTAGAGCTGCGTGATGCGTATACGGATCTCGCCCAATTGTTTCTCTGTTAAATTCGCAGAGATTATGACAATGCCTGCTGGGCCTGCGCCAGAGGCATGATAGCGCATGGCCTTTCTTTGTATCAATCCCATATCCTCCAAGTCATGCAGGAGCCTAAGTTCAGCCTTATTCAAATCCGCGGATTTTCGGGAAAAATACTCCGCCAGCATATTCACCGGATAAAAACGAGCCCCTGTGGGGAAGGCTACGCCGCGCTTACGCATAAAGCTGTCCAGGGCCTCAAGCCCATCTGTAAAAGAAACTCCTGCGAATTTTAACCAATAGAGCCGCGTCTCGGCCAGCCAAAACCACTGGAGATGACTTTCTTCACCGATCTTCTTTCCGGCCAGCTCCTCAGTGGATTTCACGGTAACCGCAGGCAGCGATTCTCCTAAGCCATATGTTGACGATAGTTGCGGAGGTGTCTGTTTTGAAATATACGGCTTCCAGCCATAGTAATATCCGTAATATGCGCCATTGGCCAAGGCCAAAATCACCATCAGCGCCAGGGCCAGGCGCTCAACGCCCTTTCGGACCGGTCTTCTTCCTGTTATCGCCGTAGTCTCTTTAGTCCCCTCCAGCTTCTCTTCATATATCTCTTCTATTTTAGGCTTTAATCTGAAGAGGGCTTTCTTTAACTTTCTAAAGCGCTCTTCGTATTCTTTCAACCTTTGCCGCGCCTGGGAAGAATGCCCCTCGGATTCAATTACCTCGTTAATCTCATACAGAATAGTTTCGACGCCAATCAGGGATCTGCGCAGATCCCCAAAATCGCCCTTTCTCTTTTCGCTCTTCCCGGAGATAACAGTTAAAATATGCGCAAGGCGGTCATCCATTAGCCCCAGCGAAGAATCGAGCCTGTTAAATAGTTCTTCGAGACTCTTTTCCCCCGCCGCTTCGCCGCTCGTTGAGCCGCGGCCGGATGCGGCGGCGCTTTCAGAAACGGACGCTGCTGCCCCGTCGCTGCCGGTCTTTTGCGCTGTTGGCAGACGGATGGTAAAGGTCGTTCCGGGTTCAATGCGCTTACCCTGACTGAGCCTTTCAAAAGCTACAAGCAACTTTTTGTAGTCTATAATTTTTCTTTCTATCGCTTCTTTATCTACTGGGAAAGCGAACTTTTCTATGAGTATCACATGGAGACCTAGGTCCATAAATGCTTTCGTAAAACAATCGCATAGAAAACCAATTAAAGGTAAATTATTTGGATTCGCGCCTAATTCTTCAACAACTGTATCTCTCACAGGCAGTACTGTTGATATATATGCACTAAGTAAGTTTTTCATGTCTTCCAAGGCTTTATCGCTAGTTGATCTTTTCTCAATCGATCTTTCGAATTCTTGAAATGCTCCTAACATCCCCTGATATGCTTCCTTCGTCTTAATCTGCAGCTCTGGATTTCCTGCAAGGGCATTTGCTAAATCGATCTGATAACCCATCCCTTCAAGTTTGAATTTATCAGCTTCTTCCTGTGTCAATGAATCAACTTCGATGCTGCCGCCGTGCTCTTCAATGATGCGCAGAGAGACAAAAAGCCCGAGGCCTGTGCCTTCAGTTCCGTCTGCCCTCTCGGTAAAATACCTCTCAAATATCTTCTGGCGATTTTCAGGAGGGATCCCTGCCCCTGTGTCAGAGATTTTGACCTGGATTTCTCCCGCTTCTTTGTTATGCGCGGTCTCAACTGTAATCTTTCCGCCATCAGGCATTGCCTGGGCCGCGTTGCGCAAGAGGTTTGTCAAAACCTGCCTGAGCCCCATCGGGTTGGCGGCGATTTTGGGAATACTGCTTGAAGGCGAAAAGGAAATGGCGCTTTCAACCGGCCTATGCCTATGCGCAAGGAGAATGGCCTCCAAATCCACAACCTGCCCGATGACTTCATTTAAATCGATGAGCCTTTTTTCATCAGTATCGCTTTGGCGCATAAACGCCGTTAATAACTCCCGCGCATCGCGGCCGGCCATTTCTACGAGGCTCATTTTTTTCTCAATGCTTGTACCAGTTTCACAAATTGAAGGAGCCCCGTGAATTACGCCGATCATCGCCTCACAATCATTCACCGCCTTAAGATTCTTTTCAGCCCACTTTCGGGTATTTAAATAACTATCTTCCGGCGGAGCCCCGAAAATTTCTTTTGCTGAACTTTCTCTCTTATAAAAAACAGGGGGGATTAATCCTTTTTCTCTCTTCATATCTTCCGGAATAGCTTCTAAAATATCCTCGATGAAATTTATTCCTATCAGCATATTCATAAACGCATGGCGAACTTCACAAAAGGTATCAAAAAGCTGTTCTTGCGTCTGGTTTAAAACTAAGGCCTCCGGGGCCGGCGCAATGGGGGGCGCTCCATCTTTCGGCAGGTCCGCAGAGCCGCTTGAGCTGTCTCTTCCCGGCTTTTCTTTTTCTATAGTCAATCTTTCCAGGTCCGCCAGGATATCTTCGCACCTGGCATATGTTTCTCCTTGAATTCTTCGCAGGCACTTGAGGATGATCTTGTCCAAGAACGGCGGGATTTCCGGATTTACTTCTGAAGGCGGCTTTATCGGCGCTTTTTGCGCCTTTCGCAAAAGACTAATGGCGTCCTTAGCGCTCCGCATCCTCTCGAGACGCGTGATTGCCTCGCCGTAAGGATACTCTCCAGTGAATAACACATACATGGTCACGCCCAGAGAATAGATATCAGAACGCCAGTCCAGGTTGCGGCTTTGTTTCAGCTGTTCAGGAGACATAAAGGGGAGGGTTCCCTGTATCCCTTCTCTATCTTCTTCGGCAACCACCATACCGGATGCCGCAAACCCAAAATCCGCTAATTTCGCCGTCCCATCTTTGGAGATAAGGATATTCCTGGGCTTAATGTCCAGATGCGAGACTCCATTGGCGTGGA
>JAHFGN010000023.1 GCA_023247415.1 Candidatus Omnitrophota bacterium
GAGGTGAAGATACAACTGCGCTACATCCTGGCGGTCCAGAAGAACCAGGTAGCGGGCGCATACGACGGTCTTATCCGATTGACGATGACAGAGGTCTTCTGAAGTGAAAGGGGTGCGAATGAAAGCGATATACAGGCGTCTCATAGTCTTCATCGCAGTCTTTTTTGCGAGCGGCATATTCGGGACAAGCTCATACGCATTGAAGGTGAATATAGATACAGCGCGCGTAGAGATCAGCGTAAAACCAGGCGAAGAGAAGAGCGGGTTCGTGACCGTCCAGAATTACGACGAGACAGGTTCGGTTCATATGAAGGCCTATGTCCAGGACCTTGTCTATCTCCCTGATGGCTCGAACGACTTCCTTCCCATCGGCTCAACACCGTGGTCATTGGGAGACCATATCAAGGTAGGCCCAACAGAGTTCGATCTGGCCCCCGGCAAACAGGAGGTGGTGAGGTATGTGTTATCGCTTCCTTCTGAAACGAAGGGCGGCCGCTATGGCGTTATATTCTTCGAGGTGGCCATGCCCCCGTCCCAGTTCGAGAGGGTCGGCGCCAGCATGAACGTGCGGCTTGGGACGATACTTTTGGTTACAGTGGAGAACACCGAGATAGTTAAGGCGAAATTAAAGGGCGTCAATGTGACGAAACCAAGAGTCGATGTCCCGCTTACGGTTTCCTGCGTTGTCTATAATGAAGGCAATGTCCTTGCGCGGCCGGTCGGAGATGTGAAGATCATCAACGACCAGAAAGAGGAGGCAGCGGCATTCCCCATAAATAAAGACAAGGGCGGTGTCCTGCCCCAGACGAGCCGGACATTTTCCGCGGAATATAAGAATAAGGAGCCGCTCAAGAAGGGGACGTATTATGCGCAAGTTGTATTGGATTATGGAGGAGAGGCCTATCTCGGGGGGCAGACTAAGTTTGTGATCGATTAGTGATAGACGCCGTGGGGCATCCTGCGCTTTAAGCAGTGTCCCATGGTAAGAGGGAAAAGAAACGGGCTGACCCTTTTTTTATTCTACGGATAATAAAAATGATTAAAAAGCCAAAATATCCGACAATTGCGGCTGTGTTGCTCTTCCTGACTATTGCGGTTGGGATAGCAGGGCATTCTTATGCCAATCCACAGGATGAGAAGGAGCGGCTTGAAGAGGCCTTTAGTATTATTGAAACCGCCTCAACAGAGCAGGATGAGGGAAAGGTGATATCCGCGGTCGACAAATATACGCGCGCTTATAATATATTAGCATCTATTAAGAAAGAATATCCTGACAATAAGCGTTCCAGTCTATTGATGGAGCTTGTAAAATCGAAGATAGGGGAGTGCAGGGCCGGGATGGAGGAGGCGATCTCCCGCATAGACACCAGTATCCCCCTTGCTGAAGAGAAGGTTGAGGTAAAAAAGAAGGCAAGGCCGGCGCCGGCGCCGACGCCGGAGCCAGAGTACAAAGAGGAGCCTGTTGCGGAGGAGAAGATTGTCGAAGAAGTTACGTTGCAGACAACTGGAGGGCCGCACATGGCCCGCGCAGAAGAGCATCGAGCAAGAGCCGAAGAGTATAGGGCAAAGGCCTATGAACGCATGGCCCGCGCAGAAGAGCATAGGGCAAAGGCGGAAGAGTATAGAGCAAGAGGCGAGGCCGGGCCCGCAAGACACTTTGAATGGATGCCGGCGTTCAGACCAGAGCAAGAGGAGAAAAGGCCTATAACCAAGGTTGAAGCGCCGAGGATGAAGCAAGAGGAGAAAAGGCCTATAACCAAGGTTGAAGCGCCGAGGATGAAGCAAGAGGAGAAAAGGCCTATAACCAAGGTTGAAGCGCCGAGGATGAAGAGCGAGGAAGAACTGGCGGTTGAGAAGGAAGAAAGGGTGAGAAGGGGGAAGTATGTTGGAGAGGCGGTTTCAAAAGTAGTTGTCACCCTTGCCCAATATGGCAGGGGCGTCGTGAGCGGTTTGAAGAAGGGGATACAGGGGCTTAAAGAGATGGCGGCCAAGGCCCGCGAAGAAAAAGTTAGAAAAGAAGAAGAAAAGGCTCGGAGGGAGGCGAGAAAACCCTCAATTGTGCCGAGGCCAAAAGAAGAAGAGAATGTAGTTGTGGTAGTTGAGATACCGAAGAAGGAGCTGCTTGAGGAAGCAAGGAGAGGGCGCAAGGCAGAGAGGCCTGTCGAGGCAGAGAGACCTGTCGAGAAGGAGAAGCCTGCCCTTGAAGAGAAGACTGTGCAGGAAGAGGGGCCGATTCCTCCGGAGGCGGTTTTTGAAGAGGAGGCAGCCACTCAGCCTGTTCGGCCGCAGCCAGAAGAAGCAAAGCCAGAAGTCAAGCCGGCCATAGTCGAAGCGCCTGCGCCTGAAGAATCCCATGTGGAAAAAGCGGGTGAAAAGGAGTGGATAGTCTCGAGGGAGGCCAAGGTAAGCGGGTATGATTTTACCGGATACGCGATAGAGAAGGATCTTACGTTCTCATTTGGCGGAGACAGTTTCAAGCTCGATGAACCCGTTTTAAGAAAAGGAGATGAGATATGGGTGAACGCGGCCAGCCTCCTAAAGAAGATGGAGCTCACCTACCTCGGGATAGACGAGCTGAATTTCGGACTTATACGCGGGGACGGCGTGCCTTTTGAACTAAAAGTCGGAGATCTTGAGGTCAAGTTAAATAAGGCCTATGCCTTCTCAATAGAGAAACCGCCTGCCGTATATGAGGGCAATTTTATGCTGTCTTTGGCATCATTCGCGAAGGTGATCGACCTGTCTTACAGATACGACGCTGCCGCGAATATTATCGAATTCTCAAAAGGCCCGGTAGAAGAGTTTACGACGTTTACGCTTCCGAAACCGCCCGCCCCGGAGGAAAAGAAAACGCCTGCCAAGCCTAGGCTGCGCGAGCCCCCGGATATAGTCGAGGAACTGCTGCCGGCAAAGTACTCGCGGGATGTGGACCTCCATGTCGATACGACTACAAGCTATCTGCACGATGAGGCCTCCCATGACCGCACAAGGCAGCTGCAGTGGAATGTAACTGGAAAGGCTTGGGGCTATACGGTCGATGGTCGTTACAGGACGAGGGATGTCAGGTCGGCCGACAAACAGCGGCTCAAGAAAGAGAACGAATTCTTCAGCCTCGCCAAAGACAATACCACATTCAAATTCTTAGACAACAATTTTGTCATACCTTCCCTGCGCTCCCAGTCTCAGCCGTATTTCGGCGTCGAGGCCTCCCAGTTTTACGGTCGGGATAAGAACTTCAAGACTACCGCTGTATACGGTGAGATAGATAATACTGTAGCCGGGCCGTCGGATATAGGCTCGGTCAGGTTTCTGGGAGATCTCTTTGCCATCCGCCAGGAATATACAACGCCGTCGAAATGGCTGAAGACCTCCGGGACATTAATATACACGGAGAGTTCAGCTGTGTACCAGAATCAGTCGAGCAGGACAAACTACCCAAGGCGCAATTTTGTGATGGTTACCGAGAATATGATGACGCCGTATGAAAGGTTAAATCTCTATTATTCCCATGCCGTCTCGAATTACATCCCTGACGACAAGAGGAACAAGCGCCTCATCGATTATGACTGGAAGTTCGGCGCCGATTTTCTCCAGGATCTGTATTCGTTCAAGGCCAACTTTGAACACGTCGGGAACCAGTATGGTTCGATCGGCATACCAAGCACCTACATCAATGTTGAAGGGTTTGACTTCTCCTCAAGTTTTAGGTTCGCGAAGAACTTCTCCGCTAATCTCGGCGGGAAATTGACAAGAAACAACGTCGAGCGAAACCCTCGGATACCGACAACGTATACGAGAAGCCTGAACACAGGCGCTTCCCTTGGGCTGCCGTGGCAGCAGAATATAAATATGGGATGGACCATCGACGAGACTATCGTAAACGGCGGGGATCAGGATATGCTCGGGACGGCGTACAACGATTACCGCGTGGACTATTCGAAGACATGGGGGAATGTGACGGCCGGCCTAAGTTTCGATCACTATGTCCTCGATCAATTTGCCGCTGCGACAGGCGGCTCTGCCACAGACACGTTCACGATGAGCCTATTCGACTTCTACCCAACTCTGAACAACTCCTATCTCAGACTCTACGAGAGCTACAGGAAGGTGAAGAGCCTGACAGCCAACAGCTACACAACAGAATATTTCGACACAGACCTGAATGGCAGGCTTAACATAACAGACTATTTGAGCGCCAATGCAGGCTGGAAGGTCTCGGTTACAGCGCGGGAGGCGTTCAGCGATACGGCGCCGATGGTGTTTACATTCGGAGGCGAGTTCAAGGCAAGCCCTATTACCACCTTCAACCTCGATTTCAACCTGACAAACTACGATCTCTATAAAGATAAGACATGGATTCCAAAACACTATACCCTGCTCCTAAAAGGAAGACACATCTTTGATGTTGTCACCAAGGACAAGTGGGGGAAGGTGTGCGCCTTCCTCTACAGGGATCTGAACTCGAACGGCCAATATGACTTGGGCGAACCCGCCATCCCAGGGGTGAGGATCTACATGGTAAATGGACGCGCCGCATTTACGGACGATAAGGGCTACGCCCTTATCGAGAAGGTAGCTCCAGGAGACAGGAAGGCGAAGGTCGACCTCTCCAAGATGCCCATCGATCTATTTGTGAGAGGGCCGGCGGTGAAGTCGGTTACGGTCGAGCCCTTTAGGGTCGCAAAGGTGGACTTTCCTGTTGTGAGGACCGGCAGCGTAAGGGGGAGGGTCTACATAGACAGGGATAACGATGGCAAATTTGACAAGATGGTCGACAAGGGCATTCCCAATGTAAGGATATATCTTGAACCTGAGATGAAAGATACGCTTACATTCTCAGACGGGACATATGCGTTCGATTATGCGTATCCGGGAGAGTATAGCCTGTGCGTAGACACACGGAGTATGCCTCACGATTCCAAGCTCCTTTCGCAGCAGAAATTTGGCATTGCCTTAAAGGAAGATGGCAGGCTGACGGGTTTTGACTTCCTCTTATCGCCAAAGCCGATCGAGATGGAATATTTCGGCGGGGAATCACATTAAGGGATTAGAGCCTCTCCATAAGCGTATAGCGCTGTCCTTGCGCCACACCCTCACTCGGCATATCCAATTTCACATACTGCTGATTCTGGGTCCTTGCCAATGCAGAACTTAATAGGTCCTGCACCTGCTCCGGGGCATTTGGCGCTTCAGGCGTCTTAGGTCTTATAGTTACGATCAGGGTAGTAGTCAGTGTCCTGGTATCAGCAAATATATCTTGCGCAAACGCTCCGATTATAAGCGCACCTGCCAGAACCATCGTCAAAACCTTTAGCCCTTTCATTTTATTTACCCCCTTTCGGCAGCCCGGCTGTCCCGCCCCTCTGGCGGGATCCTTAGGCTTTGCGTCCCAGCCTTACGGCTGGTTTGCCTTTATCGTTTGAGGCAAAGATATTTAGAAAGGGCGCAAAAAAATGACCAGGGCAAACCTGGTCTTGTTTCGGCAGCCTGCCTATCCGCCCTTATCGTTTTGGCGGACGCACGGCTTTGCGCCCTATTCTTACGAATAGTTTGCCTTTTTCGATTGATCCTATTTCAACTTTTCAAAGGGCTCTTCGCTATCACTATATAGTATATACTCAGCCACTTTTAAAGTCAATACCCATAATCCACCTTTTTCATAATTAACACTGCGGCAGGCACCCTGGAGCAGGCACCCTGCTCTAGGGTGCCTGCTCCTCGTTCGGCCAAGGGGTCAATACGTAATTTCTAAATGCGGATTCACAGGTTGCTCTATCTGCCCCCATAGTAGAATATAGCGGATTTTCCGTTAGAATATCATTCCTATATCCACTATAAGCATAGAATTTGTAGCTGGACCATTTATAATCTTTTGGGTCTCGGACTATTCCAGCCCTGATCGGGTTTCGTTCGATATATCGGCTGCATACAAGAAGATATTCGTCTTTATTGATAATCTTGCTTTTATACCTGCCTTGATATAATTGGCCGAGATAACCATATTTCGCTTTAAAATACAGACGAAACGATTGAAAAAGACTCTGCATGAGTTTCGCCAACACCTCCTTCTCGAATATCTTTAGTAATAGATGAATGTGGGTTGACATGAGGCAATAGTGGTACAGCTCGAAATCATACCAGCCCATATAACGCTGTATCAATGACAAAAATTTCTTAAAATCGTCATCTTCTTTGAATATGGTCTCCTTATTGTTGCCACTTTGTACAATATGGTATATCGTGTTATCGTATACCTTTCTTTCCCCAATAGACATGGGCACCACCTCCTCTATATATAAAGACGAAAAAAACAGCAAAATTATTGCAAATATTTTAAAATTATTTTAACCCGCAACATGGCGCGTGGAGCAGGCACCCTGGAGCAGGCACCCTGCTCCAGGGTGCCTGCCGCTAATTTATTTGCAAAATGGGGGGAATGGTGATATAGTCTTTAACAAGAAAGGTGAGTGCTGAGAAGTTGAGATTTAATTTTGAAGCGACGGGTGTGGGCAGCGTCCCATTCGCCGACCCGGAAAAAGCCTGCAGTAAAATATTGAGCCTCTTCAAAGAGATTCCCTTCTGGCCGCAGCTGCCAAAGAGGACCTTCCTGGAAAACATGTATGTCCAGTTCGCCGAAGGCATGCCCGGCATAATACTCGACGAAAAGAATAAAAATATTGGAATAGACAAGCCTCGCGCCCTCGACGGTGTGGAAGGGCTGTATCAGAGGTATCTCGATGACGATCTGGAATTTTTCAGGATATCGAAGGACCGCGCCGCGGGTCTTTACGCGTTTTTGGATGCGATAAAATCCAGGGGCAGGTCATATAAATTTATAAAAGGGCACTTAACCGGCCCAGCGAGTATGGGGCTTTCGCTTGCGGGTGAGGACAAGATCCCGCTCATCTACAACGCGGAACTATCCGAGGCGCTTACCAAGCTCCTCTCGATGAAGGCTCGGTGGCAGATAAGAAAGATGAAGGAGGCCTGCGGCGGCGTAATCATATTCATCGACGAACCGTATCTTGTTTCTATAGGGTCGAGTTTCGTCAATATCGACATAGAAAAAACTATCGGTTCGATAAATGAAGTCGCGCACGCAATACATAAAGAAGACGCCCTTGCCGGCCTGCACTGCTGCGGCAATACGGATTGGGGCGTGATCTTAAGGAGCGACATTGACATTTTAAATTTCGACGCGTATAATTTTATGAAACAATTTACCCTTTACAGGGCCGACATAAAAAATTTCCTGGGGCGCGGCGGGACGATAGCCTGGGGAGCGGTCCCTACAGCCGCCCACGATCTTGAAAAAAACAGTATCGAGGACCTTATCGGCCAGTTCAAAGAGCTCCTGCGCCCTCTCGAAGAGACGGCGCCGGAGATGTCGTCTCTTATAACCCCCAGCTGCGGCGTAGGGACGCTCGCCGAAGGAGACGCCGAAAAGGCCCTGGGATTCGCTGCCGCTATATCCCAACTCTTAAAGGATAAAGGATTGATAGATGGAAGATAAGGTCATAACACTCTTAAGCCAAAATCCGGCGAAGAAGAATTTTATCGGCCTGGATGAAGAATATTCCAACTTCAAAAAAGCGAAGGTCGTTATTATGGAGGTGCCGTATGAGAGGACGACGACATATAAGAAAGGGACGAAAGAAGGCCCCCAAGCCATAATAGACGCGTCGCTTAATATGGAGCTTTTCGACGATGAGCTGAACCAGGAGACATACAGGATAGGCATACACACCACGAACGGTTTGGCGATCAATGACGTCGCGCCCGAGGAGATGATAGAAAAGGTGCGGCTTTCAACCGCTGAGCAGTTGAAGGCCGGGAAGTTTCCGGTTATTCTCGGAGGAGAACATTCGATAAGCGCGGGCGCAGTCAAGGCGTTCAGGGAGGTGTATGAGAACCTGTCTGTCCTGCAATTAGACGCCCATTATGACTTGAGGGATGAATTCCGGGGATCCAGGTATAATCACGGCTGCGCGGCCCGCCGCATCAGCGAGATATGCCCTCTGGTCCAGGTTGGCATGCGGAGCCTGTCAAAAGAGGAAAAGGAATTCCTCAATTCCAACACGGCAAGGATAAAGAGCATAAATGTCTACGATATATTGGACAGGCCGTTATGGAAGGATGAGGTATCAAGGGCGCTTACAGACAACGTCTATGTAACAATAGACATGGACGTATTCGATCCCTCCCTGATGCCCGCGGTTGGGACGCCCGAACCCGGCGGCATAGGATGGTATGAGATCTTAGAGCTCCTGCATTCAGTCGCGAAGGAGAGGAAGGTAGTCGGCTTTGATGTCGTGGAACTCTGTCCTATAAAGGACCAGCCGGCGTCAGATTTCTTCGCCGCGAAGCTCATCTATAGATTCCTCGGCTATATATTCGGCAATAAAAAATAGAGGCGTATTATTTATGCTGTTGATGCCGCGAAAGAGTATTCTTGTTCCCAAGAAGTTCTTCTGCACAAAAGGCGCGGGGACGCACAAGACGGAACTCCGGAGTTTCGAATTGGCCCTGCGCGACGCCGGAATAGAAAAATACAACCTCGTCCATGTATCGAGCATCCTGCCTCCGGAATGCAAGATGGTCTCCCGAAACGAAGGTTTGAAAGAACTCATACCGGGGATGGTGGCGTTCACAGTCCTGTCGAGATGTTCTTCAAGCGAACCTCACAGGCTCATCGCGGCCAGCGTTGGATGCGCCATACCCGCGGATCCGCACGCCTATGGATACTTAAGTGAACACCACTCTTTCGGCCAGAATGAAAAGGTCGCGGGGGACTTCGCGGAAGACCTGGCCGCCGCCATGTTGGCCTCGACGCTCGGCATAGAGTTCGACGAGGATAAATCCTGGGACGAGAACAACGCGATATACCGCATAAGCGACAAGATCGTCAGGGCCACCAACGTAACCCAATCCGCAGTCATAGATCCTGAAGGCAATCACACCACAGTTGTAGCAGCCGCCGTATTTCTATTTTAATGGATGACCTCACGTCAAAAATAAAGCGCCGCATCAAAGGCAGCGTCGCCGTCGTCGGCATCGGAAACCCGTTGAGGGGCGACGATGGTTTCGGCCCAAAGCTGATAGAGGCGCTAAACGGCAGGGTGGAAGCCGCTGTCTTCGACTGCGGCACAGCGCCTGAGAATTACATAATACCCATACTCAGCTCAAATCCGGGAACCATAATATTACTGGATGCCTGCGATTTCAACGGCTCTCCCGGCGAAGCGCGGGTATTCGATATAGAAGAGATATCCAGCAAGGGTCTTGCGATCCACGATATATCCCCCAGGCTGATCGCGGATCTCTTTAAGACCGGAGATTCCAAGATAAATATATTCATGGTGGCCATACAGCCTAAAGATACGTCTTTCGGCTCGGCCTTAAGCGGGGAGATAAGGGCCGGGATAGAACGGCTTCAGAAGATATTGTCCCAATTGTTATGCCAATAGCGCCGGAATTATTTAGAAATATTAAGGATCGGCCGTACAGCTTTATTCTGGACAGTTCCTGGGTTGACGGCAGGCTCGGGAGATGGTCTTTTTTGGGGTCGGATCCGTTTCTAGTATTTAAGAGTAAAAGAGGCTCGATCCATCTTCAATGGAAGGACGGCCGGGCCCAGTCCTTCAGGGCCAACCCCTTCGCGGTCTTGAAGGACATATTCTCTTCCTTCAAGACACCCCGACGGCAGACCGAGATCCCGTTTGTATCCGGCGGCGTCGGATACTTCGCGTATGACCTTAAAGATTCGATCGAAGACTCAAACGATAAGGCAGCGGACGATTTGAACCTTCCGGACTGCGTGATGGGTTTCTATGATACTGTGGTAGCCGTCGATAATTTGAAAGAAGGAGTATACTCGAGCGGCTCCGATCTCAAACACAGCCCTTATAGTTCATGGGGTCTGGGATCGAATTTCACAAAAGAGTCGTATATGAGGATGATAAAGCGCGCGAAGCGCTGCATCAAAAAAGGCGACATATATCAGGTCAACCTCTCTCACAGATTCGAAGCGGCCTTCGAGGGCGACCCTTTCGAGCTCTATTCCAATCTGAGAGTTATATCGCCGGCCCCATTTTCGTCATATTTAAATTTTGGCGACGCTGTGATATTGAGTTCATCGCCTGAAAGATTTTAAAAATAGACGATGGCCGCATAGAGACTAGGCCCATCAAAGGGACGAGGCCAAGGGGCGGAGACATTGTTGAGGATTCGAGGCTGGCCCAGGAGCTTATCGCGAGTCCAAAAGACCGGGCCGAACACGTGATGATAGTGGATTTGGAGAGGAACGACCTTGGCCGGATATGCGAATACGGCACAGTCCGTCCGACGGAATTCATCACCCTCGAGAAGTATTCCAACGTGTTCCATCTCGTCTCCGCAGTCTCGGGGAGATTGCGCGAGGACGCAACGCCGATAGACTGCCTCCTTGCGGCATTTCCGGGGGGGTCAGTCACAGGCGCGCCAAAGATAAGGTCTATGGAGATAATAGAAGAGCTGGAGCCTGTCAAGAGGTCTATCTATACAGGCGCTATCGGTTATATAGATTTTAGCGGCGCCATGGACACGTCCATTGTCATAAGGACCTTTATATTGAAGGATAAGAAACTGTACTTTCAGGTTGGAGGGGGCATAGTCGCAGACTCTGACCCGGAGGCAGAGTATCAGGAGACGTTGGATAAGGCCCGCGGCCTGATGGAGAGCCTGCATGAAGGTGTGGATAAACAACAAGGTAATAGACTCGAAAAGCGCGAAGGTATCCGTATTTGACAGGGGGTTCCTCTATGGAGACGGGGTCTTCGAGAGCGCGCGGTCGTATGGGGGTATCGTATTCGGGCTCGATGCCCACCTCGCGAGGCTAAAAAACTCTCTTCGGATAGTCAGGATTAAACCGACCTATAGCGATAAGGAATTGAAGAAGGCTATATACAGCCTTTTAGAAACCAACCATCTGGGGGACGCCTATATTCGAGTCAATATTACAAGGGGCGAAGGCAGATTTGCCATAGGGCAGTTTGAGGAAAAGTTTACCCCAAAGGTAATCATATTCGCAAAGCCATTCGTGCCATATCCGAAGCGGATCTATGAAAAGGGGATAAGCGCTAAAGTTGCAGCTGTAAGAGTCAACGAGCATTCGCCGGTATCGCGGATTAAATCTCTCGGTTTTCTAAACAACATATTGGCGAGGCTGGAGGCGCGCAAGGCGGGCTGTGATGAGGCCATTCTTATGAATACAAAAGGTCATATCGCTGAAGCGGCGACGAGCAATATATTTATTTCGCGTGGTTCTATGCTCATGACCCCCTCGCCTGCAAGCGGCATATTGCCGGGCGTAACGCGGAAAGTGGTCATGGGTCTGGCAAAGGCCGCCGGCCTGAAACCAGAAGAAGGCTCGATTTCATACAGCGAGTTGACAGGCTCTGAGGAGGTATTCCTGACAAACTCGCTATTTGAGGTGCTTCCGGTTGTGAAGATAGACGGCCGTAAAATAGGAAGCGGCAGGGTGGGCGGCAAAACCGCCCTATTGGCCGCTCTGTATAAGAAGTTGACAAAAGCGGCATAGAGTGGTTTAATATAATAAACAAGAAGGAGGGCGCAATATGGGTATATTTAAACAGGTAAGCGAGGCGGCTATCACCAGGGCCATATCAGAAAGATTTTGGCGGGAGTTTAACGACCATATCGAATCGGATGTGGTTATCGTCGGGGGAGGCCCGAGCGGCCTGGTCGCGGCCAGACATTTGGCTGAGAGCCGCGTCAAAACGTTATTAATCGAATCCAATAATTACATAGGCGGAGGTTTCTGGATAGGCGGTTATCTTATGAACGTCCTGACATTCAGGGCGCCCAGCCAGGAGATGCTGGATGAATTGAAGATACCCTATGAAGAGGCCCAGGACGGCCTATTCACGGCAGACGGCCCGACAGCATGCTCCAAATTGATCTCGGCCGCCTGCGACGCGGGCGCCAAGATCATAAACATGACTAAATTCGACGACTGCATATACAAGAATGGGAGAGTTGCGGGCGTCGTCATAAACTGGACGCCGGTCTCTGCCCTGCCAAGGGCGATCACATGCGTCGATCCGGTCGCGATAGAGTCGAAGGTGGTCATCGACGCCACAGGCCATGACGCCCATGTCGTGGAATCCTTAAGAAAAAGGGGCATGCTGGAGTCAAAGACATTCGGCCCGATGGATATTGTCTCTTCAGAAGACGGCGTGGTGCAGATGACCGGTGAGCTTCACCCGGGGCTTATTGTATGCGGTATGGCGGCAGCGACCGCATACGGCATACCGCGCATGGGCCCGACATTCGGAGGGATGCTGCTCTCCGGGAAGAAGGCTGCCAGCGTCGCAAAAGGGATGTTGACGCTTGCCGAAATAGCGGCATAACTAATAGATGGGAAAATGGGGACAGGCTACTTTTTTCATGTACCACATAGCCTGAAAAAAGTAGCCTGTCCCCATTTTATTATGAAAAAGTCGATCCTGATAATAGCAGCTTTAGCGCTGGCGGCCTTCTTTTTATTCTTCTTCCGGCTCGGCTCCTTTGCGCTGACAGATCCCGACGAGGTCTTCTATGGCCAGACCTCAAAGGAGATGCTTCAGAGGGGGGAGTGGCTCACTCCCTATCTATATGGCAAGCCTCAGTTCGAAAAGCCCATACTCTTCTACTGGCTGGTTGAGGCGTCATATAAGATATTCGGCGTCAACGAATTCGCGGCGCGATTCCCGTCGGCGGTCCTTGGCCTCCTCGGAACGATAGTAACATATCTTCTGGGGGCGGCGTTATTCTCGCGAAGGGCGGGTATCTTCTCAAGTCTGATAGCCGCCGCCAATGTCGAATATATAGCCCTCTCGAGGGCGTGCGTGACCGACATGGCCCTTGCGGTGTTTTTAGGAGCGGGGTTTCTATTTTTTATATATGGCTACAGAAAAGGCAGGGCTCTCCCATATGCCGCTTCATCGGCGTTCTTTGGGCTCGCGGTTCTGACAAAAGGCCCGATAGGCATACTGCTTCCAGGCGCGGCGATTCTATTCTTTCTTTTTATACGAAAGGATATGAAGTCTATCGGGAAGATGCCGCTGGTTTTGATGGCGTTTAGCTTTCTCGCGGTCACGCTTCCATGGTATCTGGCGATGTACAAGGGGCACGGCAGGGTATTTATAGACGAATTCTTCGGGTTCCGGCATATTACGAGGTTCCTGGAGCCGGAGCATGAGTGGGGGGTCGCGCCGTATTATAATATACCCGTCCTCTTCGCGGGGTTTTTCCCCTGGAGCGCGTTTCTGCCCGTCGCGCTATGGCAGAATGTAAGAAAGGCCTTCGCGGATAAGGATGACGATGCGCGCCTGGGGCACTCATTCCTGTTATTATGGTTCGCGGCATTTTTTGTATTCTTCTCCATCTCCAGCACGAAGCTTCCGACGTATATATTCCCTGTATTTATTCCAGCGAGCGTAATGGTAGGCGCGCTTTGGAATGAGCTCGCAGGACCCGGCTTCACCGCTGTATTGAAGTGGACGCGGTTCGCGCACTTTTTTCTATTAGTTGCCGTCGGGGCTATAGCCGTAGGGGCGTATATATTCATCACCAGAAACTATGCCGATATCGTAAATATAAAAAGCGCCGTATCCGGAGGCCTCATATTTATAACGGGGATAGCGCTGTCGTTCGTCTTCTTCATCAGAAATAGATTTACGGGCTCTCTTGTCCTGATAGCCGCCTCCTGCGTCGCGTTTTTGGTGAATTTCAGTTTCTCTGTCCTGCCGGCGATAGAAATCCATGAGACCAGCAGGTTGGCCGCCGAGAAGCTGAAAACACTTATGAAAACGGATGAGGCGGTCGGCTGCGAGTCTCACTATCAAAGAGGCATAGCGTTCTACACAGGCAGGTTTCCGGCGGATTTAGACAAACACCATGAGCTGGTTAAATTCTTGAGTAGAGACAAAAGGGTGTGGGCTGTATTGAAAGAGAAGAATCATATACAGCTGTACGAACTTGACACGAAACCGCGTTATTCAAAAACGACATATGTCGTCTGGAGGCTCGGCAAGAAGTGCATAGTGACGAATAAGATTCCGGATGGCGGCGTCTATTTAGAGAAGAGGGAGCGCGCCAAACCATGAACCGGCCGAATATATCCTTTGTCCTTCCCATGTTTAATGAGGCCGCGGGTATTGCCGCGGCAGTGAGGGCCGTCAGTGCCATCGCGAAAGACGCGGCGGATGACTATGAGATCATTGTCGCGGATGACGGCTCTACGGATGGCTCAGCCGATATAGTGGACGCCCTTGCGAAAGGCGACAATCATATACGATTGATTCGCCTGGGCCGAAACACCAAATTCGGCGGCGCGCTAAAAAGAGGGCTTAAGGCGGCGGCCAAAGAGACCGTTCTGTATACGGACGCCGACCTTCCGGTGAAGAAGGCGGATATAGTAGAAGCGCTGAAATTGATGGATGACGCCGATATAGTGAGCGCCTACAGCCTTGTCATAAAAGACGCGAGCCTCAAACGCATAATAATCTCGAAGGGATACAACTTTTTGGTGCGGCTGCTCTTCGGCCTGGATATGAGAGATGTGAACTCCGGATTTAAGATATATAAAAGAAGAGTTTTTGATGGGATGGCGCTCAGATCAGAGAGCCCGTTTATCGATGCTGAGATATTCTGCGAGGCGATTAAGAAGGGATTTAAGATCGAGCAGTACGGCCTTGTCTTCCAGCTCCGCACCAAAGGCAAATCCACCATATCGCGTTTTTCCGTAATGGCCAGGTCGCTCTACGACATGTTTTCATACTGGGCCTCCGGACTCCGATGAAATACCTGATAGTAAACGCCGACGACTTCGGCATGTCCAAAGGGATAAACGAAGGCATCGTAAAGGCGGTGCGCGAGGGGATTGTCACGAGTGTGAGCGTCCTCGCCGCGGGAGGGGCCTTCGACGATGCCGTGAGGCTGGCCCGCGCGAATGGAATCGGCGATGTCGGAGCCCACCTTTCTATCACCGAAATTCCGAATCTGGCCCTTGGCAAAGACGCAAAAAGTCTGGAACTTTTCCTGGCGGAGTTTATCTTCGGAAGGATGCGGGAGGACGACCTCCGACGCGAGTTCAAGGCGCAGATCGACAGGATACGGAAGGCGGGTTTCGAGATAACGCATCTGGACAGCCACGAGCACATTCACTTATTGCCGAGGATGCTCCGGATATTTATCGGCCTGGCCAGGGAGTGCAGCATACCGGCTATCAGGTTGTTGCGCGAAGAAAAGGTCATAGGGCCGCTCACGCCGGGCAAGGCCTACAGGCTTTTCTTAAGCCGCAATTTCACGAAAGAAGGCGAGAGGGTCATGCGGAACTCCGGACTATTCTCGCCGGATCACCTGCTGGGTTTTATAGATTCAGGAAGGCTGTCGGAAGAGCTCCTTGTTAAAATGCTGGGCTCTCTGGAAGAGGGCGCCACAGAACTCGTCGCGCATCCGGGTTTCCTCGACCCGCAGGTGCTGGATGATTATAGATGGCATGTCAATTGCGAATATGAGCTTTACGCCCTGGTCAGCCGAAGGGTGAGGCAGGCTGTAGAGGAAAATAATATTAAGCTCATCTCCTACAAAGAGGCCTTAAGTGAAGGCTTGAGGCGTCCTGAAAACCCCGCCAACCCCTCTTGACAAAATGTAGTAAATATGCTACATTTTATGTATGGTTGGCTTTGGGCAGAATCTATACCTCTGGAGGGTCTTTAAAGGCCTCTCCCAAGAGGAATTGGCTAAGGGGTCCGGCATCCCGCGGCCAAACTTAAGCGCTATCGAAAAAGGCAAAAAAGAGATCTCTATCTCAACCTTGAGGGCGCTTGCCGCGGCCCTTGGGATCGATCCGGGAGTCCTTGTAAACGGCATAGCGCCGGTCTGTTTTAAGAAATTGGATTTGAGCCGGGAGTCGCTTGAGGATATAGCGGAAATAGGCCTGGGGCGGTCCGCTGGGCCGCCTCGTGAGGGCCAGAGGGCCCTTATCGGCGCCATGCTTTCGGCTATAATCAGAAATAGAGCCAATGCCCTGAACGGAATATATAAAAAAGCCCTCAAGTCCCGCCGCAATTATATCGCGAACTGGTTAATGCTAAAAGCGGCTTTAGGGGATAACGCCTTGAATAATTTATTATCAAGGCTGGCCAAGCATATGGAGTTAAAAAGCAGGAAACGGCGTGGATAAGAGACAGATCGATAAATTTTTTCAGGCGCTTAATCGGAATATCGAAGGCCTCGCCGCAGGAGGGAAGCTGGAGGTCATCCTGACGGGCGCGGCCGCCGGGACGATCCTTGGAGGCAGCCGGCCAAGCATTGATATAGATTTTGAGATAAGCTGCGATAAAAAAAATCTTAAATATATTGAAGACGCCATCAACCGGGCCTCCAGCGTAACGGGTATCGCGGTTAATTTTTCCGAGGATATTGACCGCTGGTCACAAATCACATTTTTGGATTACAGGAAACACACCGCGGCCTATAAAACCTTTGGCAGGGTAGCGGTGTCCGTATTGTCGAGCGCGTATTGGTCCATCGGGAAAATCACAAGGTACCTGGATCCCGATGTCGATGACCTGGTAAAGGTATTGCGGAATAACCCTGTTGAACCGTCAGCATTGGCTGCGCTTTGGGGCAGGGCGTTGGAAAAAAGTCCGCGCTCAAGCGCGTCTTTTACCTTCAAAAGGCACGCGGAGCATTTCCTAAGAACCTATGGCGCGGCAATCTGGGGAAAGGGATTCGATTCGGAAAATTGCCTGAAGGCCTTTTGGAAATCATCCGATAAATATTAGGTATTCGTTAGACCATGGTGCGGAAGGAGGGAGTTGGTTACTTCGCCCCCAGAGGGGGCTGCGTAACCTCACCTCGCTCGCTGACGGCCAGAGGCCTTTTCCTCGCTTCGCTTTAGCGCTCGCTCGTTTCAACACCCATCGAGAGGCGCTGCGTGTAAAAGAGTGGTGCGGAAGGAGGGAGTTGAACCCTCAAGCCCTTACGGGCCTACGGTCCTGAGCCGTAGGCGTATGCCAGTTCCGCCACTTCCGCTTAGAAAACCGCTGAATTTCCCTTGAGTATACCTCAAAAACCACCCCCTGTCAATGCGCGTTGATTTTGCCTGCTTTATATGATATTATTATATGGCACAATGGATACCAAGGCCGATAAGGTAGCGGCAGCGAATAGGCATGCCTATCACGATTATACGGTCCTCAACAGCTTCGAGGCAGGGATAGAACTTAAAGGACCTGAGGTAAAGTCCATAAGACAGGGCAACGCCAATCTAAAAGACAGTTTCGCCAAACTCGATGGGCGGGAGCTCTATCTGTATAATATGCATATCGCGCCTTATGAGTTCGGGAACATAAACAACCCCGATCCGATGAGGCCGCGGAAACTTCTTCTGCACAGGCGAGAGATTGACAGGCTCTCCGGCGAAGTTTCGACGAAGAATTTAGCGCTCGTCCCTCTGAAATTATACCTTAAAAGAGGAATGGTGAAAGTGGAATTAGGCCTTGCGAAAGGCAAAAAGCTCTACGATAAGCGCCGCGCCATAAAGGAACGGGAATCGGAGCGCGAGCTGCGCCGCGCGATGAAGAGGCGGTGATTCTTTGACAATTTGGGGGTGAAAGGTCTCGACCTAGGTAAGCGAGACGAAGGTGGCATGTAGAGGTTGCTAGGAGGCCTCTTTAAACACCTGGCAAAAACAAAATGCTGACAATCTAAGAGTGCCAGCAACGGTGAACGAGCTCCTAAGCACCATGCAAGTGGTGCCGGGTCCCGTTCTTCCGGCAGCGTTACCTTTATAAGGTAACCCGTTAACCGGCTCATCCTGTGGGGCCGGATTAGCGTCTGAAGCAGGATAGCCTGATCCGCTCGTCCTTTGGCGGTTTGGGCGAAGTCAAAGAAGGATACCCTAAATGAGATTCCTCCTATTGAAGCTCATCGAGGGGAAATTAAAGATTAGGATAAACATGTAGATGCCTTTGCTTCGATGCTTGGGGACGCCGGTTCGATTCATCATGAGTCGCACTAAAGAGGCAACTCTTAGTGAAAAACCCAGCTTACATCAGGGAAACCCTAACGTAAAGCCGAGGGCAATCCTGAGGGGTGTAAGCCCTGCAGAGACTCCCTTTATTAACTAAGGGGATAGGAGGTGGTATCGTTGGATGAGGTTGAGAAAGCGTATTTGGCAGGTATAGTAGATGGGGAAGGAACTGTTACTTTAATGAAGCATCATAAAAATGAAACACCCATTCCTTTTGTCGCCATTGCCAATAATAGTTTAAAACTATTGAAGTGGGTAAAGGCGAAGGTGGGTGGGTTGATAGCTTCTAAAAAGAAACGTTTGCCCCATCATCATGATTCATATGCCTGGTCAGTTCGGCAAGATAGGGCGTTGCGTTTTCTCAACGAAATCAAAGGTTATTTAATCATCAAAAAGCCACAAGCAGATTTAATAACGAAGAAATATAAGTCTGTAACGCATCGAGCTGGTAAGTATACTCCTAAAATGCTCGAACAAAAGATGCGTTTAGTGGCTAAGATTAGAGAGCTAAACCAACGATAAATTCATGCCTTCTATAATACGCTGGGCCCCCGCGAAATAGCGGGGTGAAGAGATAGTCCACGCTGCTTAGAAATAGGTAGAGTACGTGTCCGGCCACCTCCACCACTGGAACGTTCGGCCTTCGGGTGAGACGCAATAGGAAGCGTCGCCCTTTAAGCCCGCTTCATACTGAACAAGGGCGGAGCTAGCGCCCGAACGTTCTTAAGGGAAAACCTACGGTTTCCCCTTAATGTTCCCCTTCCCTAAAGAGGAAGGATGCCTGCTAAAAATGCGGATATTCTATATTATAATCCTGTCGTTGACTGTAGCGGGATGCGCGACTCGCTCGCCGTATCTTAAGACTCAGGCCGCCTTCCAGCAAGACATACAAAATATCGGCGAAAAGACAGTCCTTGAGATAGGCCCAAGATTAAGAGTAAAGACCGTAATAATCGACCCCGGCCATGGCGGCCGCGACATAGGCGCAAGGTCCAAAAAATTCGGGATCAGGGAAAAAGATATTACCCTGAAGATAGCAAGACGGCTTAAGGGCATCCTGGAGGCAAACGGCATTGACGCGGTCCTGACGAGGGGTTCGGACAGATTTATCTCCCTGGAAGACCGCTGCGTTATCGCCAACGAAAAACACTCGGATATATTTATAAGCATCCACGCCAACGCCTCCCGACGGGGCAGGGTTAAGGGTTTCGAATGCTTCTATCTGACAGGCGCGATCGATGACAATGAACGGGCCGCGAACGCCGCCATGGACGAACCCTGCAGGATAGAAGGGGCCAGCCGGGCGGGCCGTTCAAAGGAACTTGAGATCACGCTCTGGGACATGGTCCTTGCGGAAAACAGGCTGGAATCGCAGGAACTCGCGCGCCGAATATTGGCTGCCGTAAAAGAGGACCTTCCGATGAAGGACAGGGGTATGAAGCCCGCCAGGTTTCATGTCCTGAGAGAGACGCGCATGCCGAGTGTCCTGGTGGAAGTCGGATTTCTAACGAACAGGCTTGACGCGGCAAAGATGAAGGCCCCGGACTATGTCGACAGGATATCCCAGGTCCTGGCTGACGGCATACTGGCCTTCAAGGGCGAGTTCGAGAGGACTAACGGTTTCACGACATGAAAGAATCCAGGCCGATAGGGATATTCGACTCAGGTGTAGGCGGATTAACAGTTGTGGCCCAGGTGAGGAGACAGCTGCCCAAAGAGAACATTGTCTACTTCGGGGACACGGCGAGAGTCCCTTACGGCACAAAGTCCAGGGAGACCATTACCAGATTTTCGGTGGAGAATGTCGAGTTTCTGATGAGGCACAACGTCAAGATAGTCATCGTCGCGTGCAACACGGCCTCATCGCTGGCCCTAGATTTTCTCAAGAGGTGTTTCAAGGTGCCCGTAGTCGGCGTGATAAGGCCGGGCGCCAGGCGAGCCGCCGGCGCGACAAAGAATAACCGCGTCGGCATAATAGGCACAAGGGCAACCATCGGAAGCGGCGCTTACCAGAAGGAATTGAAGAGCGCCAATCCTAAAATAACCGTATTCGGCGAGAGCTGCCCGCTCTTCGTTCCATTGGTAGAAGAAGGATGGCTGGACTCTAAAGTGACGGGCGAAATCGCCTTCGGCTACCTGAAAGGCCTGAAGGCAAAGGATATAGATACCCTGATTCTGGGCTGCACCCATTATCCGCTTCTTAAACCGGCGATAGAAGGGATCATGGGAAAGACTGTGACGCTCGTCGATTCCGCGGAAGAGGTGGCGATAGAAGCTGACAGGATCCTTGACGCCCACGGCATCGCGAACCGGTCTAACAAGAAGCCATTCCATAAATTTTTTGTGAGCGATGACCCTAAACACTTTATGGAAGTGGGGGAGAGATTCTTGAAACAGAAGATAAGATGCGTGAAGCCCTCGGAGTGACGCTATGTACGAAGTAAAGGTCAAATCAAGCTTTAGCGCCGCGCATAATCTGCGCGACTATCATGGAAAATGCGAGAATGTCCACGGCCACAATTGGATAGTGGAGGCGGCTGCCGCATCCAGTAAATTGAATAAACAGGGGATGGTGATAGATTTCACCATACTCAAGAAGGCCCTGAAAGATGTCCTGACGGAACTCGACCATTCAGATTTGAATGAACATTCTTATTTTAAGAAGGTGAATCCGTCGTCCGAGAATATTGCAAAGTTCATTTATGACAGATTGAAAGTGTCAAGCGTCAAGTGTCAAGTGTCAAGTGTGACTGTTTGGGAGACTGATGCTTCCTGTGCAGAATACAGAGGTGATTAAGGTTTGAAGAAGAAGGCAGTTGTGCTTCTATCCGGAGGGTTAGATTCTGCCACGACGCTATTTTTGGCCAAAGAAAAAGGATATGAGTGCCGGCCATTCATCTTCGATTACGGCCAGAGGCATCGCCGCGAGATAGAATCCGCCCGAAAGATAGCTCAAGCCTCAGGCCTTGCATGCGAGATATTCAAGATAAGATTTCCCTGGAAGGGGTCGAGTCTTTTAGACGCGGCGTTGAGGCTCCCCAAGCCGGCTGCAGGTTCAAGGTTCAAGGTTCAAGGCTCAGGGATCAGGGCCGGCATACCGTCGACTTATGTCCCTGGGAGGAATATCATATTCTTGAGCATAGCCCTCTCTTACGCGGAAGCGATCGGCGCGCAGGCTATATTTATAGGCGCTAACGCCATAGACTTTTCCGGTTATCCTGACTGCCGGCCTCTCTTTTACCGGGCCTTCAGGAAGATGGCCGGAATCGGCACCAAGACCGGCGTGGAAGGCAGGCCCATAAAGATTTCAACGCCGCTCATAAATATGACGAAGGCGGAGATTATCAGGCTCGGGATGAAGTTGGGCGTGCCGTATCGATATACATGGTCATGTTATAAAGGCGGCAGGGTGCCTTGCAATGAGTGCGATTCGTGCAGGCTCAGGGCGAAAGGATTTGAAGAGATAGGGATAGAAGACCCGCTGACGAACCTATGAAAGCATATATCACTGAAATATTCTCATCGATCCAGGGCGAAGGCCCGTACGCAGGAGAGAAGCAGATCTTCGTCCGCTTCAAGGCCTGTAATATGCGATGCGCCTGGTGCGATGTCCCGCCAGAACTTGCGCAGAAAGAATATGACGAAGAGCGCCTTATGGATGAAATAAACAGGTTGGATGCGGATTGCGGGCCTCACCACTCTGTCTCGCTAACGGGGGGAGAGCCTTTATTGTGTACTGAATTTTTGAAAGAATTTTTAAAGCGCCTGAAGGCATCGGGCCGCAAGGTTTATCTGGAGACGAACGGGACCCTCCCGGAGAGGCTTTCAGAGATAATAGATTACGTCGATATAGTCGCGATGGACTTTAAATTGCCATCCTCCACGCGCCAGAGGGATTTCTGGAAGGAGCACGAAGAATTTCTTAAAGTTGCCTGCAGGAAAGAGGTCTTTGTCAAGGCCGTTGTGTCAGACTCTACGACCGAAGAAGATATCGGAAGGTCAACGCGCCTTATATCTGCGCAGGATAAGCTCATCCCGTTTATACTTCAGCCTGTTGAAGCTATTGGAGGCACGGCGGAGATAGCGAATGATAAACTGCTGCGATTTTTAAACATGGCGGAGGATGGCGGACTCGCCGGATCCGCCATAATACCGCAGGTCCATAAGATATTAGGGGTCAGATGAGAAAGGGTTCAAGGTTCAAGGCTCTAGGTTCAAGGGTTGGCTTAAAGAGTTCGTACGAAGGACTGCAGGAGGATGTGAAGCGCCTCAAGACACCGGCGCTGGAGGTGTGGAAGAACCAATATCCTGACAGGGACTACACGGTAAAGATAGATATTCCGGAATTTACGTGCCTCTGTCCGAAGACAGGTCTGCCGGATTTCGCGAATATAACCATTCGGTATATTCCTGATAGATGGTGTATCGAGTTAAAGTCGCTCAAATATTATGAGGTCTCGTTTAGAAATGTCGGGATATTCAATGAGCATGTCGTCAATAAGATCCTCGACGATTTCGTCAAGGCGTGCGCTCCGAAGTGGGCTGAAGTTTTCGGCGAATTCAACGCCCGCGGAGGGATAAAGACTACGGTCAGCGCGGAATATAAAAACAGAAGTAACCAGTAACCAGAAACCAGTAACCAGAATCTGGGTATTAGGTATTAAAATGAGAGAGATAGATACCTTAAAAATAAGAGATGCTGTCGCGGAACTCTGTGTCAAGGCAAATTTCGAATTGCGCAGAGATGTCCTAAAAGGACTGAAGGCCGCGTTGAAGAAAGAGACTCACCCTAGGGCCAGGGACATTTTAAAATTGATATTAGAAAACGCGAGACTCGCCAAATCAAAGGGCCTTGCCATATGCCAGGACACCGGCCTGGCAACCGTATTTTTAGAAATGGGCCAGGATTGCCTCTTTGTCGGAGGCGATCTAAAAGAGGCGATAGATGAAGGCGTCAGGCTCGGATACAGGCGCGGCTGCCTCCGAAATTCTGTCGTAGATGACGCTATATTGAGAAAGAATACAAACGACAATACGCCGGCTGTCATACACCTTGACATGGTGAAAGGCGACAAGGCGCGCCTTGTAGTCGCGCCAAAAGGGTTTGGAAGCGAGAATAAGAGCGCGATAAAGATGTTCAACCCGACTGAAAGCCCGGAAGCG